>JAGXNQ010000022.1 GCA_019894955.1 Promethearchaeota archaeon | reverse complement strand
AAATAAGTCTCTTCGTGCTTTTCTTCTAAATTAACTATCTTCATTCTTAAAATTCGCCTCTATAAATAACTTCAAACCAAATTCAATATTTGAGTATTATTACTTGTTTGTGATTACTTATATTTTAATTGCTTTGAGACTTCATTTTTTGTAATTTAGAATAATTATATATTACTGAATTCTTTTGAATCACATGGAACATGAATTATTTTGAATCAATTGGAAGTTTTAATTCGGGAAAAACGTCTCACAAAGCTTTAACTTCAAAAAAATCTAGAGGAATAATTACATTAACAGACCAAGGTTTATCCTTTCAGTCTGAAAAAGATAAAATTATAAATCAAATTAAAATCATTGACATAAATAACTTCTATTTTAAACGCAGACATAACCTTCATGTTATAGAGTTAGAGGATATTCATGGAAATTCTTATTCCACTCACGCAATGATAAAGAAGAATGACACGATCTTAGCTTCTAAATATGAAACTGAAAATCTATTCAGACATCTAACTAGAATTGTCTTAAAGAAAGATAAAACGATTTTTTTTGAAGTTAAAAGCGGGTTTTGGAATGGATTACCTAATATATTAAATTGGAAATCAAATATGGAAAGTGGAATAATAATTCTTACAGAGGATTATTTATCTTTTAAGGCATATGAAAAAGGGGAGATTAGGGCCCTCTATGTGTTAAACATAAATAAAATCATTCCATTCCTTCAAAAGTCCACCAAAATGGTGCAAATTGAGATGAGTAATAAAGATCTCTATACTTGTATTCCACTAAGAGAAAAATTTGGGAGACAAGTGCCCGATAAGAATAAAATTGATAAATTCATCGAATTGCTTAATCAAGTGAAAATGTATAAGGAATCTGAACAGCTCAAGCTAAAAGATTTGGAAAAAGAAAGACTTGATCAAATAAAGTCGATGATAGCAGTATCTACACGTTTGAAGCTGAAAATGATGCGTATCGCGTTGAATTTGGATGAAAAAATATTTACCAAGAAAATTTTTGAGTGGGCGAAAAAATTTAATTTTATAATAGATGGAGATTATTTAATTGTAAATCCTGAATACATATCTGATTTTCTTCAAGATTTGGGGGAAGATCAAAGTCTAAAAGTTCAATGTGCGTTTTGTCAGAAATTTATCGAGCCCAACGTGAGAATATGTCCATATTGTGGAGTAACTCTTTAATTCCTTAAACTTTCAGTCAAATTGCAATATGTGCATACTTGAGACTTACCGCTAGGATAACCGCATATTGTACACTCTTGAAATTCTTGATTTGGAAGATTTTTATACAGTTTTTCTGATATTCGTTGAAAACTGCTAAATAAATTATATTCAACTTCTGGAAGAATCGTTTTTATCTTTAGAATATAATCTAAAACACGCTTCCTTAGAATAGGATCTTCTTCTCTATAGGGACAATGAGAAGGATAATACTTTAAATGTTTCAAATTTGCGTATAAAAAAATTTCTTCTTCAGGAATCTTAATCAATGGTTTAACTTTTTTAATATAATATTTTTTCGATTCTGCGGTCTCTGTTTTGAAGAGATATTGATTTGCTATCAGTTGATGTCGTTTATGAAGAATATTCATAAGAAATGTTTCAGTAACATCAGTTAAATTATGCCCAAGTGCTAAAACGGTTCCCCCCAAGTTTTTTGCTTCTTCATTTAGTAACCGCCTTCTAATAGTAGCACAATAATTACACGTGTATCTCTCAGTATCAGTTCCTTTTTTTAATAATAAAATCTCATCTAAATTGTTTCCTACACGTTCCTTGAACGAAATAATCTCATGTTGGATGTTGTACTTTTGACAATATTGTTTTGCATCTTCAATACTGTTTTTTCGATAATCTCTAATTCCCTCATCTATGGTAAGTGCAATTATTGGCTCAACATTTCTAATTTTTTCCTTGATTTTTATGATATTATATAAAAGACTCATGGAATCTTTTCCACCTGATAGACCAACGATTATTTTATCTTGTGGTTTTAACATTTGATAATGAATTACAGTTTGATATATCACTTTTTCAATTGATTCTGTAAAACAGTTTGGACATTGGAATTCACCAGAGATCTTTTTTTGAATTACCATTGTCTTTTTATGACAAGTAGTACAAAATCCACTTTTTAACTGAATTGAATATTCGCTCTGACCTGCTTTGTAATCTTCCGTAAAATTTCACTCTCATTACTTTATCCTTGTGAGTTTCTTAATCCTACTACCTAACTTCTGTCTAGAATTTCCTTCTGAAGTATTTAAAACATTTTCATCAATTAAATCATAAATTGCATGTTTCAAAGTTATAAGAGGAATTTTTTGGAGTTCTCTTATCTCTATCAGTTCATCAATAGATATGGATTCACCTGGTTTAATTAAAGATGTAACGAATCTTTTAATGTCTCTTAAATCGCTTGTAATTGTAATTGTCTCTCGGTTCTCATCATTGCTTAATTTAATTTCTGAAACACTAATTTTTGACATGAGGAATTTCACTTGCTCCTCAAGCAATCGAATTCTTCCCTTTAGTTCTGAAACCGAATCATCTTTTGGTTTTTTTTCGGATTTCTTAATATTTTGATATTTTTGAATAAGTTCTTGAAGTTTTAAATCTTCAATATTGGCAGCATTTATTAGTTCAATCTTCTCCTTTTTTTTGTGATTCTTTTTCAGTGGAATATTGCACTCCTTGGCTAGCCTATCAAGGAGAGGGACAGTCAAATCATTCAAACTAACCATATTTTTCACCAAAGAAGAAAATAATGATACTTCTTATATTTAAAGAAAGAATAAAAATAAAAAAGATTAATGTTTCAAAATAATTTTATAAAGTTCTTCTAGCATTTTCGATTGATACAGGAGTAGAGAACTTTCACTCAAGGTTAAAATTCGAAAGTTAACGATTATTTGATTACCAAAATCAATTATATGAAAACTAGGCTCCATTCCAAAAAGATCCTTATATTTCTGACAAATTTCTTCGATCTCGGCAACTTGTATTCTAAATTGATTATGAGGCACGTGCATCTTAAAATTGAAAGAATATTCTTATGTAACACAAACTTTTTTTAAAATGGTTCATTTAACTCATTTACTGGCACGATAATTCGTGTCATAAAAAGTTTTATAGATTTACACCAAAGAAACACCGGTTTTACAAATGGTAAAAGGAACAGTAAAGTGGTTTGATGCTAGAAAGGGTTACGGCTTCATTACACGTGATGATGATTCTTCTGATGTTTTTGTTCATTTTTCAGTAATTCAAAGCGAAGAAGACGAATTCAAAGTCATTTATGAAGGCGATATTGTCGAATTTGAAATTACCGACGGTGATAAGGGTCCACAAGCAAGTAATTTGACCATTGTCACAAAAGGTCCTCGCAAGAGTTTTCGAGACCGAAGATATGATTAATTCTATTAAGTAATTAATATAATTAGTATAATTAATACGAAATTAAATAACGGAAATATCAAGAGAGCTACAAGGTTCGGAAAACTCCAAATGAGGAAGTTTTTCTCTTTATTCTCGGATTTTCCCTTTTTTTTTTTATTTATTCTTTTCTCTTTCAATCTAAATTTTGGATATATTACTCTCTTTTCGGTCATATTGATGATTTATTTTTATTTTTCCACCAATATGGAGGGTCCATTTCTATGAATTCGTTGTCGTTGAATACTCTTATCTTATCGTTGTGTAGTATTAATGCAAATCCACCAAGAAATGGAATCCACTTTTTCCGGGGAGGAATTCCGAACCATCCATAACGCAAAGCGATTAGTAAGATGTCATGTGATACATGAATATCAATACCTTTCTCAGGGGCACTTTTAATTTTATTCCAAATTATATCTGCTGCGTTTTTACAATAACTTTGAAATGGAATGATTGTCTCAGGAGAATAATGACCCGCAATCCACAGATTCATAAATCGAAGTGGAGTCATTTTTTTGAATATATTCACAAAAAAGTTAGGAGCTGTTCCGATAAAATATAAGGGTTGAAGAGTCCCCTTCATTTTTCCCAATCCTGTTTTTCTTCTAAATCCTTCCAAAATGTCTTCTGCAGTCTCTTGACAGCGCCAAACTACGCTGTGAAATAACCGGATGGATCTATCTATGGGTAATTCTTCACCAAATCTTTTTGCTGCATTATGTCCTATTTCAGTTAATTTTTCTTTAGAGAGATCTCCTAAGTTTAAGGGTTCATTTCTATGAGAATGGCGCAATAGTAAAATTATCTTAGAACCTTCTGGAAAGTCTTCAATACCTTTTAATATTTTACGTGCTTTAAGAGTCCATTTAAAATTATTCCAGAAATCTTCACTATCCATTATAGATAAAATTAATGGATCTTTTTAAGTAAGATTGAAAAAATCATCAAAGCGCTAATAATGAGGATGAATTACATTTAAATTGTATAAAAAAAATTAGTTACCAATCATTATCTTAATGATATTACATGTAATTTCAATATATTATGTCAACCGATCCAAATAGACCAACAAACTGTCCTAATTGTGGGAGTCCACTGCAAGAACGGGAGGGAAAATACGGGAAATTTTTAGGTTGCACTAAATTTCCAGAATGTAGATATATCTTCGATCTGTCTCCACCAACTAATCTAAACTGTCCAGATTGTGGAAAAGAACTTAAATGGAAAGGAGGAAAAATGGGACGTTTCCTTGGATGTACTGGTTATCCCGATTGTACTTTTTTATATAATCCTGAATCGAAGGACAAACGAGACATTTTTTGTCCGGAATGTGAAGAAAAATTAGAATTAAAAACTGATGAAAAAGGGACATTTTTACGATGTACAGGAGAAGAGGATTGCTCTTTTGAGCTTGAAGTTAAAATGGAAAAAACTATTAAATGTCCAGAATGTGGTGGGAGTCTACGAAAAAGAACGGGAAAATTTGGAGTGTTTTTAGGATGTCAAAGTTATCCCGAATGTCATTTTGGTTTTAATGCTGATCGTGGTGAACAAGCTACATTAGTATGTCCTGAATGTGGCTACCCTTTAGCTGTTAAGGAAGGTAAATATGGACAATTTTTAGGTTGTACGGGATATCCTGATTGTAAATTCTTACTAAATCTGAAATAGATATAAAAAGGGATTTATAGGTCCTCTAATTTTATTTGAACTGGAGGATTTGAAATTTTTGCCTTATCGTCAATGATATAGTCATCGACATAGTAAATGGTACCATTAACTTGTGAATATCGCTCAATGATTACACTTCGTCCTCTAATATCACCTTCTACTAACGTTCGGTTAATACTTACTAAATCTTTAGCATTTATGTTCCCAGATACGAAATAATGAAAATTATTAAACCTTAAGATCTTCTCTTTTCTACTATAATCAATCAGAACACTATCTCCATAAATATTTCCCCCCGCTTTTAGTTTCCCAGTGATGTCGACAAATTTTGAAGAATCTATATCTTTCGTCACCGAAAGTGAACCAGAAGATTTAATACCATCTCCTGCCTTAACTTCAAGTGCATTTACACTTCCTGACACACTTAATAGTCCATTGACTAAGAGACTATCACATTTAGTAGTTCCACTAGAAAGCGCTTCTAGACCAACTTTTAAGGGACCATTAAGATTTAATATTCCAGAACTAATAAGACTTCTCTTTATCACGATATTCCCATATATTTTTGCTGAACCACTAAATTTTGCGTTTCCTTCACACTCAATTTCACCCTCTAACTTTATAGTGCCAGAGCTTGCAAAATTCTTGTGAGTTAGGATGTTTCCTATACCATGCAGGGTGCCAGATGATCGAAAACCATTGCATTCAAGGTTACCTTGAATAGCACAAGTTCCCGATGTAATAATAGCTTTGTCCGTTACTAAATCCGAGATGGTTGCACTACCTGAAAAAACCATATTGTTTACTTCTTCTTTTAATGACATAAGAATCATTAATTCTAGGAGCTATATAAATAATATGTGAACCAAAATTTCCATACAAAAATATTAGAAAATCTCGCTGATATTAGGAGATAATCGAATTCATCTTTCAGTTTTATAATTTAAAAGTTATTATCTTATTATTACCAATAATAAGGATCAAAATATTCTTTATAATCTTGGAGCCAATCACTTTTTGTGTACTTTGAATAGTCTTCAGTGATTTCCTCTCCAGATTGTATGTCTTTCAGAGCAACTGAACAAAATCCATTCTCGTCTTCAGAAGCACCTGAATTTGGATCAGATGAATGGTTAACATATTTAGAATCATCTATGCAGAATATTAGGGCGTTCAAATCTCTTTCAAAGTAGGAATATGTCAGTAGAGCTTTAAAAAAGCTTTTTAAATATTCATTTTTATAAGATGCACTAATTGTTTGAAATTGTCTTTTGCTTATTATCAATACATCTTGAGGTCTCGCATGCCACCATATCGTACCTTTTGGAATAAATATTTTTGCAAATAGCCCTAAACCATGAATAGGGCTAGACTTTACTTCAGCAAATTTTAAAATAGGATTATTAGGTGTAAGATTATACGGAATTGAATATGACATTATTTTAAGGCAAGGATAAAAACTTTTTTTTGATTTTTATGATTATTTAGTTATCGCCATTCTTTACTGCATTGACCGCAAACGTATTTCTTCGCGTACATTCTTGGATAGGAATAAATAACTCGGGTTTTATCATCTTGTTCCCGAATTTGAGCCTTGTTGGTATTCCCACATTGGGGGCATTGCCATTTTCGGGTAATTGAGCCATCCTCAGTCTCTTCTGGTATTTTTTCAACTTCCTTTATTTCATTAATAATTTCTGACTGCGGTATATCTTCAAATTTAGGCTCATGAGGGACTTCTTTTTCAATAAATTCCTCTTCTTTCAATATAGTAATCGGTTTTTCTTCAATGTGAGAGGAAGGTTCAAAAGAAGGTTTACTTAATTCTTTTCGATCATGAGAACTTATTGCAGTAATAGTTTTAGCTAACAATATGGAATCTTTATCTTTTATCTCTTTGTTAGCCTCTTTTAAGTGATCAATTTGGGCTTTTAAATCTGAGATTTCAGACTCGTACTTGTGTACTTTTAGCTTTTCTCTTTTTAGACTTTCTAATTTTTGGGCTAAATTATTATTTTCATTCTCTAATTCAAGATTATTTAATTTAATTTGTTCTAACATTTGTTCAAGATTACTAGAATCTCCTTGAGCTTGCAGATTTTTGAGCTCTCTAATAAGTGATTGATTATTAGATTCTAATTCATAAATTTTAGCTTTAAAGTTTCCTACTTGTTTTTCTAATTGCTCTTTATTAAAGCTTTCTGATTGAAGATCAGTCGCAAGTTTAGAATGTTGCTCGATTTCTTCCTGTAAATCCGAAATTTTTTTCTTGAGACTTTTGTTGTCAGATTCCAACTTTCCATAGTCTTGAATGAGGGTGTTTAATGAATTTTGAGTTTTTATAATAATCTCATCTTTGGCTGAGTCAAACAATTCATTCCTCAATTTTACAAATTCTGTTTTAAGCGCTTGCAATTGTTCTTGAAGTACTTCATTTTCTTTACTCTTTTGTTCTGATTCTTGTCTTAATGCTGTAGTCATACTCTTTAGAATAGAAATTTCCTCAGATTCATCATGTTCATCAGCGCGTCTAACTGGTTTAATTTTAAAAGTAGGTTTTTGTCCATCCAATTTATTTTTTAAAGATGCAACTTCTGCTTGCAAGCTATCAATAGTTTTCTCTAAGTATGCTCTAGATTCTTGTTCTACTTCAACCTTCTCAATCAAATCCTTTAAATCTTTAGGCATTTTCAATCTTGGAATGTGTTTTATATTATCAATATATAACTAATAAATATAGGACTGAAATTTAAAGATGTGTTTAAATTGCATCTAGTTCTTAATCTTGTTTTATTTTGCATCTCGGAGGAGATACCATTGTTTAACATTAGTACTTGGTACAATCTCTTCTATCACGACCTCAAATCCAAACCGCTTATAAAATTTCACATTTATTTCAGTAGAAGTCTCAAGAAAAACGGGTAAAGGATTAGTATTATCAATTTTTTCAAGCATGTATCCCATCAATAAACTACCATATCCTTTTCCTTGATGCGTAGGTTCTACACCGAGTGTTTGCAAGTACCAATGATCATCAGGAGCAAACTCTAAATGTACCTTAGTAGAATGTTCTTCAATAGGTTTAATCCTTTTAGATGCTTGAGTCCCCAGTTTATAGACTTTTGCTTTAAGTAGGCATCCGATGTTTACTATACGCTTATATTGTTTGTTAATATAAGGTAACCATACAGCTATACCTTCTAAATTTGTAGAAGTCGCATGAGTCTCGCCAAATTTTACACCCAAGCAACTTGTCATCTGAAAAATATGTTTCATTACAGCATGTCTTTTCTCTTTATCAGGAATATCATAAACTGAAACAGGATCATCCATTAAAGCTCGACCTAAAACATCTCCAGCAGCTATAATCTGTTCCTTCTTCAATTTTATTATATCTTCTTTCGATAACATAATCTAGAAATAGTTAATTGTAATAAAAAAATTTAGTAGACCATTATTCAATTAAATTTACGAGATTCCTTGCTTTGGTTGGTTTTCTCATATCAAACAACTTGATTCCCACACCATAAGTAGAGATGAATTTTGAAGGAATAATTTTTACCCAAATGGTTTCTGAAGGCTTTTCTACGCTTTCTGAATGTTTTAAAAACCTAGCAAAGATTTTTTTTGCTTCCTCATTATCATATGGAAGTATTTCTGCCGTTGCTGTGAAATGGAGTTCTGCAGGAGGAGCTGGAACGAGTTTATGTAAAAAATTCTTTCTAAAAGGAATCGTAATTGATACCTTGTTGTTGTGTTTGATTGATTTTGCTTTTACCGTATCAGTTCCAGTTTGAAAAATAAGAATGTCTCCATCGCTTTGGTAAACAACAACCGAGGAGTGAGGTTGATTTTTTTCATCTACAGTGGAAATTACCATCCACATCTTTGATTTGAAAATCTTTTTTACTTCTTCTTTTAAATCCTTCATTGTAATCAGATTGATGTAACTTATAAGTTATGAGTATTGTTAATGAGAAAAAGTTATTTATAATTCTCTGAAGTTATGATTTTTTTGGATCAAAACTATAACTCTGAAATCGACGATTTAGGTTCAATTTGGATAAACCAAACCACCATAAACTATAAATATAGAACCAATTGAATAAAGTCTTGAAATATCCTTTTTCTTCGAATCTTCTTGCAGAAGTGATTACTGGAGCATTAATACAAGTAATTTTTTTTGAATTTTTCCTACAATATCTCTTTAATCTTCTTACAAAGTCAAAATCTTCACAAATTAAAAGAGGAGAGAACCCGTCTAAAGAGAAAAATACTTCTGTTTTAACAAAAATAGCATTATCACCTGGAAAAGTCTTGATAAGCCTAACAGTCCAATTTCCAAACGCCTCCCAAAGCCAATTAATTAATTTAATGAGCCTTAATATTTTTACGCCCTTACTCCATTCCCAATTTTTTTGAAAACCTCCTCCAATAATCCGTGAGTTGTTTATTTTCTTTTTAAGTTGAAATAAAGCACTTTCTGGTAATTTTGTGTCCGAGTGCAAAAAAAGAAGTACATCTCCCTTTGCTTCTTTTGCTCCTTTATTTAATTGTTTATATCTTCCACGGGGTGATATCACTACTTTATCAACAAGTGGTTTTGCAGTCTGTATTGTCCCATCAGTGGAACCACCATCACTCAGAATGATCTCTGTACTAAATGAATTGTTAGAGTTGAAGTTAAGAGCTTTAATAATTGAATTAATAGACGCCCCAATAAATTTCTCTTCATTATAGCTTATAATGATTATACTAAGCATCATCATTTTTTTTTAAAAATCTTTTTCTGGTCTCTCCAATTGTGTATCCAACGTGAAGATCTAATTCTTTGATATAGTTTGAGGTATGTTCAGGATAATGATAATACATATTTTCTTCAGAAAAATAAATAGGATCAAGTATCGTAATCAATGAAACTAAATCCTCTGAAACATCTATATCGAATAGGGGAGGTAGCAAAAATAGAGAAATAAATCCTTTTTTTCTTAATTTTACAAATTGAGATATTTCAATTCCTCCGGTGAAAATATCATGATCTGTAAACCAATCAGGATTGAAATTTTTTGTCAAACCAACCAAGTAGACTCCACCTTCTCCTGAAGGACCAATAACAACTCTTTTAGCATCTTCTTTTAACTTTAAAAATGCGATTTCAATCAACTTGGGGTCTAAGTATGGTAAATCAGCTCCAATTATAATTATTTGTTCATATCCATCATTGAATAAGTTTTTTACAACTGAAGAGAATCTTTGATCAAAATTTGTTCCATCCTGTTCGTGTAAGATCAATTTGATGTTTAATGCATCAATGTTTAAATCGAGAGAATCGAGAATTTTAATTATTTCATAATCTTGTCCTTTAGGATGATACCCAATGCATAATGATTGAATATCAACTTTTAAAGCTAATGTTATAGTGTCTTTAAACATTGCCTCAGCTAGACTTGCAGCCTCTTTAGAACTCAGCATTTTTTCATCTACAAGTCTGGTCTTAACCTTACCAGGTACAGGTGCTTTAACGAAAATTGCTATTACTTTTTTATCTTTAATCTGGTTTTTCAGCAATCCAAAATCCCCTACTTACCCAATTTTCTTTTGCTGCTTGATTCCAAGCGACAACTCCTTTTTCAGCTTCTAAATACAAGCTTTCTCCAAAATTATCAATAATTGGTTTTGCATTTTCTCTTAGAATGTTTAGATATACATCCATATATCTCGCGAAATCAGGTCCTAAATCATCATGTTCAATATTATTAAGTCCCTTAGATTGAATAAGATCACAATATCCATCAATAGTTTCTAAATCTGGAAACACCATAAATTCCATGAGATAATCTGCTTCATTTTCTGGTGGATCACGTGTTCCCCAAATCCAATCGGTAAAACCCAATTTTCCACCTGGTTTTAATACTCTATAAATTTCTTGAATAAGTCTGGGTTTATCTCTTATGTAACACCAAGCATCTTGACCCCATACAATATCGAATGTTTCTTTATGGGAAGGAATATCCAATCCTGAACCAAGACGATATTCAATTTTTTCAGCATATTTAATATCTTTCGTCCTATTTTTGGCCTCTTCTATCATTTTAGGTGTAATATCTAAACCTAAAACTTTAACATTATAATCTTGGACTAATTGGCGAGCTGGACCACCTAAAGCAGAACATATATCTAAAATTTGCTTTTTATAATTTATTTTATCCAATTTCAGTTTTTCAGCAAGGAATGTCGTTTGTTCTTTACCTCCAACGTGAATTTGTTCACCCATTAATAATTCCCAAAGCTTTCCTCCAGGTCCAGAATATACCTCACTTACATCATTAACACTAATATCATATTTTTTATGAGGAATTTAATCACATCTCCTTTAATTTGTCTGATTTGAATTGATAGCACTTTGGATCAGAAGCCATTATATCGCCTTCATAATAAAAAGCACTACTTCTACATCCAAAACAATAAGAATTATTTTCGCAATGCGAACAGTTTCCCGGAAGATTCTCTGAATCACGAAAATCAAGGAATATTAATCTTCTTTTATTTCTTTCGATTAAAGTTTCTAATTTCTCGTCAAGTACGTTTCCAAATTCCTTTGTCGTGATAACAGAACATGGGACAATCCAACCATCTGCTTTAACACAAATAGAGGTAGCACAATAAAATTTTGAAACATCCATCGCACCACAAGAAGGATCATCAGGGTAATTTATAGCATCTCTATGTTCAAATGCGTCTTTAATTTGTTCAATGGTAGGTTCCCAAGAACTATCAACATTCCTATGTATTACAGGATTGAAAAGTGTTAAGCATGTTTTGATGCCGAACTTCTCTTGCATGTAAGAAATCATTGCCTTAGCATCTCCATCTGCGAGGGGTGTTGTATATGTAATGCAATTCACCATTGATTGGGGACTCTTTCCGGCTACTATTGCGTTTTTTATACCCTTAAGTATGAGTCTAATATTATTAGATGAATTAATACCTCCATGGAGTTGCTCATATATATCAGGATCCAAAGTATCTAAATGAGTTGAAATGAATCCATCTTTAGAAACTTCTACTGCCTTTCTGGCAATTTCCATATTCGCTAAAGGTATCCCACTAGTCCATATATTATTAATTAGTCCAATTTTAGACGCATATTTACAGAGATCATACCAGTCCGCTCTAAGAAGAGGATCTCCCCCTAACCAATCAATCATTTTAATATCCATGCAAACAGCAGAATCTAAAATTTCTTTGATTTTTACCGAACTCAATCCTTCACTACTTAATGGCTTGCTATCAGCATAGCAATAATTACACAATTGCCCACACCTTAGAGTTGACTCAATCTGAAGAATAAACACTTTTCCTTGTTTATAATATTTCTCTTGGAGTTCAACTTCTGTTGCCATGCCGGCATGTGCCATTGGAAAATCTTCCTTACTCAATCTTAATCACCTAAGTCTGGTCTCTTTCCATGATTATTATCTTAAAAGCGATTTGTCTTTTTAAGTTTTAATGTTTTAAAAAAAAAGCTAAATTTATTAAATTTAGGTGTAAAAGGTACTAACCCAATCGAGACCGATGGTTAAATCTTGAATTAATAATGCAATTAATGATATAGCCATTACAAGAATTGCAACGTAGAAACTTAGCTTGGGCCATGGTTTATTCTTCAAGTTATATCCCATTGTATATTGTTCCTTAATCACAACTATAAGGAAAAAGAATAAACCAATATCATATGCCCACGTTGCAAATTCTAATCCCTCAGGAGGTAAATTTGCCAGAAAACCTGCGTTATTTTGAATTTGATATAATGAAAATTCAATCGGTAATCTCACGATAAAGAACATTAATCCCATATGAGCAACCAAAATCCATGCGATTACTAACGTGTGCATATTTAACCACATCTTACCTCTATCAGTTAATTTTTCATTTAAAAGTAATATTTTTCTTTTCTTTTCAAAAATAGAAAGGATTAACCAAATCAATAATAAAGTACTAGCGATAATAGTACAAATTATTGTATTAAATGATCCACTCGCTGTAATTGGCATTAAAAATGATTGAACCATAGCTATCGTCCTTGTAATTGGACTTTTATGATACCACGCCAACCCTACATTAAATATGATTATAGCATATGCCCAATTGTGAGCCCATCTAATATCCGTCGCTATTGCTTCCCACGCCCAAGGTCCTGCAAACCACCATAAGATGTAGGCAAATCCCATAATAATAAGACCCATCCCTGGTCCAATTAGGTATTTATTTTGCTTGTTTTCTTCATTCAAAATTAAATCACAACTAGATATTGTTATTTTTATCAATTTCAATGTTAAATATAAAGTTAATAGTAATAAACTAAAAATTTACACACATAAAAAATAGATTTTAGCTCAAAATTTATCGTTTTTCATCTAATTTTGAATGGGACAAGCATCCAAACAAATATTACACCAAATAACAGTGTTTTTTGATAGTTTTTTTAAGTTGGAAAGATTATAGTCTAAACAGGATTGTCTGTCATAACCATCTCTTTTGATCGCATTTGCAGGGCACACTTTTATGCATATCTCACAATCCTTACAATATTCACTTTCAGTAATTGGGTTACCTGTTTCTAAAAATGCCTCAGTCACAAGTGCTCTTAATCGTATCTGGGAACCAACTTCATTTGAAATTAACAAGTTATGCTTTCCAATAGGTCCAATCCCTGCAATTGCTCCAGCATCTTTCAGAAAAAGACCTGGTTTATATGGTATGATTTTAGATTTGAATCCTCTTTCCAAGAGATAATCCTTGATTGAAAATAAGCGATTTTCTAAAATCGAATCTAAAAAGTGGAAATTTATACCAAACTTATCATCAGTAGTCCAAGCATCCAGGATAATATCACGTACGATTAGTCCAATAATTATAACAGTTCTTGCATTTTCGTGATAATTATTGGGTCGATTTATCTTCGGAAATCTTTCAAAATGGATTGGATCTCCAAAACCAATAACATCAATTCCAATCTTTTTTGAGAAATCAACGATTTCTTCAGTAAGTACTTTATCTCGTTCCATTTACTGTTCCATCTTACATTATTAAATTTTTAATGGATATGACCCATATTTTATTCCTGCTTCAATCATCCATTTTAATCTGTCAACTGACATGCTCGGATGGAAATTGGAAGGACTCAACATAAATCCACCCCCTTTTCCTAACGCAGAAATAGCATCCTTAACAGCTTTCTCAACTTCATCCTTGGTTGCTTTCACTAGTACATGTCTTGTATCTATATTCCCTGATAAGCATAATTTGTCTCCAACTTTCTTTTTTATTACGTGTGGATCTACCCATGGAAGTTCTAAGCATTGTAATCCATCGAATCGAGAATCAACTATAAAATCCAAGAGATCCGTTATATCTCCATCAGTATGTAATATATACTTTCCACCCCAGTCATGTATTGCGTCAGAAACCTCTTGAAAACGTGGTAAGAGATATTTATCGAAATATTTTGGATTAATCATCGGACCTCCTTTATGGGCAATATCCCCACCTTCAAGAAAAATCTTAGCTCCACAATCAGAATATGCTTTAAAAACGGTTAAAACATAATCCGTGCTATATCGAAAGCGTTCTTCAATCAATTTCGGGTCATTTTTCAAAGCACGTGCAAAGTAAGGCATTCCCATACCTTGCCATACGGGTGGAAATATTGAAGTCAATGCGTTTTGAGCAATAACACAGATATCATCTTTTATATCACGACATTTCCTCAAAACACCCTTATAGAATTTTTTTGCTTTTCTGTATTCTTCTTTCAAATCGGGTTTAGGATAATTCTCCCAATCTTCTCTATTTTTGATATATCCCCCATAATAATCAGGATAGGGATTCCCATCAATATTCCGAACTTTATGTCTTTTTCCAAATATATCAGTCATTTCTTCTTTACTTTCTAAAATAAAGGGAATATATTGGACTCCAACAGCATCAAATCCTAATGTGTGACCGGCTCTAACGGCTTTAGCAAAAGTCGAGATTTCAATGTCATGGAGAACTGAATTTATCTTGTCTAACCACTCATCTGGATAATCTCGTTCCATATCATCAAAGATATCAAAAGCCGACCTTGCAGGTTTTCCTAAGATTTGATCAGCAACATTTCCATCAATATTAATTGTGTGTATGGGAATTCTGTCTGCTTCCTCAAGGTTTAGTGCCGTCCATAAGCGCTCAAAACTATTCATATTTATTATAATGTTGAGAGATTATTAATCCTTTAAGATTTTAACTTCTAAATTGAAAAATGTTTGGAGTAAAAATTGCACATCATTAAAAGTCTGAATTTATTATTTCCTTTAATGCAAGTGGAAAAACAAGCAACCAAGAAAAAGTCAAGCAAAATATCCATTTACATCACTTTAGATATCATTTTTCTTATATTATCAATAATCATCCCTTATGTATTGGTAAGTCAAAATCAAACTGGAAGTTGCTTACATCACATAGAAGATTCTGAAGGATCATTATGGATAGTAGGAAGATCTCTTGGTTTTTCTACACTTATATGGTTTATAATTTCGACAATTTATGGCATTAGAACTAAAAAACTTGCAAGAGCTTTCGGGTCCTATAAGAAAGCGAGAGATTTCCATTGTTTAAATGCCCTTGTAACAAATATAATTTTTATTATTCATGTCGCAAGCCTACTATCATCCGAACCGTGGGGAGACTTAATATTTGATGGCGAGTTCAATCACATCCCACCTCCATTGTTTATAACAAAACTAGCCACCGGAATTATCTTTGGAGTCGTCATGTTTTTTGTTAATATGAGTGCTTTTTATTTTCGAGATATGAAGCGAATGAAAAAATTTGGATTTAAAAATTTTATAAGAATACACTACATCATGCTTTCATTATCAATATTGTTAGGAATTCATATTTTTCTAATAAATACAGAATTATTAGTAATATATTGGGGATAGATCATGAAAAAATGGTTAATATTAATTTTATTAGGTTTTGTTTTAACATCCATGTATGCTTTTAGCTATACAAATCAAATTATCGGTAGTTTTAATAATTTTGATGAAGATAATGGGAACGGTGGTGAGGATGATTCAGTAGAAGGTAGCTTGATATATCCAAAAATAACATCTCAAAAATCTAAAGTAAAAATAATTTGGAATAACACTTATACAGCTACAGGAACGACCCATCAAATAGTACCACCTAATGTAATTATTCCGGGATTTTATTTACCCCTTTTTTTTGTGGATTACGATAGCATCAATTATTTTTGAGAAAGGTAAAAAATAGTGAAAAATAACCCATCATTCGTTCAAAAATACACCTAAATTTCTTGGGATCGTTTCAAAATCATTCATAAAATCATATTCTTTAAATTTATTTTTCAATTCCTGGGGGAGATCATCGAAATTTGTTCCTTGGAGGAGTATTTTTGTTTCTTTTTCATTGAAGGAAGGTCCTTTTTCAATCCAATTTTTGACTTTTTTATTCATAGGACAGACTTTTTGGCAATGAAGACATCCAACGATGCAATTATGCCAACTACGATCAATCCATTCAGGAAAAGGTACGTGTCCAGGTTGTTCATTATGGTATGTTAGACATCTATCTACTTTTAAGAGAAATCTTTCATTTGAAATAGCTCCAGTAGGACAATTATTCATGCAGGCATTGCATTTCTCACATTCATCCATCATTTCACGCTCAACCCATATATCTTCTTCTATTGGAACGTCAGAATAAAATGGAACCAAACGATGGAAGCTTCCCATTCCCGAAACATAAGTTATATTATTTCTACCATATTTTGCTAACCCACTTCTTACTGCTAGCGTTTTCACAGGAAAGCGACCATAATTTATGTTATATCCTTCAGGATTTAAGATGCTCTTTGATAATTCTTCCAAATCATCAACTATTTTTTGACCATAAAGATAAGTTGGTGGTATTTTTAATGAAAGTGGTTTAGAATTATACTGAAATGTTATTTCAAATTGAGGTACGGGAACCGCGATTACAATTAGTGATTTTATAATTCCAAAATCGACTTCTGGAATAAATTCAAAATATTTTTTATACTCCTCATAAAATTTCGGATACATGTAAGCTTTTTGTTGTTGAATATCATTTTTCAAATCGGGAATGTGTTTTGCATCTACGAATCGTGCTTTATATCCCTTATTCTCAATTTTTTTATAAAAATTCTCAATAATTTCTTGATTTTGCTTCATCTATGATATTTACTCATTAGAAATAGGTTAAAATCTCTAATAATCAATAACTTAAAAATACTTTATACTTCTTGTTTGTAATTATATTCGCAATTAACCAATAGTTACCCTTTAGCATCTTTTTCTAATAAAATAGGAAGAGATAATTCTTTTAATTATGATAATTAAATATTAAAACTTCTACCATTTTTTAATAAGACTTATATTTATGTCGGAATAAAATATTATACAAGGATTATAAATTTGTAAATAGGCTTGTGTTAAAAAAGTGATGCAGAGTAATATGGAAGATATTTTATCTGATTGGGAGGATCGTATAAATTTTCTGAGTGATCATATAGAAGAATTAGAATCTCAATTGCAATATTATCAAAATCTCGTTGCTGAGAAAGATACTCTCATAAATAATTTGATCAGAGAGAATAATTCTTTGAAAGCTCAAGGGATTGTAAATGAACAACCAATTTCTATACCAACTGAACCCCCCCAAGAATTACAATATGAGATTGCCCCCCAAGCTACTGTTCCACCCCCAAATCTTCATCCACCTCCCGTTGTCGGAATTTCACCAGAAATAGATTCGATTAATGCAGAAATTGATATGATCTCTTCTGTTCCCATAGATAACGTGGTATCTTTCGATTCAGGATTGAGGAAAAGGCAATGCCCACAATGTGGAGCCCAAGGATTTGCGATCAGAGAAGTTGAGGATAAATCCAAACTCATAAGCTATCTACCACATCGTATTTATGCTAAAAAACGTGTTTGCATAAAGTGTAGGAATGAATTTTAAGTTGAGATCCAAGTTAGTGCATTTAACTCATTATTCAGAATAGAATTGCATGAGGATTCTCATTGGTTAAGAGATATAGATATTTATAATTCGTAAATTTAAAAAATTAAAAAATATCCCAGATTTTCTTTAATTACTCGTACTTAGCATTTTAATATATTATTCAATATTCATATAATCATCTAAAAATCTAATTAGGACGTATGAAAAATGGAAATGATTAGTGAACCTTCAAAAAAAATACCCATTATAGCAGAAACTGAAGTTTTAGTAGTAGGAGGAGGACCTGCGGGAATATCTGCGGCGTTAAGTGCGGCTAGAGCAGGTGCGGATGTAATGATTGTCGAAAGATATGGTTGTTTTGGAGGTGTAATAACTCAAACAATGATCGGAACTATCGCTTGGTACCGTTATGCAAAAACAGTTGATGCAGGTGGAATTGGACTAGAATTTGAAACACGGTCAAAAACAATGGACGCAAGTATTGATATTATGGGTAACATTAAAAATAAGGAATTAACTAGAGCTCTTGAACAAGAAGGATTAATGGTTGATGGAAAATCTACATATGAAGTTTTAGACACCGAATTGTTCAAATACGTGGTTGATGAGTTGATCCAGGAAGCAGGTATCAGACCTTTACTTCATTGCTCTGTCGTTCAAGTAATCATGGATGAAGATGTAATCAAGGGAGTCATCACAGAGAGTAAATCTGGAAGACAAGCGATTTTAGCTAAACGGATAATTGATGCAACGGGAGATGCAGATATTGCTTATCATGCTGGCGCTCCATTTAAAAAAAGCCCTAAAAATGAATTAATGGAAGTTACTGTAAATTTTGGATGCAGTGGTATTAATATCGGGAAATTTCTCATGTATGTTTATTTAAATCGCAGTAAATTTGGAGATTGGGGTGAAACCTCTGGTAAGGAAGAAGAGTTTTTCACAACTTATTTAACAGACCCATTTAAAAAAGCTCAAGAAGCCGGAGAGATTCCCCAAGATATAACTATCGAGAGCTATTGGGGTTGCTACACGGATGCGGGAGAAATTAATTCCTTTAATGGAATCCACATGAATGGAATCGATCCTACAGATGTATGGGATCTTACTAAAGCAGAAATTGAAGGAAGAAGACGAGTGTTGATGGCTATAAATGCTTTAAAGAAGTATACTCCTGGATTTAAGAAAGCACGACTCAGAACAATAGGAGCTTCTTTGGGTACTAGAGAATCAAGAAAGATAACGGGGGTCTACAATATTACAGAAAGCGATGTGCGAAATGAAGCTCGATTTGAAGATACAATTGGTATCTGTCCAGAATTTATAGATGGTCATGGTGTTGCAATTATGCCCACAACAGGAAGATATTTCCACGTACCTTATGGGATTATCGTTCCTCAAAAGGTGGAAAACTTGTTGGTTGTAGGTCGTGCTGTTGCAGGAGATAAGATATCACACGCCGCTACCCGTCAAATAGTATGTTGTACGGTCACAGGTCAAGGTGCAGGTGTAGCTGCTGCAGTATCTATTGAAGACAAAACAACGTGTAGATTAGTTGATATCACAAAAGTACAAAAGATCCTGGAAAAGCAAGGAGTTCGAATAAAATAGTCTTTCACAAAGATACATTTTTTTCAAACATTTTCAAATAAATAACCTATAAATGTCTAGATATAATGTCATATTTATGACGTTATATGATTTAATGTTAAATCGTCGTTCTGTGAGAGTATTTCTAAAGAAAGAAATCCCTGAAAATGTAATAGAAAAACTTCTAAATGCTGCTAACAATGCTCCTTCAGGAGGAAATATTCAACCTATTTCAATCATCACCGTGAAGCGAAAAGAAACACGAGAAAATCTCGCTAAAATAATAGGTCCACAACCCTGGATTAAAAATGCACCCTTATCAATGATATTTTGTCTCGATTTCCATAGAGTTAAGAGATGGGCTGAGTTATCTAACACTGATTTTCAAGGTGAAAATTCTCTTGGACATTTTTTAATTGGATATGCAGACATAATGTGTGCTGCCCAAAACGTAGTCATGACTGCTGAGAGCTTTCAACTCGGATCAGTCTATGTTGGATCAATTCAAGGAACTATGGATGAAATAAGAGAAAATTTTTCAATCCCAAAATATGTTCTTCCCCTAATGCTCCTTTCAATCGGATATCCTGACTCTAAACCAGAGACAATGCCCAAATTAAGAACAGATGTAATCACACATCATGAAAAATACAGGTTGTTAAATGACGATGCTATCATGAAGGCGTATGATAATAAGTATGGAGAATTTGATGATGATGTTGATGCATATCTAAAAAAAGCCTATATCGAAGTTCTTGAAGCGAATAAACAAGAATCAGGAAATTGGCTGAAATTAGTAAAAAAGAGGATAAAAAGCTTAAATATCCAAAATCACGCTCAATTCCTTTTCAACCTAAGATATCCTACTGAAGCGATGGTGAAACAGAATGAACCTATTTTTCAACAAATGAAAAATGCAGGTTTTAAATTTTAATTATGAAGTATTAAAACCATAAGGATTTTCCATTTTGATTAATAGCAACTGGTAAATTTCAGTTATAGATTATTAAAAAAATATTTTAATAATCCAATTCCTCCTTATTCTTTATGAGTGATTTAAAAACTAAGCCAACTGATAAGAACGTAGAAGACTACCTCCGAAAAGTTGAAAATCCAACTAAACGAGAAGATTCTTTTAAGATCTTAGAGTTAATGCGAGATATTACTAAAGAAGAACCAATAATGTGGGGTGATAGTATTATAGGATTCGGGAGCTATCATTATAAATATGAAAGTGGTCGAGAAGGAGATTGGTTTGTAACTGGATTCGCTCCTCCTAAACAAAATTTAACCTTATATATCATGTCTGGTTTCGAAAAGTATGAAGATTTGCTAAAACAACTTGGGAAATACAAAACGGGTAAATCTTGCTTGTACATTAACAAATTGAAGGATGTTGATATCATAGTTTTGAGAGAAATAGTGAGTCAATCTATCGAATTTGTCAAAAAAGGAGAAATTTCATATTAGCATGAATACTTAATCCAATTATATAAAAAATAATATAGAAATTAGAAATAAACAGAGGTTAAAAGAATGATCGTCCAAATGTCTGCACTAATAGTAGTTATTTTATGTGCAATAATAAGCATTTTTCAATTTTTATTAGCTATAGGAAAACCTTTAGGGTATCTGGCTTTTGGGGGTAAATACGAAAAGGTATTACCTAAAAAATTGCGAATGATGAGCGTAATAGCCATAGGGATATTTATATTTACTTCATTAGTAGTTTTAGATCTGGCAAATTTTATATCATTATTTTTAGATCCATTAATTCCTATAATAGCACTCTGGGTTCTTGCATTTTATTTTGTTCTAAATACATTTACTAATGCAGTCTCAATGAGTAAATGGGAAAAACGAATAATGACACCCATTTCTCTAATCATGAGCGTTTTTTGTTTTATCGTTGTCACTTTAGCTTAATGAATTTTTCCAATTTTAGAACTAAAGTAATTTATTTAAACCAAAAACCATTTTTTTCATTTGAATGAACCCTCTCGCAATAATATTGATTTTGGTTTTATTTGGGATTTTAATGGCTTTTTTTTCTCAAAATAAGATTGATTATTTCCCTTTTGCATTAATTATTGCGGTCATAGCTGTAGTATTAATGCGCACGCTATGGAATCTTAATGAAGTGGAGATTCTAGGATTTATCAATTTCAATACATTAATCTTTATTTTTGGAATACAGATAATAATTTATTTTGCAACTAGCGATCGAGTATTAGAATATCTCGCTATTAAATTAATACATATAACGAAGGGGAATAATCGATTATTCTTTTACATGATCTGCATTTTTACAGGTACTATAGTAGCATTTATCGAGGATTTGACACTTTCATTGATCTTAGTTCCATTAATATACAGAACTTGTCGAATTCTAGAGATTCCTGCAGGAACATATATGATGGGAATGACTATTACTATTAACATCGGTGCTATCCTCACGCCGATCTCGAGTTTAAAGAATTTAATAATTGGCGAGGAATTTGGGTGGGGTTTTGGCGAATATTTTGCGAATATGGGTATTTTATTTCTAATTTCGCTAATACTAACCATATTCTTGATTGATAAGTTTATATTAAAAAAAGAAGAAAAACCAACTGAGAGAAACAAGGAGATCCTTTTATCGATGTTAGATCCAAAAATCGTGATTGAGGATAAAAAATTCTTTATATTGACAATTTCAATAATACTAGCAACATTCTCTGCAATGTTCATAGGATTTGAACCAGCTATTGTTGCTATTATATCTGCAGCTATTCTTCTTATTCTTCACTCAAAGAAGATTCAATTCTCAGATTTAAAAAGTGAAATTTCCTGGAGGATCATCATTATTTTCGGGATCTTATTCATACTTGCTAATTCATTATCATATTTTGGTTTTTCAGAACTAATTTCAACAAATTTGGTAAGTCTGTTAGGAAATAACATATATTTAGCTGTTCTGATAACTTTAGGTATCTCATCACTCTTATCTGCATTTCTTGCTGGAACACCCGTTACCATTATGCTTCTTCCAATTTTTTCGGCTTTAATAGCAGAAGGAGGATTCTTTCCTAACCCAATCATCATTGCTTTCATAAGTGGTGTTAACATGGCAGGAAACTTCTTACCACAAGGTTCTGCATGTGATCTACTCACACTTTCCTTGGCAAAAAAATATAAAGTAGTGAATCTAGACTACAAGCGTTTATTAAAAACGGGCTCAATGTTCGCATTGCTTCACCTACTCCTCATTTTGGGATACACGATGCTCTACACCTTAATTTTAACTTAAAAAACTTGATATCAATGAACGTGGACTATATTGAAATTGGACTCTAAACTTCAGAAATCATCCGGATTAAAAATTACCACTCCCGATTTTAATTCGATGATTCGAATCACGTTTTGGAATGGATTAGGTTTTATTTTTTTCAATTTTATAAAATCCTATGTCGTAATTTACTTTTTTGGTGGTTCTGGAATTGATCTGGGAATAGTTATGGCATTACAGCCTTTAGCAAGGCTTTTTACAATGCCTTTAATAGCATATTTAACAGATCATTCATCAAAGAAACGTTTAGTTTTGATTGGCTCCATTGGTAGAACATTCGCTTATATTTTATACTGGTTATCCCTCGTCGTACATAATCTTTATTTATTCGGAGTAGGAACATTTCTTCAAGGTTTGCTCGTAGGTTTCTTTTGGCCTCCCTTTTATTCATTAATTTCGGACAAGTCTTTTAAGGGAAATAGAACTCAAGCTTTAGCAAAAGGAAGAGGACAAATGATTGGCTATGGTTTTTTGATGGGAGCATTACTTAGCATTCCAATTTTCGCTCTAGTAAGTATATTTATGCCTGATAATATCCCATTAATGTATAGTCCATTGCTCATATTTGCAACAATAAATTTGATTGCTGGACATAGTTTTTATTTAAAAGTAGATGAAAATCTAACGTATGAGAAATATCATGATTCATTAAAAAATCAAAACTTGGTTTTGAGTAATAATCAAGGTTTTTTAGATGCTAATGATGATAAAGTAGATCAAAATACTGAGCCAAGGAATAATAATAACATTCAACCGAATAGGATGTTTTATATTGGATTTATATCTCTAATTCTAGCAATATTAGTGACCTCTATTACGGGAACAATCTATACACCATTTATTTCAGCATTTTTAATTGAAAATTTATTACCCGGATTTTCTGAGAGTGTGATTCCAATAATTGTAATGATCGTGTACTTTCCCGCTCAAGTGATTTCACAATTAGCTGCTTCAAAGTTAGGTAAATTATTTGATCGCATCGCACCATCCATGAGTGTTGTTTTAATTGGTATTTTCAAAGCTATTCTGATCTGGTTGCTGATTTACACTTTTACTCCAATAGATTTTGCTGTGATTCTCATATTCTTATACATAGTTTTAGAGTCAAGTAGCTATTTTATTCAAGCTATCATGAGCCGAGTATCTATCAAACATCGGGGAAAAATGTTTGGGTTAAACATATGGATTGACCAATTAGGAAGAGTTATCGGTCCCTTAATTGGTGGCTTATTGTGGGATACTTTAGATTATAGAGCCCCATTTATATTTTCCATTTTCATTGGATTAGGTCTTATCCCATTTATGATATTTGCAATTCGAAAATTAAGCCCATACATGGTGGAACAAGTAAAAATTAATTAGATAGTAAAATATCCCTATTAAGCCTAATTTCATCTGAAGAAATGTTATAAATTCCAGAGAAATATAATAGAAAGAAGAGTACCTTATCCATTTCAAATAAGGCACATTCAAGAAGTCTCTCCCTGGAATGTCTGAAAATAAAAAAAAATATGATCAAGGTATAAGTAGAATTTTATTTTCAACATTAGTTTATTTGGTTTACTTATAAGAAATTAGGTATAATATTCCCCATTTTTTCTACTATTTATCTCCTTCATTTAATTCATCTGTTCTTATAACAAGAACATTTTTTCATAACGGAAAGATATAAATTTATTCGTATAGATATCCACTTAATTATAAATTAAGGAATACAACTAATGATTCTACAATTATCTAATTTTGAATTTTTCTACGGTATTTTAACCTTTTTTGCTGTTATAATATCTATAATTCTTGGAATTATTATTGCACAGAAGTATCTAAAGGTTAAAAAGATAGAATTTTTACTCGTTGGGTTGACATGGATCTTTTTATCTAGTCCTTATTGGTCTGACGCCATACAATTTATTACTATAACGTTTTTCGGTTTCCAAATAAACACTGCCGTCTATTTCTTCATAGCAAATGCTTTTATTGCCCCCATACACATCGTTTGGATTATTGCATTAATTAAATTCATTTTTCACAAGCAAAAAAAGACATTGTTGATAATTTTTAGTGCAGAGGCTATAATATTCGAGGTTTTCTTTTTAGTGAATTTTTTCATTGATCCTAACCTAATTGGAACCCAAATGAGTGCGTTTGTAGTCGAATGGGCATTATGGATGCAAATCTATTTATTAGTATCTATCGTGCTCTTCCTATTAACTGGATTTATTTTTGCCCGTCAAAGCCTTAAATCAGAAAACCGAGAATTGAGCGTGAAAGGGTGGTTCTTGATCTTTGCAATTATTTGCTTTACAGTTGCCACCCTCATTGATGTTATTGGAGCAGAAGCCCCCACCGAAATAACAATATTCTTCGCACGGACTTTTCTAATAGTGAGTTCTATCTTTTTCTACATCGGTTTTACTCTACCAAGATTTATCAAAGAATTAATTATAAAATCTTAATTTTTATTATCTATTTTTTTATGAATTTTTACATTTATTGAATTAGGCATTCCCTCACTTCATTCTAGTGATAGATAATTTTAATATGGGGAATATTATACCTTATTGCTTAATAAAGCTATAAAATTCCTTTGACCTACAAACTATTTCTAAGGTTTGAAAAAAATGCGAAAAAAACAAATTTATGTTTTAATATTATTCCTTGTTTTTATTAGTGCAGCCAGCGTTTCATTACCTTTATTTTTTAATAATGAGAGTACTTATGATCCCTGGGAAGCAATAAGAATTCAAGATTACCAATCCTATGATGCAACTCCCTTATATGAAGGAAAAACTATTGAGAACTTCCAATTATCAACGGAAAGCGTGTATTTATCAACGGCAGATAAAAAACCAGAAGAGTTATGGGTCGTTCCAATCATCGATGATTCCACAGGAGTTGTCTACGATCAGGAATTTGAATGCGTTTTACAAGGTGAGCACGGTAATATATGGATAGGATTAAATCCCGATGTATGGGAAGGCGGAATGCAAGACGAATATGATCCTAAAAAAAAAGGATTTGAAGATGAT
>JAGXNQ010000229.1 GCA_019894955.1 Promethearchaeota archaeon | reverse complement strand
ATTTAAAATTATCGAAAAGGAATTAAAAAGAATTCCTTCTATTAAACTAAAATTTAAAAATATTAACACGCTTATCAAACAAGCCCATTTACAAACACTCATTTCATTAGGGGATGGTCAGATCTCTGATTTATTAATTAAATATTATGAATATGGAGCAAATTTGGGCTCATTGAGAAGAGCAGAAAAAGAAAATGATCTTTCTATTGATGATTATCTAATAAAAGTTAAATTAGGGTATAAACCATGGATAATTTAAAAAAAAGGAAGAGTTTCTATTCAACCTTATTAAATGCTTTTTTTACAGCTCCACAAACTGGGCATTTATCAGGAGCTTCTCCTTCGTGAGTATATCCACAAACAGAACAGACATGAATATCATCATTCTTAAGATCTTTTCCATCTTCTACTGCTTCCAACGCTTTTTTATATAATTCATGGTGAATTTTTTCTACTTCATTAGCATAATTAAAAGTTCTTTCAGCGGCAGTATTTGACTCGTTTTTAGCGGCATCTATAAATTCAGGATACATTGAGGTAAATTCATGAAATTCTCCTTCAATTGCTTCCTTTAAATTTTCCTTAGTAGTTTTAATACCACCCAATGTTCTTAAATGGTTATATGCGTGCACAGTTTCTGCGGCTGCAGCTGCACGGAATAAATGTGCTACACCGGGAAGCCCATCTTTTTCTGCTTGTTTAGCAAAAGCTAAATATTTTCGGTTTGCTTGAGATTCTCCAGCAAACGCAGTTTTTAAACCTTCTTCTGATTTTGTCATCTTTTTCACATAAAATTGATCTATGATCTTTTTATATATAGAGGTATTTTAAGTTATTTTTTATAAATCATAATTTTGTATGATAAAAAAAAAGAAAATATGGATTTTATTTATTAATTTATTTGTATAATTATTCCACCAATTAAAACTAATAATCCCCCAATTAAGGAACTAAAGAGGATCATAACCACACCGAAGATTATAAGATATATCGGCTCATAAGGAATAGGTTGTCCTTTAAATACACTTAGCAACACTAGGATTGCTACTATAAGCCCTATAATACCAGAAAAAATGCCAAGTAGTAAAAAAAAACCGAAGCTAAAAATACCCGAAATCCCTTCAATAACGCCAATGATCCCTCCAATAATAACTAAAAGCTTTGCTAATTCTTTATTATCCATCTTAATATACCATAAGGGTTAGTAATTTCGATTAAAAATCCATTTTATATCAATTTGTATGTTATAATATATAAATTCCATTAAAAAAGTTCAAAACAAGCAGTCTTTCTATCTAACTAGTTATGATTTCTTCAGCAGTAATGAGATATTACCAACTACTTTCTTTAAATAATATTCTGCGATGCCGAATTTAATGTTTAAATCAAAAATTAAGATTACAAAATATTTATCCTGTATATATTCTGAAAAAATAAGTTCATTATCCTTTGAAGTATAAAAGAGTTTAATTATTGAATTATTACATATTTTAACTCGAAATTCTACTTCCTTTAAGAATTTACGTAATTTTGTGCCTTTTAACGAGGAGTATATCACATGCCCCAAATCTGTTAAATAAATTACACCATTAATATCATCATTTAATTTAAGATCTTTTAAGTAATTGAAAATCGATTCTTCCTTATCAAGATCAAAAATCTTACCTAATATTCCATCGAATACATCTCTTATTGAATAATCTAAAAGACTATCACTAATATATTCTAAATCTGTTTTTATATCATTTTTCACGACATATCGGAGGAATTCTTGGTGAATACAAGAGATTAGTTCTTTTATTAATGATTTATTTTCTATAGAATCACATAAAAGGACATAATATAAATTTTTTCTTTCGAATACAACAAGTTTGACATTTCCTCCCATTTCCAAGGCTTTTATTTTATTACCTACTAATTCCTTGGTAAATGACATTAATGCCGTAAAGTAGGATGAAATGAGTTGTTCTTCTTGAATTGGAAATGAATCTGAAATATTAAATTTGTAGATGCAT
>JAGXNQ010000228.1 GCA_019894955.1 Promethearchaeota archaeon | reverse complement strand
GGGAGAGAACCGGGCAACCCTAAACAAATAGGACACACATAAGTGTTTGGGTCAGCTCCACGATAATCAGTGCTACAATTACAGAATAATTTTGATTTGAGATTTGTTAATTGAATGTGCACTTCTAATCCAATTATAATCTCATAATTTTGAATACTCAACTTAAAGGCCTCCTTTGATTATTGGTGGTCTTTTTCGATATATACCTAACTCTTGTTCAAGCTGATATCCTATATTTAAAATTCCTTTTTCATCAAAGTAATCACCAATTATTTGAAATCCTATTGGTAAATTATTATTATCAAAACCACAAGGGATGGATAAAGCTGGGAGACCAGCTAAGTTTACGGGACATGTAAGAATGTCAATTGCATACATCTTTAAGGGATTGTCTATTAGTTCTCCAATCTTAAATGCGGTTATTGGCATTGTTGGGCAGACTATTGAATCACATTTCTTAAATGCTTCAACAAAATCTTTTTTTATTAATGATCTCACCTTTAAGGCTTTCAAATAGAACATATCATAGTAACCTGCAGAGAGAGCATAAGTACCTAAGAATATTCTCCTTCTTACCTCTGGACCGAAATTTTCTCCTCTTGTTTTTCTGAACGCATCGAATATATCACCTGAGAGGTCATCCGTTATTTTTCCATATCTAATTCCATCATATCTGGCTAAATTTGAACTCGCTTCGCACATGCAGATGAGATAATATGTAGCAACAGTATACTCTAAGTGGGGAATAGTAACCTCAACTGTAGTTGCTCCTAAACTTTCTAATTTACCAATGGCCTTTTCTACACTATTTCTTACTGCGCTATTAATTCCTTCTCCAAAAAATTCTTTTGGTATACCTAATACTTTATTATCGACAGTTTTTTTAATTTCCTCTGTATAATTATCCACTCTGATGTCAACTGAAGTAGAATCAAGTGGATCTTTTCCAGAAATAATCTCAAGCATCAGTGCTGCATCGTGAACACATTTTGTGATTGGTCCAATTTGATCCAATGAATTTGCAAATGCTATCAGCCCATATCGAGAAACTCTCCCATATGTGGGTTTTAATCCGACAACTCCTGTAAAAGAAGCAGGACATCTGATACTACCTCCAGTATCGCTACCTAAAGCAAGTATTGCTTGTCCTGATGCAATGGAAGTAGCCGAACCCCCACTAGATCCTCCAGAAACCCGTTCTATATCCCAAGGATTAAAAGTTGGACCATAACAGCTTGATTCAGTAGAACTTCCCATAGCAAATTCATCCATATTTGTATTCCCAATATGAATAGCTCCTTCTTGTTCTACTAAACGTTCAATTACAAAGGCATTATAAGGCGGTTGAAAGCCCTCCAATATACGTGAACAACAAGTTGTGGAGAAATTTTTCAAACATATTAAATCCTTGTTAGCAAAAGGCAGACCATAAAGTTTTCCATGTCCTTGACCATTTTTTAGTTTATTATCATATTCTTTTGCTTTTTCAAGTGCTTTCTCTCTTGAATAATTGACGAACGAATGAATATATTGATCGATCTCATCAATCTTGTCGAAACTCGACTGAATTATTTCACTTATGGTAATTTCTTTAGCACGTATTTTTTCAATCAATTCATACGCCATATAATTGCCGAGTTCCATGATGCTAAACCAAATTTTTAATTAATTTCACAAATTTGACTCTACTAAAAAATTTCACTAAATTTTAATCTGAGTTAATAGTTCCAAAAGTATTCTCTATAACATTCGGTAGAAGATTATAGATTGACTCACCAATCATATTTGAAAAATATTCTTTTATTTCCAGATATCTCTGCCATTTCTGTAATAAAGGAATACTTAAAGGAACTTGGTTTTTTAAATTATAACGCAGTACTACATCAATTAAGCGCTTTTCAATCAAAACATATTTATTTTCCATTGTAAAACAGTCGCACAATTGAATTAATCTATCATAGTCGTTATATTCACAATTGTCTATGAATTTTTTAACAAATTCTAGTTCGCCATCACTACAATCCCAAAATCCTATATTTGCGTTAATATTTTTATTAGGAAAACAATGAGTTATACAAATCCGGGCTAATTTTTCGTATCCTCTTTCTTTCAAAAAATTGTATCCATCAATTGTATGTCGTTCATGAGCTATTCCTGCAAACCTACCCATATCATGAATCAAACCCATTATATATGCCTTTTTCTCATTCAGATCTTCTATTCTACTCGCAATTATCTGTGCTGCATTAGCAACTAGTTTACTATGATTTACCCATGGTCCTGGGTTCCGATTATAACCCTCTTTTAACCAATTTTCAACAAGTTTAATTTCAGGTAATTTCATGTCTATATCCTCAATATATTTTAGGAATATTATAAGATTGTAATTTAATAAAGTAAGATTTTGAAAGAGAAATTGAAGATCTCAAATATTTTCCTAGGGTGATTTTCGAAGCATTGTCCTTGGAAATGGAATCGCATCTTTAATATTATCTAATCCACAAATCCAAGATATTACTCTTTCGACACCTACACCATAAC
>JAGXNQ010000227.1 GCA_019894955.1 Promethearchaeota archaeon | reverse complement strand
TTTTATTAAGTGGACCATAAGATCATTAGTTTTTTGATCATCCTTTAGAAGTCCCTTGCTTTCAAGTTTTTTCAAACCGCTTTGTATATAACTCGAAGCGTCATTGATCATTTCCACTTTGATATCGTGCAATATTACATTCTGAAAGCCCCCCATCAAGGCAACTTGTGCAATTTCTCTTCCCATTGTTCCAGCACCAATAACCACAAACGTTTTGATGCCATTTTTAACGGACATATATAGTTATTTTATACACTAATTAAAAAGTTATTTTATTAAATACTTCCATTGAAAGAATTTAAACTAGATATTCACAATTAAAAAAGTGAAATTATATACCACGATAAAAACATTGCCCCAATTCCTAAAAAGATGGAAATTGGCAACCCAGGTAAAATTTTATTACGTTTCAATTGATTTAAGGTAATTCCTGTACCGATCAATATAGCAATTGCCGTAAAGATCATGATAAAAACGTTTCCAGTTTGAATTAATGCACTTGTAGTTAGCATGCTATAAAACGCTAAATCGCCAATACCAATTTCGACTGAGGAGGTGTCATAAAGTAAGTCTCCTTTTTTGATGGACTCTTCAACTTCTTCGTCATATAAATCGTATTTGTCGTTTTTTGATGCAATATCTATCATTTCTTTAATAGGACCTCTTTTATTAAGTACGGCATATATATCCCATAGAGAAATTCCAATTAAAATAGCGAGAGTCGTCCAAAGTGGCATCATTAATCCCATAGAGGCACTTATTAGTAGGCTAATATATAGTACGATAAGATTCTTTGTGTTGATTGATTTGGATGTGAAATATTTGTAAAGAAGCAAACCAGTAAATACCGCTACTAATATTGGGCTAATAACATCGGATACGATATAGTAAGTATTAACTAAAGCGGGAGTTTCAGGGAATTGAATGAAAATTAGAAAGATTATTACTGAAGCAAAGAACCATGATAATGTAAATCCTAACAAACCAAATGAAAAACCAAATATATATTTTAAAACATCAATACCCCTCTTTCTTATCAAGAAAACTATTAGAAACGCAGCAGCAACAGATGTGAAGGTGTAAATAATCCCATTTATGATCCCTCCGATAACACCTAAATCTTCTTCTGAGACATATCCTCCTTCAAGTTGAACCCCAGCTCCAAAATGTGTCGCGTAGGCTAATAAACCAGCAAAGACTATTACAATTAGAATCGGAATTGGAAACAAATTAAAGGAAATTCGATATGTTGGTAAAAAATGAGGAATTGAATCTTTTTTAATGGATTCCTTAGAATCTTGAATGTTTTCCATATTATTTTGGTCAGTATTTTCTAATCTCTCCGCATCTTCTGACATTATGAAATGAAAAAATTTTCATGAAATAAATATTTATTTGAAAGAAAATAAAATACTAATGAGTTTAAGATTAAAAGGTGACATTTGGAATATGTTTCACAAATTCCTTCATTAATTCTACCCTTTCTTTTCTTTCTTTACGATAATAACGTAGGGGATATAATTCATCGATCGTAAACTTGTATAATTTTATCCATGATTCTGCAATTTTACTAATCTTGTACTCTTGCGCAATCTTTTTTGCGTTTTTTCCAAATTCAATGCGAAGATCATCATCTTTTAACAATTTCACAACAGAGTCTTTAAATTGATCTAAATTATTAGCAAGATATCCTGTTTCCCCATGTCTAATAACATTACTTATTCCACACGCATTTGCTCCTACATTAGGTGTTCCTTGAGCCATTGCCTCAATTAATACTAATCCTTCTGCTTCAACCCAAGACCATAAGGCAGATAAATCTGCTGTTTTATATAATCTTAATAAATCAACGAAAGGAACTCGTCCAGCATAAGAGGCAATATCTTTATAAGCTTTCTTCTTAAGCATTCGTTTTACATGGTCTGAAGATGCACCCCCACTTCCCACCATTAGCAGGTAAGCATCCGGAACTTCCTTTTGTATTTGTTTAAATGTTTTTAAGATACTAATAGGATGCTTTTCTGTGGATAAACGTGAAGCGTATAATAATACTTTCTTACCCTCAATATTGTATTTCTCTCGAATACCATTTTCCTTCACCTCCGTATACATCCCATCATGAATGCCATTAGATAGGCATACAATTGGCTCCATAAAGCGCCATTTACGTAGTAGTTCTTTTTTAGATTTGGTAGCAACGTGAACAAAATCATATTTATTTAATAAATGACGTTCATATCTCCATAACAAGTCAGATTTAGAAAGAAGATTTCCAAAAATTTTGACATTTTGAGCTGTATAATATGCTAATGGGGCATTATGAGTTGCAACCATTGGGATTCCCAAATATTTTGCCCAGTTAATAGCTATTGGTCCAATTGTCGCATGGGTGTGCATATGAGTTATATCTAAGTAATCGTGTGGACAGAAAAACATTTTTTGAAGTGGAACTGACGCAATTACGCCCGTTCGGGCTCCAATTCTGGCGCCTCCGAGATCATGGTAATGTAAAGTCTTAGGAAGACTACCGTTATGACCGTTCATTATCCTAGGGGCAAAGACATGTACATCATGTCCTAATCT
>JAGXNQ010000226.1 GCA_019894955.1 Promethearchaeota archaeon | reverse complement strand
CATTTGAACAGGATAATGATCTTTTCTTTCTAATAAATTAACGTCTCTTAATGCGGCTATCGCTCTATTTTCTATTTCTTTTTCTCTCAAGACTGTTGGCCAAAGTAAAGCAGAAATATTTTCGATTGCTGTTAGCGTAGGAACTAAATTAAAATCTTGAAAAACAAATCCTATTTTTTGCCTGCGAATCTTACTTAGACGATCTTCAGTTGCTCTTGCAATGTTTTCACCATCGAAAATTATCTTTCCCGAATCTGGTAAATCCAATCCTGATAAAACATTAAGTAATGTACTTTTACCACATCCGGTGGGACCTTGGACAATAACAAATTCTCCAGATTTTATTGTGAGATTAATATCCGCTAAAGCTCGTATTATAGCTCCCGCTCTTCTATATTCTTTATTAACATCTATAGCCTCTATCATTGTATCTTTATCTATTGGCATTTTTTCTCTCACTCTCCAACCTTCTTTAGTGCGATAATTGGTCTAACCTTATAGATTTTCCTATTTGCTAAAAGTAATGCTACAACTTGAACTGCGAGAAAAGGTATAAATGTAAAAATGACTGGAATTAAATCTATCAACACTAGTGGTATTCCGGTCATTAAATTTGCAGATTGAAGATATCCAACTCCTGCGGTATAATGAAAAAGGACTTCAATGACAATGAGAAATCCTAAGAATGTTGTAAAAAAAATTTTTCCAGTAACTAATGAGTTGATGTTCGCATTTGTATAACCAATACATTTTAATGTAGCCCAAGTTCTCCGATTTCTTGATACTATTATCCAAGCATAAAGCAATGACAGGAGTAAGCTAACACCGAAAAAGATTAGAATAAAAAAACCCGCAACTCCTCCAAGACCTCCTGTAAAGGCTAATTGCATAAAAAGACTTGTAAGAAAAATTAATGAGGTGTAAATAAGTATAAAAACTGTAAATATTTTTTTTTCTCGTAAAGTCATTAAGATTGCTTTTTTCCATAATCTAAAAGCCATTTGTTTCACCGATATTTAAAATTTTATTTTAATATTAAAAGTGTCTATTAACTTAATATATATTAATTTATATTGTTAAATTTAACCGAAAATTCAGAAATCGATTTTATGAGTAGATTTAAATTATACTTATTGTATAAAATTTTTAGAATAAAACAAATTGAATAAAATGTCAGCTGAAATCGAAGCAGTTATTGATGAATTATTAAATGAGGAGCAAAACATTGATGGTGTGGCGATAATAAGCCAATCAGGATCATTAATAACACAAACAGAAAATTGGGATATTTCTGGTAATTTAAGCAGTATTAATGAATTACTTCAAACTAAATTAGGATTAGGTCAGAAAGGAATATCCAATATAACTATTCAAGGTATTAAATATATGCTTGTAGAAAATACTGAAGAAAGAAAAATCGGTACAAATATAACGGGCAAAGGACATGTTATAGTAGCACCAGTTCCCATTGGTGGAGATGGAGCACTTATATGCTACATTAACCCTCAAATAGGACCAAGAGATGCTTTATTCACGATCCAAACCTACGCACTCCGTTTATCTAAGTTAATTTAATACTTTTTTTATTTCAAATTTTAAAAGTTAAACTTATTCTTATAAATTTCTCCAGTAGGGAGCTAATAGTTCTATTAAAGTATTTTTTATTCTATTAACTTCCTTGGAGACTACATTTGGAAATGATATATTTTCAAACTCAGGAGGATGATATGTGTCTTCTAATAACGCATTAATTATGGCAGACACGCAATATTTTAAGCCAATAATACTATATCCTCCTTCTAAAATGAAAGCTAATTTCCCTTCACAAATTTCTTCACTTAATTTTAAAATTTTCTTGGCAAATTTATGATATACTATACTAGTTAAATGACAGTTGCCAATGGGATCTGCAAAATACATGTCAAATCCAGTAGCTACGATAATAATACTAGGCTGGAAATCTTGTAAAATGGGTTTAACGATATCAAAAAGTTTCATAAAATCTTGGTTTACTATTCCAGGGGGAACAGGAAAATTAATATTCATTCCTAATCCCTCAGATGAACCTAATTCATCAATCAAACCTACATCTCCCATTTCAAAATCATATTCATGGATTGAGAAATATAAAACATTGGGATCTTCATAGAAATATCTTGCTACGCCATCTCCAAAATGATCATCTATATCAATAATAGCGATTTTCTCTTGATAATCCATGTACTCTCTCACGTAATATATCGCATTAGCTATATTATTAAAAATACAGAGACCTGATGCATTTTCCCTAAGTGCATGATGACCTGGAGGACGAATCAATGCAAAAGATTGATTAACTTCGTTGCTAATAATTGATTTTATCGCTTGAATCGCTCCTCCAACCGCCATTTTTGCTAACGTATATGTGTCCTCAGTTACAAACACCTCATCTTCTAATAAACCTCCTCCAAGGGACGAAATTCTTTTAATAGAATCAACATGATAACGTGAGTGTGCTAAATATAGAATTGACTCATTTATCTCTAGAGGCTCTAACATTGCAACTTGTTCATTTTCAAAAATATTATGATTTTTTAAATATGTAATTACATGTGAAATTCTAGATGGGTTTTCAAACGATATAAAACTTGGTCTTGGATAGGGAGGGTCATGCATTATACCAAAAGCATCATTTGTAACAATTCCCAATTTGG
>JAGXNQ010000225.1 GCA_019894955.1 Promethearchaeota archaeon | reverse complement strand
GATCAACATTTCTGAAAGGATCAACGTTTCAGGATGGCGCCGAAGTCCGAGAAGGATGCCTTCTGGAGGAGGAAGCTAATGGTGCTCATACCGTAGGTCTAAAGCAAACAATTCTATTTCCTTTTGTCACATTAGGGAGCATTATTAATTTTTGTGACATTTTAATGGCAGGCGGGACGAGTAGAAAAAACCACAGTGAAGTAGGTAGTTCTTATATTCATTTTAATTATACACCTAATCAGGATAAAGCAACTGCATCTTTAATTGGAGATGTAGCACAGGGTGTTATGCTCAATCAACCTCCAATCTTTTTAGGGGGGCAAGGTGGAATTGTAGGTCCCAGTCGGATAGGTTATAAAACAGTAATTGCAGCTGGAGTTATTTACCGTGGAGATTGTCCTCAAGGTCATAAGCTTTTAATTGGTAAAGAACCTCATAAAGTGGATATGGATTTCTATCCGGGACTATATTGGAGCGTTAAAAGAAGGGTTCTAAATTGTATTGAATATATAGCGAATATAATAGCTCTTAGACAATGGTACCTAATTGTACGTTCTAAGTTTTTTCAAGGAAGTGATATGGAAAAACTACTTTATGAAGGTGCACTTGAAAAACTTGAGATTATTTTCAATGAGAGAATTAAAAGATTCAAACAATTAGCTAGTAAGATGGAAAAATCTATTGAATTGTATAAATCGATTAAGGGTAATGAAGTGTCAAATGAGTTGATAAATCAAAAAAGAGAACTACTTGAAAATATACAAAAAATCGAAAAATGCTTTAATGAATGTCTATCATATTCTGGTGATGAGAAAATGAAGGATAAATTTTTAAATAACATAGATACAACAAATAAGGATTATATCAATGTAATACAAAATTTGGACGAACACTATTTAAAAGTTGGAACTTCTTGGCTTTTAAGTATCGTTGAAAACACAAGATATGCAATATTGAAGTATCTTCCATCTTTTAATTAGAAATTGTCTTTTCTTTAATGAACGTTCACTGTCTTACTAAGATTTAATGGTTTATCTGGGTCTAGATCATAAGCTAAGGCAGCATAGTAGACTAATAATTGTAAGGCAGGCTTAAAAGTAATTGGACTGAAAAGATTATAATATTTATCAGCAGGTTGAGGAATTCGAATTGTCATTTATAAATACATCAATTTTTATATTGAAGTAATCTTTTTTAATGTTAAATTTTGATTTGTTAACGGTAAATAATTATGACTATTAAGGTTATTATCGCAAAAGATTTTGATCACATGAGTAAAGTAGCAGCTGAAATAGTGAAAAAGACTATTTTACAAACATTAGAAGAAAAAAAAGAATTTATTTTTGGTCTAGCAACAGGAAATTCACCTACTGGTATGTATAAACACTTAGCACAGATGGCTAATTCTGGTGAATTTGATAGCACTCGGATACGTAGCTTTAATCTTGATGAATATGTAGGTCTCCCTGGCGAAAATCCTCAACAACGAATGCTGCATCCAGAAAGTTATTGTTATTTTATGATTCAAGAATTTTTTGGCTTTATTGAAAAAAAATTTATAGAGACTTCGGTCCCTTATGGTTGTTTAATCGATCAACAACAATTAATAAATGAACTTGATGCACACCAGGAAGACTGGAGTGAATTGGGTACAGATGCAGGTAAATCAATATCTATTAAAGATAATTCAGCTTCAGAATATTTAAAGTGGATTAAAGAAACAATATTAGAAGGGTATGCTCAAAAAATATCTGATGCTGGGGGTATTGATTTACATATAATAGGCGTTGGAGGTCGTGGTCATGTTGCCTTTCATGAATCGGGAATTCCATTTGAAGGAAGTACTGTTTTATTAGTAAAACTTGATGACAATACTGTAGCAAATGCTGTTAAGGATGGTCATTTCGCTACCAAAGATGAATCCCCCAGGTATGCAATCAGTATGGGGGCTGAACTAGTATATAAAGCAAAGACAGTTTTATTGTTGGCTAATGGCGAACGTAAGGTTGAGTCAGTTACCAAATCGTTATTAAACGATCCTACACCAGATGTTCCAATATCTTATGGACAGAAATATTCAGAAAAAGGTGGCAACTTAATTTATGTTTTGGATAAAATTGCGGGTAGAGAACTTATTGCTAATAAAAAAATACTTGAACAAAAAGGAATAGAATTAGAAATAAAGAATAGTTAACTTCCAATATAATAATAAAAACTCAATAATAGCCTATATTAAATTTAACTTCTTCATTTTTTCTTCTGATATTTTATTCATTTCAATTGAGTTATTTATATCTATGTTAGATTCACCAGAAATTCTTAAATATGGACTGGTTCCTGACCGTCTTATTAAAATCCATCCATCATCGTAATCGAATCTACAACCGTCCATATTATTAATAGAATTTAATTTTTTTCCCATAGAATAGAAGCTCTCTTTCATCTCAGTAATAATTTTTTGGTTTATTTCATCCGTAAAGGGAATATCTTTTATAAGCTGAAATTGCTTACGGTAATAGGGATATTTTGGAATGTCTTTCAATAATTCTATTAAACTTTTTCCTGTTTTGACCATCATTTGCAATACTATTCCAATTGTGACTATTGAATCTGGTCCTAAATGGAAGCTGGGCCAAATATAAGTACCTGAGGTTTCTCCACCCAAAAATCCCCCATGCTCATGTAAAGCTTGAGCTACTTGAATATCTCCGACTTCAGTTCTTATTACATCGCAACCAAGCGGATGTAATACATCCTCAATTAAACTAGATGAGTTTACTGGCGTAGATATTTTCATATCATTCATAGAAATTTTATTTTTATTATTTTGTATATAATATTTCGCTAAGAGGGCTAATAACCTAATT
>JAGXNQ010000224.1 GCA_019894955.1 Promethearchaeota archaeon | reverse complement strand
ACATAATCCGATGAGAGCTGATACAATCGATTATGACTATTGGAAAATTTCAGGTGAACGACGAGAAAGCCTCTATGCGGGTATAGGACCATTACTGAGTAAACCCATGATAAGTGTCGCTTTAGCTCTCCCTCCAGCAATAATGACTGCTTTTGGTTTGATATACGTAGATGCCCTTGGTGGATTATCAGCAACCAATGGTTTAGTTGCAGCCTCTTTAGGTGTTAATATAAGTATGAATCTCATACCTGGAATTGTATCTTTAATAGGTTTGCTAGTATGGATCAAGTTTTACCCTTTGACTGGAGAAGTTGTTAAAGAGATGAAAAGAGAAGTAAAGATACTACACGAGCAAAAAAGAAAGGATTATCAAGAAAGTCGTGGCTCATAATTTTCTCCCATGCTATAAGTTAAAAAATCTACACGTTCTCTGAAAAGTGCAATTATAACAACTAAAAAACAACTGATAACAAAAATTTGTAAATAGATCAACATGATATTCGCATTTTGTCCCAATCTATAATATTAAAAAAAAAGAAAAATTGTTTTAAAATTTATTCTGTTCCTTTCCAGAGCCCGTGTTTATTACAATATTCACGCGCAACTAAATTAGAAGTATCTGCAACAACAAAAGTTGCTTTAGGTTCCATTCCAGGTGCTAGCATTTGCCGTTTGTAACAATTATCCTTACAGATTAATTCAATCCACATGATATAATGCTCGTCTGTCATTGGATGCGGAGTTCCCATTGATACACCAACATCAACGGTGACCTTATTACCTTCAATTGTGATCTTAGGAACATGTTTTTCCCCCTTCCAATCCGCAGTCTTCTCATCTTGTAAAACCATAGATTGACCACAACATATTGTTTCAGGCGCGGCTGGATTAAGAATTTCTATTACTTTTCCACAAATATTACATTTATATATTTCCTTTTGTTTCATAATCCTTCACAATCTTCTTTTAGGACGTTTTGCTTGCAAGAATTGATTTCTTACTATTTAATTATTTTGCTTAAATTTTATAATAAATAAGAGAAAAATAAAAAAAAATATTTAAATTTTCTAAAAATCTTCGCATTTCTTTCTAAAGAAGGATCTATTATGATCACAACTTGGACATGTCCAGTTTTCCGGTAAGTGATCCATTTCTAATTCATATCCGCATTCAAGGCATACCCATACTATCTTCTTATCTCGTTTGAAAAATGCATCATCACCGACTATCTTTAAAAGTTTTCCATATCGCTCAGCATGATGTTGTTCAGCTCTCGCAATTGCTCTGGTTCTTTTAGCAATTTCAGGATACCCTTCTTTTTCTGCGGTAGTTGCTAAGTCAGGATAAAGGTGTTGCCATTCCATGTTTTCTCCATTTACAGCCGATTTTAAATTTTCTATCGTACTACCATAGGTAGTGGGATATTTTTCACTTACTTTAAAATCTTCATCAACTTCTTTGAATATTTGAAACATTTTATAGAAATTTAATCCATGTTCCCTCTCTTGATTAGCTGTTTCTTCGAATATTTGAGAAATTAAGATGTATCCTTCTTTCTTTGCTATGGAAGAGAAGAAAGTGTACCTATTTCTTGCCTGACTCTCTCCTACATACGCTGCAAACAATTTTTTAGCAGTTTCTTTCATATTTTTAACCTCTATTAAATTTCAGAAAAAAATTTTATATTGAATTTGATAGTAATAATCCAGAGTATATTTTAACTTTTTTTACTTAAAAATAAAATTGAAGTTAAGGAAAGATTTAATTTATATCTGCTCATACTCAGCTAAAGCAGGATTAACTTTCAGTTTAAAAGAATATTTTTGAATATCTCTTTATCACAGTAATCTTAACTTTTTGGCTTATAATCTAAATCTGATTGTGTAACTTTAATTTTTAATCAATTTTCATATAATAAAAATATTTTTTTCATTCAACAGAAAATGCTTGTCTCTCAAGTGGTTCTTTAGTTAATCCATAATAATTCCGTGCTATATAAACGATTTGATCTTGACTCAAGGGATCGATTTTACCATCCTTCAATAAACCTTCCTCAACATGAACCGTAATTACTTCACCCAAGTAAATCATATGAGATCCATATTCGACTCTCTTGGTAACCTTGCATTCAATATTCATCGGGAACTCTTTTATTAGTGGAACACTGACTTTTTCTCCTTTTTGTTTTGTCAAATTCAAATCTTCCCATTTATTTGTTTTTCTACCGGTTCTCGTACCACAGTAATCCATTTCCCTAATTAAATCCGAATTCGGTATATTAATTACAAATTCTCCTAATTTTTCTATTAGTGTAAATGAATGTCTTGATGGACGAATTGAAACGGACATCACAGGTGGTTCCGAAACAACACGTGCTACCCATGCAAGAGTTATTAGATTAGCATTATCCCAATCTCCTACTGATATTACCACCGCTGGTGATACAATCGGAGTCGTTGATTTATCAATTTGTACTTTCATAAGAGTAATTAGAAGTAATAATAGAAAAAGTTTTGGAAAGCTAGCTTTTAGGGAATTATTCAATAAGTTAGCAATGGATAATTTAATCAATAGAAAAAAATGAGAAAAAAAGGATTTCTTAAGAAAGGTATTAATTTACTGCAGGATAACCTTTACGATGCCACATCATCATTCCACCTGTCAAATTTCTTACATCTTTAAATCCAGCTCTTGCAAGTAGTTGAGAGGCCATCATTGATCGAGAGCCACTGTGGCATACTACGACAATTTCATCATTTACATGATCATTAAGGATGTCAATATTATTCATGAGTTCTCCTAATGGTAGAAGCCTTGTATCCTTAATGTGACCTGCTCTTCCATGAAATTCTTGAGGCGTTCGAACATCAATAATTATAGCGGGAGAATCTTCTGTATCGAGTCGTCCATAAAGCTCATCAGCATCTATATTAGTCAAAGGTGGCGCGTTAGGGTCCCTT
>JAGXNQ010000223.1:271-3196 GCA_019894955.1 Promethearchaeota archaeon | reverse complement strand
CCCATATATGGATGTTTTCGAAGATATCATGCTAACAAGCTTCCTTATAGATTTATATCTAAGTGGGAATATCTCTTTTGAGGAAAAAAAAGTTAAAATAATCACTCTGGAAACTAGTAATCAACTTTTAGATGTACCACTTAAAAATTTGTTAACCAAGAAAGAAGGAGCTGATGCGTCTCACATTGTAGGAATAGCTATTTTACTTCTTAATCAGGCTACTGGACCATTTACTCAACGGGAAATCTATAAGAATTTTGTTAATCAAGGAGTTTTACGTGATGAAACAGGAAAATTTCCAAAACTATATTTCAACAAAGGAGACATTCAGCAGAAACTTATTTCCGATATAAAAAATACAACTTTAGGGGTAGATAAACCTAATATTGAAGATTATTATGTTCTAAGAATGTTAAAGATGGGGCATCGGTTAAAAATATACTTCTCTAAACCAGAAATTAAAGAGATCAATGCACTCCTAGAAAAGGATCTTAGCGAGATTGGAATCGAAGAAAACCTAGCCGATCTAATAATGGGAATCATTAAGGGATTGCGTAGGAGACATAGGGCTCATTAACTTTAGATGACTGCAATTTAATAAAATTAACTAAAACTAAAGATATAAACGGTGCATTACGTTAGGACTTGATCTATTTTAACTTTTGAATACTTCTTATAAATAGTATAAATGATAGTAGGTATTGCAACCACAGCTATTACAATTATTAAAATGATTACAATTTCAGTATCTAATAGATTAATATCGTCATGCCATGGATAATTCCCTATATAATTATTTTCAGGAATATCTAAATAGTTATTATAAATAAATTGCTCAATCGTTTTACCGGTTATATCAAGACTTTGATTTGAAATATGAGATAAATCGTCGTGAGTAGTATGATGATAACTCCAGGAAGGATTGTTCCAGAAGTTTATTATAAGATCTGCTGAGGGAATGCCCTTTTGCACGAAAGGAACGTGATCATCAGTGATAGTAGATGATATCGGATTTGATGGAAAAGTTTCTTCAAACCCTAATTGTCTTCCTATTTCAAACACTTCTTGTAAAAGAGAGGATGTTGAGTACTGTTCATTAATAAATTGTAAATTATCACCTCCAACCATATCCAATAAGAGCAAGCAATCGAAATCTTCGCTAGGATCATAAAAATCTTCTAAATCATTAGCGAATCGAGATGATCCTTCACACCAATCCCATCCTGTTATTCCAGTATCGTAATCTGTTCCTTGATCTTCAGCATCAAAGAATAGGAACCAAATTTGACACTCTAAATCCAGCCTATTATTGTAGAAAACCCGGGCTAATTCAATAAGTGCTCCACATCCACTTGCTCCATCATTTGCTCCAGGTACTGGATCAGATCTTAAAGAGAGATTGGGATCTTTCGTGGCTTTAACTCTTGAGTCATAATGAGATGCTAAGATTACTATATTTTCTAAATGCTCATTTAATTTAAAAACGACATTTTGGCAGTCTATTGTTAAAACTGTAAAATTATGTAAAATATAAGTAAAATTCACATCAATTTCCTTGAATTTATTTATGAAATAATCTACACAATCATCACTGCCCTTGGTACCCGGAATTCGATAGTGCGTTGAATTTAAATTAACTTGATCTTCAACTATTGAATAGGCATTATCTCCACTAAATTCTAAAGGAACATCAATATTTCGGATTTGAGAGGGATTAAATAAGACTATAATGGAAAAGATCGAAGTTAATGTAATAGCTAATGCTATTATTGATATAAAAATTATTTTGGTAACTTTTTTGATTAAAATCCACCTATGTGGCTATTAATATATTATTATAATAAAAAGAAAGTAAATAAATATATTATTTTGGTTCAAAACCAAGATCTATCTTGGTTTCACCTTTAATTTCGGTTTCTAGGAACTTTACCTTGAGAGGTAATCCGATGTTAATTGTATCTGGCTTTGATTCGTCTACACCAACTAATTGAGCGGATACCATGGGGCCTTCTTCAAGCTTAATTACAGAAAAACAATAAGGTCTATCTCTACCATATCCTTTTTCGTTAAAATAAGGAGTACCTACCGTAATGCATGTGAAGGCTGCAAGCTCGCCATTCCCACTCATTTCAACCCATTCCATATTTGGGGAATTGCATTTAATGCATAATTGTCTTACGGGGATGTATAATTCACCACAATCCTTACATTTTGTCCCCATTAGTTTCTTATTCTCTATGTATTCTAAATAACTTTGGATAGTAAATTCTTTATCTGCTTCTGTCATTTTCTCTTTTTCACCTCACTTTTCGTAGATGGTGACAACGCAAGTTCCACCACTACCTCCCAAATTGTGTGTTAATGCCCTTTCTACATCAAACTTAACTTGTCTGTCTTTTTCTGCTATACCACGCATTTGTTTGAAAATTTCTACTGCTTGAGCCGTTCCAGTGGCTCCAACAGGATGTCCTTTGGATTTTAATCCTCCACTGGTATTTATTGGTTTAACACCATCTCTTCTTGATTCACCGTCTTTAATCGCTTGTACTGCTTTTCCTTTTTCATAAAAACCTAAATCTTCCATTGCTAATATCTCTGCAATTGTAAAACAATCATGAACTTCTGCAATCTGTATATCAGCAGGTTTCAATCCTGACATTTCATAAGCTTGTCTTGAAGCTTCTTTGGTTGCAATGAAACTTGTTAAAGTATCACGATCATGTAAAGATAGAGATGCACTTCCTTGACCAGTACCGGTAATTCTAATAGGTGTGTCAGTAAATTTTTTAGCAACATCTTCAGCAGCCAAAAATAAGCAAGCTGCTCCATCCGTTACGAGACTGCAATCAAAAAGCCTGAGAGGTGAAGCAATCATGGGATTTGATGAACTTTTCAGGAAATCAAATTCATCTTTCCAATCTGGTA
>JAGXNQ010000223.1:0-261 GCA_019894955.1 Promethearchaeota archaeon | reverse complement strand
TCTCTTCCTTCTTTTTGTAAACGTTGGATTTTACTATTCATTAGGTCTTTTATTGATAGTTGCATATGTGCAAACGGGTTTTCTTGTCCATTTTCATGGTTTTTAATACCAACTCGCATTAAATCTTCAGAAGTGGTTCCATATTCATGGAAGTGTGCCGAAGCAACTGTAGCGTATAATCCAGGAAAGGTTGCACCTGCTGGATATTCGAAGAGAGAATCACTTGCAGTAGCTAATGTATCGGTTACCAATGCTGTAGGA
>JAGXNQ010000222.1 GCA_019894955.1 Promethearchaeota archaeon | reverse complement strand
GAAAGAGGGTACACCTCTGAAGCTCTTGAATCAGTGTCATACAAATTAATTCGAAATGTTAAAGGAAAAGTTTTACCTCAATTACGAGTTCCTTCACATTTTGGAAACATGTATAATGCTTCAATTTGGGCCCAAATATTATATATTCTTGAAGAATATGGTCGAGTAAATGACATAATATACTTTGGTTCTTACGGTTCTGGTGCTACATGTATTTCAGGATTATTAAAAGTCCAGAAAAATTTTAAAAGCGTAGTTAATCAAAAACCAAGTATTGAAGATTTTATACATAATAAAGAGCGTAAATCTGTTAAAGAATACGAATCATTAAAATATGGCACAAATTCACAAATAACGGTATTAGGTGAAATCGTAGAACATGAAGATAACAATAATCGTGGATTTACACTTCATTTTTGTGATAAAGGTTGCATGATTCCTAATATTACTGGTTTGAATCATTGTCCAAAAGGACATTCTGGTTTCCATAAGAAGTTCTTCCCTCTATTTGCTGTATTGAAATCAAAACCACAAAATAATCCTGATGAGAATAATCTTAGTTTCCTTAGTAATGGTTTAGTAAGAATTGCTGGTGATGTGAAAGAAGGTGCTTCATTAGAATATGAGATTCGGCGAGTTGAAAACAAGCAAGAAACTAATATCAACGCCATTGGATTACTAAATTGGAGCCCAATTTATATACCAATTCAAAATGTATATTAAATTACCGTTCTTATTTTATGCTTAATAATGTCATTATTTATTTCTATATTTCTCATAGGAGAATTAAAAAAGAGAAAATAAAATATGAAAGATTTCGGTTCAGATATATCGGGTTTTTATAAGTTATCCTTAGAAGAACGCCAGTACAAATTAGCTAAATTAATTAACCTAACACACGAAGAAATTAAACTATTGCAAGATTTGGGGTATTTTACGCCAACTCAAATTGACACGTTAATAGAAAACGTAATTGGGAGTTATCAATTGCCCTTGGGTATTGCTTTAAACTTTAAAATCAACGGAAAAGATTATATTTTGCCTATGGTGATTGAAGAACCTTCAGTTGTCGCCGCTGCTTCTAACGCAGCTAAGATAGCAAGAAAAATGGGGGGTTTTCAATCTGAAGAAGTCAAATCTATCATGATTTCTCAAATACAAATAACTCAATTAAAAGATATCGCTGCTGCAAAGGAAATTTTAGTGAGAAACAAGGAAAAAATCTTAAAAATTGCAAATGAGCAAGACCCATTACTCAATAAACTTGGTGGTGGAGCTTTAGATATAGAGATCCGGGAGATACAAACAAATAAAGGTAAAATGTTAATTCTTCACCTATTAGTTAATGTATTAGATGCTATGGGTGCAAATGTCGTAAATACAATGGCGGAAGCTGTAACTCCTTATATAGAAGAAATTAGTAGAGGGAAAATATATCTACGAATCGTATCCAACTTGGCAACTCATCGAATTGCTAAATGTAAAGCAACTTTTGATAAGAACTTGTTAGGTGGAGAAGAAGTAGTTGAAGGCATATTAAACGCTTTTGAATTTGCGCTTGCCGATCCCTATAGGGCAACAACACATAATAAAGGGATAATGAATGGAATAATTGCATTAACTTTAGCAACAGGAAATGACACTCGTGCTATTGAAGCAGGAGCTCACGCTTATGCTTCCTTGAGTGGACAATACAAACCTCTTACGAAGTTTAGATCGGACTCAGACGGTAATTTAGTTGGCGAGATAGAAATTCCTCTGGCTCTTGGAATTGTTGGAGGAATGACTAAGATTCATCCTTTGGCGCGTTTAGCACTAAAAATTTTAGGTGTTAAGAGTGCTGGAGAATTATCTCAAATTGCAGCCGCGTTAGGTTTAGCTCAGAATGTAGCAGCTTTAAGAGCTTTAGCCTCAGAGGGGATACAAAAGGGACACATGGTGCTGCATTCCCGAAATATCGCAAAAACTGCTGGGGTTCCAGACGAATTAATTGAAAAAGTCGCGAAACAGATGGTCCTAGAAAAAAAAATCCGTGTTGATCACGCAAAAAAGATATTAAATAAATTAATGGAAAAATAATTGATAACTGCATGAAGATATTTTTGAGAGGATAATCATGGGATTTAGAGATTATATAAAAATTATTGATGAGAAAGGACTCCTTCAAAAGGTAGATGTCGAAACTTCAAAGAAGTTGGAGATTTCTGGAATATTAAAAGAGAAAGAACCAACTCCTTTATTGTTTAATAAGGTTAAAGAATCTGAATTCAGGTTAGTTGGGAATATGTTCTGTACCAAGAATGGAATTGCTTCATATTTCAATGTAACTCCAGCAGACATCATACCAATGCTTTCAAAAGCAATTACTGAACGTTCAGAACCAGAAATCGTATCAAATGCTCCTTGTCAAGAAGTGATAGAATCAAGCGTGGATTTAGATCAATTGCCAATTTTATTTCATTGTGAAAAAGATGGCGGAAATTATATAAGTTCTGCTGTTGTAATCACAAGAGACCCAGATTATGGACAAAACATGGATTTTCATCGAGCCATGCAATTTTCAAAAAATAAATTTTCTACTCGAATAGTCAGAGGTCGCCATTTTCATACATTTTTAGAAAAAAATAGCGAATTAGACGTTGCTTTTTGTATAGGTAACACACCTAATATTTTAATTGCTGGGGCTACCTCTGTGGATATCGGAGTTGATGAATTACATATTGCAAATGCATTAGAGCCAATAAAGATTGCTAAAGCAAATTCAGTTGATCTTTATATCCCAGCAGAAGCAGAATTTGTATTAGAAGGAAGAGTCTATTTAGAAGAAAAACATGCTGAAGGTCCATTTGTTGACTTAACTGAAACTTATGATGTTGTGAGAGAAGAACCCGTTTTTGAAGTGAAAAAGATAACTCATCGAAATGATGCTATTTGGCAAGCTTTATTACCTGGTGCGCTTGAGCACAAGATATTGATGGGAATGCCAAGAGAACCTACGATATTTAATAAAGTGAACGAATCAGGAGTCAAATGTTTAGATGTTAATATTAATCCTGGAGGTTGTTCATGGTTACATGCGATTGTGCAAATTGATAAAAAATCAGAGGAAGATGGTAAAAATGCCATAAAAGGCGCTTTTATTGGTCATAGTAGTTGCAAACACGTGTTTATAGTAGATAAAGATATTGACATTTATGATCCACTATCCGTAGAGTGGGCGATGG
>JAGXNQ010000221.1 GCA_019894955.1 Promethearchaeota archaeon | reverse complement strand
TCCACATGTATTTGTTATAATCCAAATTTTTCCAGCATAAATCGATTATATTCCTCTTTTTCATCAATTGATAAAGTTCAGGAAGTGGAGGTAATTTTATAGCGTCAACTAAACATAGATTTGAACAGGTGCTACAGCCAATCTTACATTTAGATGATTTGATTACTTCTGAAACATGTCTTTTAAAATCATATCGAAAAACGTGGGTTGGGCATTCTAACACGCATAATCCGCAACCAATACATCGTCTATAATCGATTTCGGGACTCCAATTAATTTCCTCTCTTGGAACACCATGCCAAACTGATTTAGAATCTTCATTTAAGTAAGGTATTTTCTTCACCATAATATTTTTATTATTTTTTAAAATCAATAAAATTAAAAGGCTTGCACTTCGAATCTTGACAAATAAGCGATGTATAAGCTAATTCATCTTCAATAATTTCAAAGATTCTCAAAAATTCTTTATCCATCAAATTTTTCTTTTTTTTTTGAAAAGTTTGATAAATGTGGTTCAATTCTTTAGTGATCCAAGGATATTTTGCCGGGTTTTTAATTCCCATCATGATTTTTTCGATGTATTCTTTCGAGTAAACTCTTGATAAATAACCAAGTAATAATTCGGTATCCTTCTGCATAATTAACAACCTAAAATACTTTCGCTTTTTATTTGCAACCCTTTTATTATCTAATTATTCACTCGAGTTTGATATTCTTTCTTCAAATTATCTATAAAGATCTTTAATTCTGGGTTATTATTGATTTCAAAATTACTTGTAAATGATAAAATATGAATTATCCCTGAAACTTCTTTATCACATGTATGGCCAAACCTCGGTGCTCTGCATTCATGGCACACATGCAGAGCAAGATCTTGCAGATTTTGTATATTTAATTTTTTATTTTTAATGAAATTGGCTCCAGCTTGAGAAGATCCACACGGAGAGGATCTTATTACTGATACTTCTCCAACATTTCCTTCATTATCCTTATCGATTCGATATTCTGGCTTTCCAAAATAGTGAGAGAATTCATCCACTTCAGGTATGCCGGTATTTGGTTCTAAAGAGCACATGGTTTGAGGGCTAATAACTTTGGCATTTATCGCTTTAGCTTGTTGATACAATCCCATTCCAGGAGTAATGCCCAATATCAATGGTTTTTGAAGCTCTGCTAATTGTAAAATAATGTCTGGATGACGCACGTATGAAATATAAAGATCACACTCTGGAATGTCCAAATTTATTTCTTCATCTATTATTACTGTTGATGGGATATCTGGAACAAGAATCCATTTGGTTTCGAATACCTGCTTAAAGTTCTCAAAAGCTCTTTCTCCATATTTTCCATCGGTTATGACTCCAACCTTCATTTTATTTAGTCCTGTTTATAGTTTATTTTTAATTTGCATTAAAAAAAGAATCTATTTTCTGATGAAAAGTTCATCTACTTTCTTTGCGATTACTTCTGCTATAATCTCAGCAAGTTTCATCCCATCTTCTCCTAAATCTTCACGTGACATGGATTTTAATTTAGGATGAGCATCTATAAATTCTGTAATATTGAATGTTGCTGCGGGTGGGCCACTATACTTATCGACGGCGATTTTTGCACATTCTTCTTCACAACCTTCAATTGTAATAGTAGGATGCTCTTTTGCAAAATTTCGTTCTTCTTGGCCTCCATGTCTTTCAAGACCTCCTGCTGCAAACAATGGCGCACATAAAATAATTGTCTCTTGTGGTCTTAACTTTTCTACAACAATTCTTGCTGCAGCCCGTGATAATGTTCCCCCTAATAATTCTTCTCCACTACACGCTATTATACCCACTTTTTTTCTCATTATTATTCACTCTCCTCCTTTTGTTTAAGTAAGTCATCAACTTTCTGGGCAACTTTTTCAGCTAATTTTGTTGATAAATTTTTAGTCTGTTCCCCTACAGGAATAATAGAAGATTCAGGTCTCAAATCGCGATTCTCCTTTACAATATCAGTAGTCATGAATTGGGCATCTACTTTTCCAATATTTTCTATCAAATTATTATAAGAACATTTTAAGGGACAACCATCGATCGCTATAACCTTATTTAATTTTAATCTATCAATCACTTCTTTTTTACCCTTCACGATTAAAGGCAAACATTCTAATGCTGATTTCCCTTTTGCTAGTTCATTTACTACAATATATGCCGTTTCTCTGCCAATACTTCCAAAAACTTTCCCTATCCCACTACATGGAATAATATATACTTTTTCCTTAGACATCTCTTTCACTTTTTATTTGTTCTAAATGATTTTTTTCTTTCATAATTTTATTTTTCATATATTCAAAATATTCTGGTCCATTCATTAGAAGTTCTTTATCCTCTTCAAAATTTTCTAATTCAATCTCAATAAACCAGCCTTTTTGGTAAGGATCTTGGTTGAGATATTCAGGATTTTGTTCTAACCTCTTATTTATGGCAATAATTCTACCTGAACCAGGTGATATCAATTGTAATACTGTTTTACTTGACTCAAAAGAGCCAGTATCGTCAAATTGTTCAATTTCATCTCCGAGTTCTGGTAAGTCCACATATAAAATATCCGAAGCAGCATTCTGCAAATAATCTGTTATGCCTAGTAACGCAGTGTTTCCTTCTGGTTTTATCCAACAATCGTTTTCATTAAAAAAATAACCTTCTTTAGGCACTGTAAAATAATATTTATCAACGGTAATATCGAAGTATTCTTGTTCTTGAAATTCCCGTATATTATTTTCTTTTTCTTGATTAATCTTATTTAAATCAGTAATGATCTCATCAGCAATTAGTTCCGCTAGATTGGCATTCTCTTCGTTTAAAATAAGATCTTGTGTTGGTTTGACCTTATATTTCTTTGACATATCAGGGATCATAATTTGTTTAAAGGGTTTTATTTTCCTTTCTTCAATCAATTTTGTTGGACATCGAGTCATACATCCATTAATAATTATGATTTTAGCTGTTTGAATAAGATTTTCATACCTTTTATCGCCATTGTTTAACAATACTGGGCAAATTAATTGAACATCACTCATCTTTTCAATCACCTTAAGCGAGACTTCCCTTGTGATAACCCCTAAAGATTTATCTAAGCCATTACAGGGTAATATGCAAATAATTTCTTTTGTCAATTTTTTCATCTGCTCTTATTCAGATCTTAATTTTTTTATTAATTGAGAAATCTCTTTTTTATCTGGGAACGTTAATGCATCAGGAGCACAGGTTTTAGCACATGCCCGACAGAAAACTACACAATTGTAAGG
>JAGXNQ010000220.1 GCA_019894955.1 Promethearchaeota archaeon | reverse complement strand
ATCAATAGCTCTAAAATTTGTGTCAATATCGGGTTCTACAAATAATCCCGCATCATTTTGATGAGTTTTTGTAAAAGTTGCTGCTGCGGTCTTAATTTGATATGCTGTTTCATCATTGAAATACCAAACAAAAGGAATATTGACTAATACAAGTGTTAATAAAGGTGTTCCGATTAATACCAGAAAGATTAAAAATCCTCTTAATCTTTTTTTATTCTTTCTACTTAATTTTGGTTTATTCATCATGAACCTCTTTATTTTCAACAATTGATGAGTTTTGTTCTTTTTCTTTCTGTTCTTCTTCCTTAATCCTTATCTGAAAGAATCTTCTGAATGTAGCAACATCTCGACTCATTGCCGTTACATTAAACCCTTTATTAACTAAATATTTAATTAATTTTGGAAGGTTTACTTCAAAATCATGCATCATTACTTCAATTACTTCATTTCCTACTCGTAAAATCTCTTGAATCGGAGGAAATTGTTGAATAATGTCTATTGTTTGTTGATTTAAATTTTCGATCGTTACTCTCGCAATCATTCCATTACTCGGGAGTGAACTTATTAATTTTTTAGGCGAATCAAATGAAAGCATTTTACCTTCCCTTAATATAGCTGCTTTATCGCAAATAAGCGCTGCCTCTAAGTCATGTGTGATGATAAACATCGTTGTTTGAAGCTTTTGATTCAATTTCTTAAGATAACTGAGTATTTCGTACCGTTTTGACGCATCAACACCAGTTGTTGGTTCATCTAAGAAGAGTACATTAGGATTATGAATTAATCCAATAGCCATTGAAAGTCTCTTCTTTTCTCCCCCGCTCATATGCTTAACTCGCTTGTGCCACGTATCTTCAGGAATATCTAATATCATAAATAAATTTTTTGCTACTTTATTCGCTTCTTTTTTATCCATACCATAAGTTGAAGTGAAAATATCAACGTTAGCGAGAGGAGATAATTCAAAATATAAGTTAAGTTGTTCCAATTGAGGAACGTAACCTATATTGCTCAAAATTTCTCTATGATTTCTTTTTTTATTAGGTGATAAGCCCGTTACATTTACTTTTCCACTCCAATTTTTTTGTCCAATTTGACAAGTCAGAACTCTGATAATTGTAGTTTTTCCCGCTCCAGAAATTCCAAACATACCAATGATTTCTCCTTTATTAACATTGAAAGAAACATCGCGAACTATTTGTTTTTTACCGAATTGAACATTTAAATTTTCCACTTCTACCATAATATCTATCGGGCTTTCTGATATCACATATTACACCTCATATTTCCTTCTTTTAAATAATATGAATGAAAATCCAACAAGTACCATACTAACGATTAATAGAACGTAGAAATCAAATCCAAATATAGATTTTCCTTTGGTTATGATACCGTTTATTAAAGGATCTCCATGAGATAATGGTAAAATGTATGCTATGATTTGTAAATAAATTGGCATCGCATCTATTGGGACGAAAATACCACTCAATAAAACTAACACTAAAAAGATAGCAAAAAATAATTGGTTAGCCTCAGTTTTTGTTTTACTACTTGAACTGATAAAAATCCCTAATGAAAGACCAGCGAATCCTAACACAAATAAAGCTAAAAACAAATCAAAAATTGATCCAACAATGTATAACCCAAATGAAAGTGCAGTAGCAACTAATGAGATGTTTTGAATTAATAAAACAAGCGTGTAAGTTATGTATTTAGCTAGGAGTATTTCATTTCTTTTTATGGGAGTTAGGAGTAAGCGAGCAATTGGTTTTTCATGAACAATGACTAAAATGGTGAGTACCATTCCAACTCCAATAACCATGAAAGACAGCGTCATTACGATACTATTGTTAAATTTGGAACTATAATTTTCTGGTATAGAAAATTCCTCAAATCCTCTTAAATCGAATTGAGGAGTAAGATTATTATCATTCACAAAAATTTTGATTGAATCGAAGACAGCATTGATATTCTCTTGAATTTTTTGAGGATCTGACGAATCTACAATGCAATCGATCAAACCAGGATAATCCCAAGTCAATAATTCAGTAAAATCAACTGGAATAGCAATAATTATTTCAATTTGTTTCGCGATCAATAATTCCCTTGCTGATTCCATGCCGTATATATCCGTTGTAGCATTATAGAAATGAATTAAATTCAATAATTCTGATTTGTTTACCGCATCTAAATATGGACCATGATACTCATCTAATGTAGATTCGGTGAAGTTATTTTCATTAATGAATGTGTTGGAATCATAAGATACTACAACGCAATCAATAGGAATCACCGATGCTGTGCTTGAGATACTCCCCATTACACCCAATAAAGCTATAACTAAAGGCGGAACAACTAAAGCTATGAAAATATTAAATTTATCTGTCCATAAAATTCGAAATTCTTTTTTGATTTGATTTAATATTCGGAAAGTCCTGGTTCTTAATTCATTAGTAATATGATTTAATTTTGAAGGTTCTTTTCTTTCTTGGATGTTTCACACCTCCAATTTCTTAAATTTATATGCAATATATGCAAGAATAAGAAAAACCAATGAGATTAAATTTATCATTATCACGTGTTCTGCATTAAAAGATAAACCACGCATCGTAATATCTGAAATTAAAATGGAGGCGTGACCCAATGGCAATACATCAATTACAATTCTCATGCTACTTCCGAGAGATTCAGCGGGTATTATTGTACCTGAAAAAATGATGATTATAATTAGCATCATCATGTACATCTGATTTGCTCCTTGCTCAGTTGGACTGACAGTGGAGATAAATAATCCCATGCATATTCCACTAAATCCTATCATTATGAGAACAAGATATAAATAAAACAGGGATCCCAAGCTATACAATCCGAAAAAAGCAGTTAATGTAAAAATTTCTGTTGCTTGCATGATCATAATCACGGAGTTGGCAATGATTTTACTCAGCAGTATTTCTCTCTTCGCGGTGGGTGTAATTAGCATCCTCGGTAGGGGTTTTTCTGACACAATGGATAATGCTGTTAAATTCATGGTTGTAGCAATAATAATTATGGGTAAAATTAACGGTAGAGCATAATTTAGAATTTGAGATTCCCAAGAAGGGGGACCGAATTCCAGATGCGGAACCATTATAGTAAAATTTGTTAAAGAACTAATTTCAATTCTGAACATTGCCAAAGGTTCTTGCAAAGCGACTTCAATTGCATTTAAAGCACCACTATCAGTCCCATCAATGTGATAAAAGATAACAGGATTGGTATTGTTTTCTACAGATTCAGAAAAATTCTCAGGTAATATTATAAAGACATC
>JAGXNQ010000021.1:12381-26788 GCA_019894955.1 Promethearchaeota archaeon | reverse complement strand
CGTTGCACCCGTCGAGATCGTATCTATTCCGGCTCGATTACATAGATCATTAATTTTAATTATTGAAAGTAAGTCATTATTTAATAATAAGGAACCAAAAGCACAGCAAGTTTCATATTCTGGAATATGAGTTTCTTTAATATTAAGTTCTGGAACTTCTAAAATAGCACCACATTGAACTAAGCATCCGAAACACCCATATTCTCTTACCTTATATTTTTTAATATTTATAGTAGAAAGTTCCTTGCTTTTTTGATATGGAAAATCGTACATCCCTATACCTTTCCAATTTTTTATAGGGGAATCTCCAGTTTCTGCACTAATCGTGTTGCCCATTGTTGTCCCAAATGCTCCAAAAATTGATCTCATTAAATTAGGAGATCCAGACATCCCAATTTTTAACCTTCGCATTGATTTGACCATACCAAATACTTGTTCTAATAAAGATTTGCTAATATTATTCATATTTTTAATTTTGTTGTTACTATTGTAATTTTTGACTAAATTCATGAATCTATCTTTATCGAAAATTGAAACTTTCTGATCTCCTTTTAAAATAATCATCTTTAAGTTTTTGGATCCCATTAGTGCTCCTAAACCAGAACGTGCCGCAATTCTACCCTTATCATTGACAATACCAGAAATTTTACAAAGTTTTTCTCCAGCAATTCCTATTCCTGCGGTCTTAACAAAAGATCCATGTTCCTTTTTTACTAAATTATCTGCTTCAATGATATCAAGACCCCATATGTTTTTAGCATCTCGGATTTCTATTTTTCCTTCTATGATTGATACATATACAGGATGATCTGCTTTGCCTTTTATAATTATTCCATCAAATCCACATCTTTTGATTTCTGGCCCAAATGTACCCCCAGAATTTGCATCACCCCAAGTTTTTGTTAAAGGTGATTTTCCTACAACCATATATCGCCCTGTAAATGGAGCTACACTTCCTGTAAGTAATCCGGGGAAAAATCCTAACAGAGATTCTTCATCAAATGGCTCTAAATTTGCTTGCATATTTGTATATAATAGCTTGCAACCAAGCCCATATCCTCCAAGATATTGGCGATATAGCTGTTTTGGGATCGATTGAATTTCAAATATCTCACTACTTAAATCAATCCACAATATTTTGCCAAAAATTCCACTATTCATTTTCTTAAATAGATTTCTGTCCTTAATTAATAATGATTATTTAAGAGGATTGATATATTTAATTTTTTAATAGAAATATCCTCTTTTTTTAATAATAATAAAAAATTATAAATTCTGCTTCTATTCATGATTTCTTATTTTTTTAGTCGAAACAATTATATATGCTATTTACATATTTACTATGGTTATCAGTAAGATCGGTTAAGCTTGCGTATATCATCTATCCTTCACTATTGATTGCGGTAATGGGTTAAGCTTTCACATATTTAACAGTAATTTTTGGCGAATCTTGAATATATTAAATTTAATAAATAAATTGGAGGAAATTTATGTCGGTAGTCCCATCAGTTGAAAAAGATGAGATAACAATTAGCATGTTTTTAGATTGGGACAAGTATAAAAATTGCTTTTACAATAACTTATATTTAGAAGATTATAAGGTTGTAATTAAAATCCCTCTTATAAAAGATAAGCCTAGAAAGGACGATCTAAAAATCAAAAAATTCAATTTAGCCAAATATACTTATCTGGTTTCTTATGAATAGCTAGATATATATGAAATTGTCCTAATTCTGAAAATTTTGAGGTAGTTCATTTTCTTTTAGTTTTTTATTCCAGCAAGAGAAACATAGGAAACTTCGACTCTCACATCTTACTAAGTCTTTTGTTGAACGGATCATTCCACATTGGTGACATCTTGCTTTCATCGTTTTTTCACACTTTTCCTTATTTTTAATCAATTAAATCAATCTCAATTCACCAAAGAAAAAGGTTGAAAAGAATTTTTTCAATTTTCAATGAATTACTCGGTTTTGATATATAAATATATCATTCGAAATAAAAGTATTAATATTTTTAAGAGATTTTTAAGATTAATTTTCTCTTAGATCATTTTTAATTAGTAGTTGTAGTATTCTCTATCGATCCAACTTTTGCTCGTGTTATCATCACATATTAGGATTGTAGCCTATCATTTTTATATATCTTAAAACAAATACTATATTGTATTACAGAAAGGAACTTCCAAAATTCTGGCAACATTGGATTTCGCCCTCTATTGAGCTAATTAAATTAGTTCAATTATCTCTAACCCTTAATAAAAGGCTGGGATTAAGGATCCTTTCCTATCTCTTTTTTTTAGAGAAGATATAAAATGAAGTCATTTATTCATACTGTACGTTAATCCATACCTATGGAATTTTAAAATTTTTGAAACTTTGATTTAATTCTTTAAATTCTTCAAGATAAAATTGCCATTAATTGATACATAAAAAAAAAAATTAAAATTTAATCTCTAAATCCATAATACACATTAATTAGTAATAGTAATCCATGGCGTAAAGATATAGTCGTGAATAATACAGGAAGAATGAAATCTAAAGGAATAGTATAAAGTATCAATGAGTAAGTAATAGCTATGAATGTGATTATTGAAAAAAGATTTTTCCAGCTACTTTTCTTTTTATCAGGTTGTAATTCTGCAAGCTTTGCATATAGGACGTGTTTTGACATCGATTTATAATCTTCAATTTTTAGGATCTCCGCTTTTAGCTTTTTCTTTTCTCAGGATATACCAATCATTCGAATAATATTACCAACAAAATACAAAGCAATAATTGACAAGATTTCGAATATAGTATTCGATGCTTCAATTGCCACATTAGGACCCAAGATATTGATGAGATACATTGAAACTAAAAGAATGGCTAAAAGAGTCCTAACGGAATATTTAGGAAAATAGAGAGGGAACTTTTCATTTAAACGCTCCTCTTTATATTTCTCAGGATTCTGAACTTCTTTTATGAGATTGAGTCTATCTGGTCCACCTTTTCTTGCTTCAAAGTAAAATGCGACTAGTATAAATAATGCATTGGTTATCTCCCCTGGAATGATTCTTGAGAAAAGTATATAATTAAATGGAAATGCAACAACCATGAGCGTAATGAGTGCTCTCACGGTTCTTCGAGGCATTCCGAAAGGATATCCTTCTACTTTTCCGCCTTCACGCGCTCTTTTTACTATACACCATACTAATAATAATGTGCCTAAAATCCAAGTTATCATAATTTAATCAATTAGTTTAATTTGGATTATAGTAATAATTTTACTTATTAAAGATAAATATATTGTTTGAATTCGATTAATCAGAAAATAAAAATAACCATAGATTAATTTAATAATGAGTGATTGTAATGTGAACTTCAACATCTCACCAAAGGATATAGATTTACGCGTTAAGGAGCTATCCCAAGAAATTTATGAATTTTATCGTGGTAATAATGTAAGTTCTCTGTATTTTATTTTCTTGTTGACGAGTTCATTCATGTTTGCATCAGATTTATTGCGAAAATTATCACATTATGATCTTAAAATTAAAACAGATGTTATTGCTGTTAAATCGTACACTGGTACTCAATCTAAAGAAATAAAATTAAATATAGAGGATCTAGAACGAAATAACCTTAATGATAAAGCTATCCTTATTGTAGATGATATATTAGATACAGGAAATACTTTAACCCATATTAGAAAAGAAATAATCAAGAGGTTTACTCCCAAAATGATTGACTTCTGCTGCTTATTAAAAAAAGAAGACAACCTAAGAAAAATAGATTTCAATGTTCAATTTCTTGGTTTTAAGATTCCGAAAATTTTTGTAGTGGGATATGGATTAGATTACAATGGGCTCTACAGAGAATTACCTTATATCAAGAAACTTTAAGTTAGGTTAATTAAGTTTGATTTTAAACAAAATTGAAAAGTAAAGATCTCTCTTTTTTACCCACAACCTCAATAAGACCCATTTTTCTTAAGCTATATGTCGTCATGCTAGCTAATTTAATAGGCTTTTTTAGATAATTCGCAAGGTTTTTGTTAGTAAATGGAACGTTTAAGTCATCTGGAATCAATTTGAGAAATTGTTTAGAATTTGAGTATACTTTGCGTTCTATGATTTTAACTAGTTTTAAATCTCGGATGCTCCATCCTCCCCTTCTCCAGCTTCCTTGACCATCATTTACACGGATTTCTTCGGCTTGAATTAAAACTAATTCAATTATTAAATTAGGATGAGATATAAGGTGAGGAATCCGTAATAACTCTTCAAAAATATTTTCAAAAGAACAATGTTTTGGTGAAAGTTTCCTCCGAATCATCCGATTGCTTTTTATATCGATACTCAAGATCCATTTATCGCGAATTATGGGATGTACTAGCAAGACTTTATTATTCTGAAGGAGATTTTCTAATTTTGATTTGATAGCAGAGAAATTTTTTATTTGGATTTCTATTAACAGATCGTCTCTTACAATATCTATGTAGTATTTTCCTACCTTAAGCTCTAAATCGTCTCCTGGATTCCTATAAATCTCTTTTAAATCTCTATGAAGTGAACTTTCGTTTAGTGTACCAATTGGGTTCTTAGATTTATTTATAGCTTCTGTCATGTGAAAATGGTATTAATCAAGAATAAATTGTAATTTTATACTTAAAAAGAGTAATAATATTGTCATGTATCTTCACCTTCTAAATTAACACTCTTATACTCTATACTGGTATCAATACCTCGTTCCATATAAAAAAATTCAGAGCGTGTTGGCTTAATTTTTTCTTTCAAGAATTTGATGACTTTCAATCCTTTTGATAGCTCGTCACATATAAATATATCTAAACTGATATAACCATGTTCTGGCCATGTATGAATACTAGCATGACTTGTTTTTAAAATTGCGACAGCACTGAATCCATGAGGTTTGTATACATGATTATAAACATCAAGAATTATCAAATCTGCGTGATTTAAAGCGTCAATAAAGATTTTATGGAGATCATCGTTTTTCAGTAATTGGGTTTGATTGTTGAAGTGCATTTCACCAATAAAATGAAATCCTATTGGACGGAATGGTAATTCCTTACGTTTTTTAAATTCAGATGTATAAATCGGATTTAGTGTTAAACTTAATGTATCCTCTGTTGATTTTGATTCCGTTAGTTCTAAATAATATAGATGGCTAAATTGACCTAATATACTTGCTCCTTTATAAATATTGAAGTAAGGGATCATCTCTTTAATAATAAACCCATGATCTAAAATTGATAATTGAATTTGTTTCATTTCTTCGGGAGGCTTATTACCAAAACATAGAAGACATTTTTTACCGATAACATCATGCTTTTTCCCTTCAATTTCAATTTCAGTCTTTAAAACTTGTTTCGCTCTTTTTAAAAATAAGCGCAAACCATCATTAGTATAAGGAGGATCCATAACTACCACATCAAATTGGTTTAAAATGTTCATTGGACATGGTTCCCTAAGGTCATGGGATACAACTCTAAAATTTTTTATTGAAAGAGATTTCGCATTTTCTGAAAGAAAATTTAAAATATTCTTATCAGTATCTAATACAGTAATTCCCTCTGCTAAATCCAACAATCCAACAGCTAAAGATGTAGCGTCGTCATCCCCAAGGAATATTATTTTCCTTCCCTCAATATCTCCTTTTTTTAAGAGATAAAGAGCACGATTTACCACTGTAGACGGAATGGCATGAGATTGGTCTAAAGTAAAATCTGGTTCCGGACGATTACATAAAATTTCTTCGATTTTATTAAAAAATGCAAATTCTTCAGGGATTTCAGTTAAAACCGATTCAAAATTATTTGGAAGAGGATCGTGCTCAAACTTTAAGTTCAAATTTTCTCGAATCCAAGTCCTACCATTTTCACCAAGAAAATTTTTCTTTTCTATAATCCCTGCTTTTACTAATTCCCCTCGAACAGCTGCAAGAGCTGGGATTGCGATTCCAGTTTTTTGGGAAACTTTTTTATTTTTTAATGATGGAAAGCGATACATGGTTACTAATACCGATCTTACACCCTCGACACCTTCTGCTAGCTGAGCCCTCTCAGCTACTAATGTGAGTATATTTTCTGCTTCTAAATCCATTTTTAGCTAATCCTCATGATTATAATTGTTAAATCCTTTATGAGCTGTTGAAAGTTTATAATTAATATAGGATTAAATTTTATATCTTTTTTTGGCTAATTTGAGAGAATTAATCCAGAATCCATAATTTAAGATGAAACGCTAGGAAGAATAATTAAATAAGGTGAAATGACCATAATTATTATTGTAGTTATATTATTATTTTTATATTTGATAATCCATGCTCTAATCGTATCTCTTACTTAATATATCTAGTTTAAAGGGAGGAAAGCGATCAATTGAAGCAGCTGGGAAATAGGAAGAAAAGGCAGAACAATTTAGTAATTGAATTTAAAGATAATAAATACATATTCTCAAAAAGAGCTCTATTATTATTTATTCTGGGTACAATAATATCTGTAGTTATTATGCTACGAATTGTTGATACTATAGAATTTGTCTGGTTGCACGAACTGTTTGCTAAACACACGGCTTTTTTTCTTCAACTGATTTTTAACTTGGACGCTCAACCATTATATCTACCAATATATACTTGCCCTTGGCACGTTTTTATTTCACAAGATGTTATGGTTTATATAAACAATGGATGTACTGGATTGCCTGCGATGAGCGTGTTTACTGCAGTGATTCTTTTAACTCCTCATTCACAGCATCCTAAAACTAGCAAAGATATTTTTACAAGAAAATTATTTGCACTTAGTACTTCCCTTTTAGCTATTTATATTTATAATGTCTCCCGTGCAGTAATACAATTCTATTTATACTCCCATGGATTTACTTGGAATCTGGTTCATGATTCTATTTATGCCTTTTCTATTACTCTTATAATCCATATCTCCTTTTTTTTAATTTGTGTCAAATTTCTTCCAGAAATATATTTCTCACTTAAATATATAGTAAAACTGAGTTACAATTATCTAACAATAGATGATAAGGCAGAGTCATTAAATCGCATAAAATTTGCAGACAAATTACCTCTTTCTATTAAAAGAAAGCAACATATTCAATTAGAAAGCTTATTTAAAAAGGAAAGAATTAATATGTGCCTCATAAAAACACATCAAATTGATTCCCGCATTATTCAATTTCTGAATGAAAGTAACCATAAATATACGCCAAAAGCAATTAAAAATAAGATATTTTATCACTATGAAGAAGTGACGGAAATTGTTATTGAAAAAATCCTAATCGTCCTCGCAACTGCTAAAGTGGTGCTCAGTGAAAATTTTAATGATAAAATTTACTATTTTGCTTAAGATATTCATTTCTTTTTTCTTTGACCTAGTAACTTCCTCTTAATAGTCCATTTTACCCTAACAGAACAATGATCAGGACTAAGCGAGCAGAATACTTCACTAGTAGTAGGAAGTAGATTCGGAGAACATATTATATAATCAATCCTTATATGAGGAACATGATCTTCATCAAAATGACCAGCATATCCAAGACCAGAATTTATCAATCTATGAGTATCAGTAAAATTCAGAAGGGAAGTACTTTTTCTCAATTAATTATCAGATAGATTTATATTTTGACTGATAATATCTTAATCAATCCATTAACGATTAAGTCAAAAACCAGTATTTTAACTGTGCTAAATATGGAAAAGAAAAATGTAATATCATCATTTCTGCTAATTGCTCTAATTATATCTGGAGTAAGCAATATTATTATATTCAATAATATTTCTCAAGAAGATCCAACAGATTTCTCAACGTTTCGAAGACAAATATACTCAAGCTTTAGTTCGATAGAGCCATTAAACTCAACGGATTCCATATCTAAAGATGTTGTTCATCAGGTTTGCGAAGGATTATTTACATATGATTTGAGGGATATTTCTTTACCTCGAATCAATCATCTTGCTGAAGATTATTTCTGGAAAAACCAAACCATGCTGCAGGTAAAAGTAAGGGAAGGAGTTCTCTTTCATGATGGATATCCATTCAACGCTTCAGCAGTCAAATGGAACCTTGACAGGATTAACTACTTGATTAACGCTACAAGGACCTTATCTTCGGATTTAAAACTCCCTTTATCGGCTTCACTCTTTTTCCTTCAAGACGGTATCACTCCTATAATCAATAGAACTGTTGTAGAAACGGAGTTGAATGTTAGTATTTACCTAAATTCCCCTTTTAGTCCATTTTTAAATTTATTATGCCATCAAGCAAGCAGCATGCTATCCCCTAAATCCACTCCCGCAACGAGGTTAATTCAGCTAAACGAAGATTTGATTGGAACCGGACCCTTTATTTTTGATTCTTGCACCCAAGATGATTCATCAAAAGAAGCAGTACATTTCTCTCGATGGGATGGATACTGGAGAAATTTACCACATTTTGAAAAAATGATCTTTGGAACTTTTGAATATTTCGGATGTACTTATTTTGGACAATGTGAAATAGATTGGTATCATTTTATCAATTTATGGCTGGATTCATGGCTACCAGATAACCTTAAGTTTAAATCTTTTACAGATGATACAGGATTACCAAAGCTTACATACCAATATCTAGGATTTAACAATAAAGTTTACAATGCAACTTGGAGAAAGGTGATGTGCTTAGCATTTAATTATAGTAATGTTTTAGATGTTATAAGACTTGGAAATGGTATTCGAGCTAAATCACCTATTTCGGCATCTTTTGGCGCAGCATATAATATATCGGTCCAAAATTCCTATAATATCACAAAAGCCAGAAATATCATGCAATCAATGGGATTTGGCACTGGTTTTACTACAGATGCTGAATGGATCTCTATAGCAGAAAGTATATCTCCGTTTTTATCAATTCCGTACACATATAATTTAGGAAATCAATTTAGAGAAGACTTATTTACTGCGGTACATATATGGTTTAAATTGATCGGTATTGAGGTCCAAGATGATGGTGTTACTTTTGCTGAGTATCTTAACTATTTATATGATGATAGAGACCATTTAGGTATATACAGTGTAGGATTTGTTCCAGATTATCTTGATCCTTATAACACGCTTGACAAATTGTTTAATCCTAACTCTGACTTAAATTTCGCACAAGTTGACGATCCCTGGGTTAATAGTAAGTTATTACTTGCTTTAAACACTCCAGATGAGGCTACCAGAAACAACATTTATAAAGATATCCAATGGTACTTGACAGAAGTTGGATGTTTCCATGCTCCTTTATATCACCCTAAAATTACCGTCCTACATTCAGCAAAAATTTATAATACTCCTTATAATGCATTAGATCTCTTTGAAGCCTATTACATGTACCGGATATAGTCCTATTAGTAATAATTTTTCTCTTAATCAGGAGTAAAATCCTTTCTTAAGTCATCTTTTTCTTTCTCAGTATCATACAAATTATACCAATCCCAAATTTCAAGAGCAAAATCTGTGAATGCGTGACCTTTAGCTGTAATTATATTGCCATCTTGAATTATTCTTGTATCTACATAAGAGTCTCTTGGAAAGGGATCGATTTCTTTTTTCTCTTCATAAGATTGAGGTTCTGCAGTGGTTGTATATTTCTTACCTTTTAAAATACCAGCTTTAGCAAGAAATTCAGGTCCAGCACAAATTGCTGCTAACAATTTTTTTTCTTCATTTAATTGTTTAATTAACTTTCCAAGTTCTGGTTTAAAGATCCGAGTACCTCCTCCAGGAATAATTAAACCTTCGATATTTTTTGTGCTATTGATCTCTGAAAGGGATTTATCGGGAATAATTTTTAATCCACTACTACTAAGAACAGGTGTTTTCTCATATGCAATATAAGTTACTCTGTAATTCTCATCTCCATCTATACCTGAACAAGTAAGAACGGTTTCAAAATCAGCAAATCCATCATATATAAAACATAAAATTTCTTTCATGGTTATTTCTATCTATATATACAATATAATTCTAAGAATTAGAATCTAAATATCTTAAAAAACTTTTGAATTTTATTGAGATAGTAAGAATAGATTAAAAAAAGTATTTTTAGTGTTATATAAAAAATCTTCCTCGATACTTCTTCCCATTATGATTTAAAATTGATGATTAATTTGTCATAATTCAACTTCCAAACCTTTTCAGGTGCCCTTTCACTGGGTTTATATTCGTCCAATACGATAATTCCTACTTTTTCAAGTTCTCTGAGATGATAATATATATTTTGCTTTTTAATATCCTTCTTAAAATCTTTCTGACAATTTCCTTTGCAATTGGCAGTATTCGAATGTACTTTCTCTCTAAAATCTTTTAAATATTGAAAAATTTCATCAGAACTTTTAGGACCCGCGTTTAAAAAGTCGATAATTTCCCATCTAATCCCACAATGTAACGCTTTAATATATTCTCCTATATCATCTAATCCTATCTCCTTCATTAATAATAATAAGATTTCGAAATATTTAAATATTCAGTTGAATTAGTTTGATCAATAATTAAACTAATTAAAAAATTGATTGAAATAATAATAGGGAAGTAAAAAATATGAAATTAGAAGAAGAAGGATGTGAATGCACGAATCTTGAAATTAAAGAAGGTTATCCAAAAGGATGTACATTAAATCAGATTATAAAATGTCATGGAGATCAACCAATTAACGACATTTTAAAGCACATCCAGATTGAAGAGAAGAAATAAACATTATTAAATAGATTATCATCAACAATTTTTATCAAGGTGTGAATATAATGAATGCTATTTTAGTAAATAATATATCCAAACATTTTAATTTATCTAAAGGAAAAAAACATAAAAATCTGAATTCCGTCTCAAATTTCAGCTCTGGTGTAGTACGAGCTGTAGAAAATGTTAGTTTTAGTGTAAAAAAGGGAGAAATTTTTGGCTTTTTGGGACCTAACGGGGCAGGAAAAACTACTACTATTCGTATGATGACGGGAGTCTTGAAACCTACAACGGGATCAATTGAGATATTTGGAGAGGATATTTGGAAGAAACCGATTCTCGTAAAACAGATAACTGGCAATGTTCCGGAGGAAGCAAATGTGTACATTGAGCTAACAGGTTGGCAAAATTTAATACTCATGGGGGAGATTTATGGAGTACCGAAGGAAGAAAGAGAATTCAGAGCAGAATCCTTATTGAAAAAGTTTGAGCTTTATGAGAAACGTGATTTGAAGTCAAGAAAATATTCAAAGGGAATGAAACAGCGATTATTGTTATGTCTAGCTTTAATGAGCAATCCTAAAATACTATTTTTAGACGAACCAACGAGTGGCCTTGATGTACAATCTTCAAGGATAATAAAACAACTCATAAAAGAATATAATAAACTAGGAACTACTATATTCCTCACAACTCATGATATGGACGTAGCAAATGAATTATGCCACAGGATTGCTATTATAAATAAAGGTAAAATAATTAGATTAGATACACCTGAAAAATTAAAACTGCTTACTCAGGAATATCAGGCTATAGATTGCGTCTTTACTGATAAAATAGATACTGAGGAAATTGAAAGGTTTAAGTCTGTCACTGAAGTACAAGAGATAAAAGGTGGAGTTCATGTAATCGTTAAAGATGTTCATAAAGCTTTAATTGATATAATAGAGTTTTCAAAATCACATAATTATGAATTTAAACAGATTAACACTCATCAACCAACATTAGAAGACGCATTTTTAAAAATTATTGAAAGGGGTGCTGAAAATTAAAAATAATGATGAAATAGCTGGTGTAGCTAAAATGTCAACGCAACTTAAAAGATCTTTCATACTAGCCAAAAAAGATCTCAGGATTTACTATAATAAACCTCCAGTTATAATTCAAGGTCTTATATTTCCAATAATCCTGTTTGTAGCGTTTACAATTGGTCGGCAGATTCAAGCATATCAATTGGTCTCAGGATTAATGGCTATGGTACTATTTTTAACAACCACTTCAATTAGTCCAATAATTTTCCCTTGGGAAACGATGCGAAAGACAATGGAACGATTAATTACATGTCCCATTTCACTTAAAACATTATTGTTAGGGAGTATTTGGAGTTCATTTATTTACGGACTTATTTTTTCTATAATACCCCTGATTTTAGGATTGACATTTCTTTCGCTTGAAATTACTTTTAGTTTTTTAATAATTATCATTGGAATGATGATAGCTGCTTTAGTTTTTGCGAGTGTTAGTCTAATACTATCAGTCCCTCCTTATGACACCCCCGGAAGCACAATGGTATTGACCTTGTTAATTAAATTTCCATTGTTGTTTATAAGTCCTTTGTTTATACCGATAAGTAGTCTACCCATATCAGTAATTTCGCCACTCACCTATATAATAGACATCATTAACTTCGGGTTAGGTCAAGAAAGTGCCTTTGGAGATTATGGTTTACTATTAGATTTCACTGTTTTAATCATGATTGGATTTGGATGTCTTTTTCTTGCCTTTGCTTTGCATAATAAAACATTAGAAAAACGATTTAGAGGTTAATTTAATTATTTTAATTTTTTTTTCCTTTTCCTTTGAAAACAATATGATTCAACTACTTCTTTAGCTAAAAAAAAAGAATTTAAAATTCAAATTTATCTTCTAGATTATGGGTGAAATATTTATCTCTAAACATTTGTTACAACATCGATTTCCAAAATTGTTTTATCTGGATTAATTTTTAAACCACCCAAACTATAAACAGGTGTTTCCTCGTATGCTATATAAGTTACCTTGTAATTATCCTCTCCATTTAAGAATGAACAAGTAAGTACGATTTCAAAATCAGCAAACCCATCATAAATAAAACATAAAATTTCTTTCATTGTTTTTTTCATCTCTTTAATTTAATCTCTACACATATCTAATGTAATATTAAATCATTTCTAAGATACAAAGTTTTGTAGATCTTGGACAATTTTTAATAATATAATCAATTTCAGATCTCTCTTCTTCAATCCAGTGAATCGGAACACATATTTTAGGTTGAATAATTTTTACGGCTTCCACGATTTCTTTAGCACTCATCATGTATGGATGTCTAATTGTTAGAAAAGCAATATCAATATCATTTAGAACTTTCATTTCTTCAATTAATCCACTATCTCCCGAATGGTATATTTTATGACCTTCTATTTCAATAATATATCCAATCCATGAGGAGGATCGTGGGTGAGCTGAATTTGAATATGCTGGTATCGCAGTTATTTTAATATCACCAATGAGCTTCGATTCACTTGCTTTTAATATAAAAACATTCAATTTATCATCATTCTCTGATAATTTTTCATTTACATCATCAGGGGAAATTATAATGGTATCACTTTTTATCAAGTTTGATATAGTTTTCATTGAAAAGTGATCATCATGAGAATGGGTAATTAAAATAATGTCTGCCTTGTAATTCATTTGTTCGGGTGATATTTGAGATGGATCCACGTAAATTGTCTTGCCATCCATAATTCTAATGCACGCACCACCATATGGATGTGAGCTTCTTAACCATTCAATTTTCTCTAAAAATTTTTGAATTTCTTCCATACTATCGACTAGCTTGCTATCTTAATTATATTAATGATTAAAAAGAATTCTATATTCATATAAAAAACCATTACAAATAGAATGTTGACTGAAGTCTATGGATTTTCTGCTTGTAGCACGTGGATTAATTTTATAAAAGCAACATTAAATAAAATTATCTCAATTATATGATTTAGTTTAAAGTATTTAATAATTTTTGAGGGAAACACATTTATTAGGATTAAACATCTATAATAACTAAATTTCTAATAATTTTTAATACACTCTATTTATAGGGATTATGAAAGCGCTCGTATTTAATTACAAACTTTCCAGATTAGCATTATCTCGGATATTGGGAACTTTTTTTCTTAAGGGATATCTTACTAAACTGGGGCCATTACATTTGAAAGAAGTTTCTTCTCCAAGGCTTATAACTAATGAATGGTCGGTTATTAAGACGAAATATTGTGGGATATGTGGTTCTGATCAAAAACAAATCTTTCTTGATGGAAACTTTGATAATCCTATAACTGCTTTAATTTCATGGCCTCAAACTTTAGGACACGAAGCTGTTGGAATTGTCGATAAAGTAGGAAAATCATCAAATTTAAAACCAGGTGATAGAGTTGCTTTGAATCCATGGCTAAGCTGTGAACCACGAGAAATTAAACCAATTTGTAAACCCTGTGAAGAAGGAAAAAAATATCTTTGCAGAAATTTCACAAAAGGCAATCTCAACCGTGGAATTCATACAGGTAATAGTAGTGATGCCACAGGAGGATTTGCAGAATATTTCCCTGCGCATAAAACAATGGCAATAAAAATACCGGATTCAGTATCATTTGACC
>JAGXNQ010000021.1:0-12371 GCA_019894955.1 Promethearchaeota archaeon | reverse complement strand
ATCTAGTGATTAAATCGTCTCCTCCAAGTAGAGTCATTGAAAGTGTTGGAGATTATTTGAATTGTGATATCTATTATTTGAATAAAAAAAAACCTTGGTTATTAGAAGGAATTGATTTTTTATTTGATACCGTTGCATCTGCAGAAACATTAGAGACTGGTTTACGTATCGTAAAATCAAGATTAGTTGATCTTGAGAATAAAAAGGAAAGATCTGGAGTTATTGTGTTAACAGGAGTCCATGTTCCTAAAAGATTTGAATGGACACCATGGTATTTTAAAGAAATCAATATTATCGGTAGTAACGCCTTTTCAATAGAAGATTTTGAAGGTATTCAAGAGCATGCATATTATCATTATTTTCGAATGTTAGAAGAGGGAAGAATTGATCCAACACCTATAATTTCACATAAATTTCTCTTGGGAGATTATAAAAAAGCATTTGTGGTCGCAAGAAATCAAGAGAAATATAAATCGATTAAAGTCAAATTTTATTTTGATCAATAATTGGAGTAGAAATTCAAATGAATTCAAAAAAAGAGAATAATAACATTCCTGCATTAATATTTGAATTTAAAAAATTCAAGTTACTGAAAGGATTTATAAGAGGAAAAATAAATTCTAATGGGGTTTGGAAATCAGGAGGACCAGTATCTCTAAAAAGTATTTCTTATCCTAAACTAATCGCTGAAGACTGGGTTATAGTTAAAACAATTTTTTGTGGAATCTGCGGTAGTGATATGACTGAATTAAAACTTAAGGGGTCATTCGATAATCCTATACGTTCACTTATTTCATTTCCTCAAATTATGGGCCATGAACCTGTTGGCATTATAGAAAGTGTTGGACTCAAGGTCAAGAAGTTTAAAAAGGGAGATCGCGTTGTAATTAGTCCATGGTTTTCATGCGAGCCTCGAGGAATCTTACCGATATGCTCAAGATGTTCTTTAGGTGATTATAAACATTGTCAAAATTTCCAGAAGGGAAATCTTCCAATAGGAATGCATTTAGGGGTTACACGAGGATATGGAGGTTTTAGTCCATATTTAACCGTTCACGAATCTCAATGTTTTTTAATCCCTGAAAACGTATCATTTGAACAAGCAGTTTTAGCAGATCCATTTTCTGTTTCCTTTCATTCTCTATTATTGTTAAATCCTCATCCGGACTCTCATATTCTTGTTTATGGTTTAGGTATTATAGGTTTGCTAACAATTCTTTGCTTGAAGAATATATTTAAGGTAAAACATATAATAGGGATTGGACGATATCAATTTCAGAAAGAAATTGCTCTGAAATTAGGAGCTGACCATATTTTCTTAAGCTCAGGCGGTTTAATAATAGAAGAAATAGCTGAATACTACAACTTTGAATTATACACTCCTGATAGGGGGTTAAAGTGGATGTTAGATGGTGTGAACGGTATAGTTGATACTATTGCTTCAGCAGAAACTTTTGAAATTGGAGAAAGAATTCTTTGCACTCAAGGTAAATTAGTGTTTTTAGGTGTAAGCACTCCAAAAAGGTTTGAAAATTCTCTTCATTATTTTAAAGAACTCGAAGTTATTGGTTCAAATGCATTTAGTATAGAAAATTACCATGATAAATCTATGCACGCATTTCAGTTTTATTTGAATTTTATATCAGAAGGATTAATAGATCCTCAAAAGCTAATTACACATAAATTTCCCCTTGCACAATATCGAAAGGCATTTGATACATTAAGCACTAAAGGAAAATCTCATGCTATAAAAGTAGTTTTTGAATTTAATACTTAAAAAATAAAATTATCATTTATTCCAAATATTTTTTTTCAACTTCTTCCTTTGACTCTTTCAGTTCCAATTCACCAAGTTCAAATTTAAATTCATTATAGAAATCAACAAATTCAGAAGGGTTTGAACAGGGTGTTTTAATTAATTCATTTAAAACATCTTCATATTCTTCTTTATTTTTAAAAATAGTTTTATAATTATTTTCAATTTGTTTTGGTAATTCATGATATTTATACGATAATGTCATAAGCTGATTTTTGTTTTTAATATTCTGATATGGAATTATTGAGAAGTATTTATTTATAAATTCATAAGCCGATTTATACTCGTTCATATCTACACAAGATTTTTCGAGAAGACTTTTAAATTTATTTTCAAAATCCTTTACAAAATTATTAACGCAATCTCTTAATAATTTGGATGCTTTAGATGCAAGTAAACCAACAGTTATATATTCAGATCTGTTAACAATAAGGATCCCTTCATTTAGATTTATATCAAGTATTCCTCCTACTTGCATTACTTCCTTGCTCATTATCTCAATGGCATTAAGAAACCCTGTAAATACAGTTTCGGTTATATTCATATCTGTCCAGTCATGATCATATAGGGGATTACCTTTATTATCCCTTACCGCGATTCTATAAACAGTATAAGGCAAAACGTAGAGAATTTTAATTTCTTTCATAATAACTATTACTATTGTTAATAAACTAATCAAATTAATCACGTAGATGAGAATATTAACAATCGGATTCATATAATAGAATATATAAACTATTGAACCTCCAATATATATTATAATTCCAGTAAAACATAACAGAGCTTTTTTTTTATAGTAAAACGGGCTACTTAACCAAGTTTTAAACCCCCAGAAAAACATAAATGAAAGGAATATTAAATACAAGATAATATATATAATATTAAAAAGTCCATCAGGCACATATTTTGCATATCCCATTTCTACTACAAGCTTAACAGCGTTAGGTTGGGTTCCCAAGAAAATAAGTAAAAAGCCCAAACAGCAAGAAAAAATAAAACCAAAAGTATAATATGATTCTTTTAACATATTATTAAAAAATAGAATAAAAAAGAATGTAATTGGGAATGCAAACATAAAATGTATTCGAGCAAAAGCTCCATTTTCAAAAATAATAGAAATTATACTTGTTACAAAAAATAAAACTAAAAACCATGATGTTAACCTTAAATAAAATAATAGGGGAAATCTTTTCGTAACCTTTGATACCTGTACTGCGATTGTTATTATTAGAAAGATTATGGTCATGGAAATTAAAAAGGCAAGCTCCAATACAGTATACAAATTCATTTTGATCCCCTTTTATAATTATATCTTAATTTAATTTATCTTATCAAATTTTATTTTTGTTAAATTTTTCAAGAGAAATTCTTTCATTCTGTTTGAAATACAAATATCTTTCGTGGATTCATCTTGATATATTAAAATTTGATGTTCCATCAGTATTTTTAATCTGTAATTAACATTTTCCCTCTTAAAGTTAACCTCTTTATAGATGTGTGTTTTTTTAATCATGTCATTCTTCATAAATAGTAAAATAATACTTCTATTAAGATCATCTTTCATAAAAAAACACAATTTTCCAAGATCGTCCTCTAAATCCAAAGGAAGAAATAAAGAATAATTTCCAACTTTGATTTTTTTAATATATTTAAATTTAAGTAGCATCTTTAAATGCCAAAGTAGTTGTCCTGCACTTCCAGAATGATCTTTAAAAATATTCTCCCTTAAATAAGAGAATGTTGCACCATTGTAACTATCTATCGTATGGCAAATCTTTTTCCTATATAAATTCAGTAATATCGTGTCTCTTGTATATTTTGAACCATCAATAAGGATTTTATTATTATTTAAAAACTGTATGATATCCATTATATCTCCTGTAGAAATATCCAGAGATCTAACAGATATATTATAGAGTTTTTTTAATTTCAGAATTTTATTTTCTTTGACCAATTCTTTTGCAATTTCAATAATTTTTTGAACGTTAGGATTTTCTAATGAAAGTGGTCCAACAACATTTTTAAATTTCATTTTAAAGAATAATAATTATTTAATAATCTAAATTGTGAAGATAACCAAAAGTGAGTAGACTTCCCAATTCTGATTATATCTTCTAATACTTTAATAATTTTTGGAAAAAGTTAGTCCTTATATTCTTTAATAACGCAAAAAATATTTCATAGTATCTAACAAAAAATCATGGTACTAATTTTTTTAGAACGAATAAAAAAAAAAAGAATGGTTAAAAAATGGAACCAAAAAAACAAACTATAATTTTTGTATTAATTGCCGTAATATCTACTGCTGGAATTGTTGCAGGAGTAACTTATGTTATTATGGCACCCACTCCAGAAGGAGAAGTGGACGCACTCGAAATATACCACTGGTGGACATCAGGAGGGGAAGCAGCAGCAATTACAGCGCTTGTGGATGAGTTCATAACACTGTATCCCGATACAACTGTTCAACAGGTCCAAATTGCGGGAGGAGGAGGTTTTGAAATGAGAGTAAAGATTAAAACTTTGATGCTTGCAGGACAGCCTCCAGATACTTTCCAAATTCATAATGGTTATGAATGGAAAATATTTTATGATGCCGGCTTATTGGATAATATAGATAATATCTGGACAACAGAACTAAAAGCTGCAGTTCCTGATGTTGTAGAAGATATAAGTAAAGGACCTGATGGCCATTACTACTCTGTACCTGTTAACATTCATAGAAGTAATGTAATGTGGTATAATGCTAAAGTACTTCAATATAATGCAATAGATCCCGCTACACTTACGACTTGGCCAGCTTTTTGGGCAGCATGTGATAAATTAATAGCCAATGGAACAAGTGGTATTACGAATCCCGTCGCAATGGGTGAACAATGGACTGCTGCACATGCTTTTGAACAAGTTCTTGCTAGTGTAGGTATTGATACCTATGAAGCTTGGATAAATGGAGATATTGATAGTGTTTCAGCAACCCATTACGCTGATTTACTCACTGCATGTGAAATCTATGAAAACCTTACAGATTATATTAATTCTGATTGGGCTGTATTATCATGGGATAGTGCTATAGCTAAATTGATTGGCGCATCACCAACTGCTGCGTTTTCAATTATGGGAGATTGGGCAAACGGAGAATTCTTCCAAGCAGGATGGACTCATGGTGTTGAGTATGATACTATCGGAGTTCCAGGAACAGGTAATATGTATGGTCTTGTAGTAGATTGTTTCGAAAAACCAAAAAATATACCTCATCCCACCAATGTAAATAGATGGCTAGCAGTAGTTGCTTCAAAAGATGGACAAGATGCATTTAATCCTCTAAAAGGATCAATATCCGCTCGAACTGATGCAAATGTTACTAAATATGGACCTTATCAAACGTCTGCTATTACAGACTTTAATGCAATTGACATTTCTCCTACTTCATACATGTTTCCAAGTGTAGTTCATGGTAGTGGTGCTCCAGAAGCATTTAATTCGGATTTTATTCCTTTAATCGGAGCATTAACCTCAGGTGCAGCTACCGCCACCGCAACAGCTACAGCTATAGCAGCCCTAGCGAGTACATATGCCAGTGATTTTATCAAAGTATGGAGTTTATAAATTAAATGAAATTTTAAATACTTTTTTTTTTTTAATTATTTAACAAGATTAAATTTAATCTAAAAATATTAGGGTGTTAAATTGGAACAAGTAAGAAATGATATAGATATAATTGAAGATTTTAAGTTCGAAGAAAAGCGTAAAATTTCGAAAGAAATAAGAAAGAACATATTTTCTAGAGATAAACTAATTATTCGATTAATTTTCATTACTTGTTGTATACTTTTAGCATATTTTATTTATTATTTTATAGTATGGAATATTTTTGTCTCAATGACTGATTGGGTGGGATTAATTCAGACTTATGATTTTGTAGGTCTTGAAAATTATTTTAGAATGGTTAATGATCCAATATTTTGGATTTCTTTAACTAATAATCTTGTATTTATGCTTGTATTTATACCATCTAGTATCATTATTGGACTCTTCTTAGCAATACTTCTGGATCAAAAGATCAGGAAAGAGGGTGTCTTTAGGACAATATATTTATTACCTTATGCGCTTTCATTCATAGTTACTGCTTATTTATGGCAATGGATGTTTATTGAAGATGGTGTTATTAATTTTATATTAGATATGTTTGGACTTGGATTTTTAAAGATGTCTTGGATAAGTGATCCAAATATAGCACTTTTTAGTGTTTCATTTGCTTTAGTTTGGCAATTTTCTGGTTACATAATGTTAATTTTTTTAGCAGCAATAAGAACTATTCCAAAATCACATATTATGGCTGCCCAAATAGATGGAGCGTCTGGTTTTAAACTATATACACGTGTCATTATCCCACAAATTAAAACATCGACTTTTACAGCGTTCGTTATTCTTATGATATTTTCCTTAAAAGCATTTGATTTTATATGGATATTAACCGATGAAGGAGGTCCAGGTTGGGCAACTGCAATTTTACCAATTACGATATTCAAAGTGGCCTTTAATTCTAATTATTTTGCTTATAGCTCTGCAATGGCAACGACATTATTATTAATAATTATGGTAATTATAATTCCGTACCTTTACATAACATATAGAAAGAGGTAATAAGAAATGAATTCACATAAAGTAAACCAAATAGAAAAGTTAGGCGTAGTAGATGATATAAAATGGGAAAAGTTACGCAAGTCTAAAGGATTCAAATTATCAAAAGTAAAGCGTTTAATAAAACGTGTAATACTTTATGCTGTTTTAATAGTTGCTGTACTTATAACAATAATACCACTTTGGTCTGGTATTATGTCTGCATTTAAGACTCAAGCAGATTTATCATTAACATCACCAATTGCTCCACCATTAATTCCAACACTAGAACCTTTTATTTATGCTTGGCTGGAATTGCAAAGACCTTTAATAAATTCGGTTCTATTTACTACTATAGCAACTGTAATTTCTTGTTTACTAGGTTCTGTATGTGGTTTTGTATTAACTAAATTAAAATTTAAAGGTTCTAAAACTTTGTTTATGCTTTTTACAATAGGTATTTTTCTCCCATATCAGTCGATCTTAGTTCCTCTTTTCATTACTATAAGAAATTTAGGAATATATGATACAATGTGGGCTATGATATTAGTTCATTCAGTTTATGGAATTCCTATGACGACACTTCTCTTTAGAAGTTATTATGATTCAATACCAGAGAGTTTAATAAATGCTGCTAAGACTGATGGGGCGGGAGTAATGGCGATATATAGACGTCTTATAATACCATTATCTCCTTTACCTTTTGTCGTTGCTGGAGTATTTCAGTTTACTAGTATTTGGAATGATTACCTTTTTGCTCTGATACTTACAGGCGCGAATTTTGAACCCGCTTCATTTGCCCTCTCAAATATGGCAGGTGGAACTGAAACTGCTTGGAATAATACAATGGCGGGTACTTTTTTGTATTCTTTACCTGTTTTACTTATTTTTGTTTTGTTAGGTAAATATTTAATGCAAGGATTAATGGCAGGAGCAATAAAAGGTTAGAGGTATGATATTATGACAAATGTAAAAATAAGAAATTTAGTAAAGAAATATGGAGATATTTATGCGTTGAATAAAATAGACTTGGATATAAAAGATGGTGAACTATTTATTTTACTTGGACCATCTGGTTGTGGAAAATCAACAACTCTCTATAGTATCGCAGGGTTAATTAAACCTCAAGAAGGTGAAATATGGTTTGATGAAAAATTGATTACTTCTGCTGAAAAGAAATACAGTGAAAGTCCTCAAGATAGAAATATCGCTATGGTTTTTCAAGATTATGCAATCTATCCTCACATGACTGTTTTTAAAAATATTGCCTTCCCATTACAAATTTTAAATAAACATCGAGAGGAAATTAAAAAAATAGTTATTGATGCAGCAAAAAGTCTTGGAATTGAAGATCTTCTAGAAAGGAAGCCAAAACAACTTAGTGGTGGTCAACGACAAAGAGTAGCTTTAGCAAGGGCAATTGTTAGGGAGCCTAATGTATTTTTGATGGATGAACCTCTTTCTAATCTTGATGCTAAATTGAGAGTTTTTGCTAGAGCCGAACTTAAGAGATTGCATAAAAGATTGGGAATTACAATTATCTATGTAACTCACGACCAGATAGAAGCACTATCAATGGGAACTACAATTGCAATTTTAAACAAAGGAAAAATAGAACAAGTAGGTAAACCAAGTGAAATTTACAACTTTCCTAAAAATCTTTTTGTTGCTGGATTTATTGGAAGTCCTCCAATGAATATGTTAGATGGTAGCTTGAAAAAAGATAATGGAAATATATATCTAGATTGCGGTTTTACAGAATATAAATTACCAAATGAATTACATAAAATTAATAATGAAAAACATAAGGAAATAGTATTAGGTATTCGACCCGAAGATGTTTTTATATCAAGAGAAATCGTTAATAATTCAGTTAGAGCAATAATTGATATTATAGAATCAATGGGGAGAGAATTTGAAATACATATAGATGTAGGGGGAAAAATTTTAATTAGTGTATTGAGAAAAATTGAGAATTTTAGCATTGGTGATGAAATTTATCTAACTTTTAATGATAAAAAACTCCATTTATTTGATAAAAAAACGGGAGAAAACATATTTGCATCAAATTTTAACGATTAATTCCATTGGAACAAAAGATATTATTTTTTATTCCATTCTTGTTTATAGCGGTTTTGCAAGTATAGCTTTAACTCTATGATTTTTAAAAATGCTTGTTGGTGCTGGTTTAATTAGACAAATCGTATTTGTCCCTCTCCCTGTTCCACCAATAGCAATGATCTTTCTATTAATAAAAAGGATATGCAGTCACACAGTTATTTCAATTCGATTTTTTTCAGGATCTAATATCGTACTTTCGAAATAGCCGTCCCCCGTATATCTTGGACCGCCTAAAACTTCATAACCATCATTAGCTAACCGAATAGTCAAAGAAATTACCTTTTCCTTAGATCCTACAGATATGGCTAAATGATTTAAACCTGTAAACTGTTTATATGGATCATTTGAAGATTCTGGAATTGATGGCATTTGCATTAGTTCCAACCTAGTTCCACCATCAAAGGTTAAGAAATTTGACGAGAACTCACGTCTACTATTAAAGTATGTATCATTTGATTTTGCACCAAAATAAATTTCATAAAAAATTCTCATTTTTTCCAAGTCCCTAACCCAGATTGCAATATGATCGATTTTCAATGGAATTTCTCTTTAAATAGTTTTAACTAATTTAGCCTAATCTTCTTCTAAATGCTATTTATTATTTTCTTTATCTTTGTTACTTACAATTAACGTTAGTAATTATTTATTCTCCGGGATATTTAAGATGCCACTGAGAACGTAGTATGTCCATAGTTTTCATAATTTCTAATGTTTCATCTAATGGCATAATTTCACTTTCGAATTTACCAGTATTTAGACAATGCATAACTTCCCTTGCTTCATAATTATAACCCGTTGATTTAAAAGGTATTCTAATCTTTTTTTTTCGTTTTCCCTCTAATTTCAGAATCATTTTTGATGGATGATAAAAGTTAGGAATTTCCAGATATCCTTTAGTTCCAAAGATGGAAGCATCATGTGGCATAATCAGTCTATGTGAAGAAGAAAGCATTGCAGTTTGTCCATTTTCATATTCAAATAAATAACAAGATTTTTCATCCACTTTTGTTTTTCCAATATATGCGCTACTTTTTATTTTTGAAGGAGCTTGTTTATAAATCATTCTCGCAAATGAAATAGGATAGACTCCTAGATCAAGTAATGCGCCCCCTCCTAGATCAGGATTGAATGAACGTACTTTATGATCTAATTCCTTTTTAATTCCAAAGTTAGCCGTAACGTGTTGAATTTCTCCTAATAGTCCCTCGTCTAAAAATTCATTTAATTTAACAATACAAGGTAAAAATCTTGTCCACATTGCTTCCATTAAAAATACATTATTATTACGGGCAGTGTTAATTAACTCTTCAGCTTGTATAGCATTCAATGTAATTGGTTTTTCACAGAGAACTGGTTTTCCGTGATTTAGACAGAGTAATGCATTTTTATAATGGAAATTATGAGTAGTCGCAATATATATAACATCCACAGCGGGATTCTTTACTAATTCTTCATAATTATTATATGTGTTTTTTACACCGAAGGTTTTACCAAAACTTTCAGCTTTTCCCTCTGTTTTAGAAGCAACACCCTCCAATATTGCATCGGGAAGTATCTTTAACCCTTCAACAAACTTATAGGCTATCCTTCCACAACCTAAAATTCCCCATTTTATTATTTTACTCATATTATTCATTTATGGTGTTTAGTTTAATTTATTTTTTCATAAAAATGTAAAAATGATTTTAGATGGAGATAAAATTTATAAATGATCCATTCCACATTCAGATCATTCTTGAATCATAACATTCTATATCGATAATATTATAAAAAGTGAAAGCATCATGTCAACTGAAGAAAATTCAGAACTAAATCACTTAGGGTTTGTTGTTTTAGGATTAGTCTCGGAGCATCCGTGTCATGGAAAAGATATAAATGAAAGAATTGAAAAAAGGGGGATGAGAGATTGGACCGCTATTGGGAAATCATCGATTTACGGGGTTTTAAAGAATCTGAAAGAAAAAGGACTAGTGGAATCTTGGGTGGAAGAAGAAGATAATCGAATAGTAAAAATTTACAAGATTACTGAAAAAGGATCAATATTACTTAAAAGAACGATATATAAAATTTTGAGTGAATTTATTGGTAAAAATGATCCTGATTTTTACATGGCGTTTTCAATGCTCCCTTGCTTATCAAAGGAAGAACAGATTGAAGTCTTTGATAATTCTTTAAACTTGATAAAGAATCATAAGAAGGAATTAGAAGAAATGTTGGAAGAATTTAATGAAACCCCTTTAAATGTAAGGGGTTTGTTTATCCACCCAATAAAAATATTGCAGGCGGATATTGAATTTTTAGAAATGGTGTTAAAAGAAATACGGAAAGGAGATGATCTCATTGGTTCAAAAGTATCTAGTTAATAACTTTATTCATAGGGTTGGTTATCATTGTGAATCTTCATCAATGAGAGATCTTTTTGAATTTCATGGATTTCCAATGTCTGAACCCATGGCTTTTGGATTGGACGGAACAATGGGTTTTGGATTTTTTGATACAACAAACAGTGTTTCTTTTATTCCAGAATCAGAGATTCCATTTTTTCTTGGAGGTAAACAAGGAACAATTGAACCAAATTCCTTGGCTTGTCGATTGTTGGGAATAACTTTAAAAAAACAATCATTTACAAGTGCCAATAAAGCTTGGGAAGTATCAAAAGAAATGTTGAGTCAGAATATTCCTTTAATTCTTAAAGTTGATTTAGGGTATTTACCTTATTTTGAAGAGGAAGGAGAGATTCATTTTGGTGGACATGCGATTACTTTAGCGGGGTATGATGAGGATAAAGAAATTGCGTATATAGGCGATACGGAATATGAAGGATTTCAAGAAATCTCCATCGAAAAATTAAAGCAAGCGCGGAGTTCTGAATATGGTCCAAAATTTATGCAGCCCAGTAATGCACAATTTTCTATGATAAGAAGACCAGATGGGAAACATCCCCCTTTAGCAGCGGGGGTTAAACTAGCAATTCAAAAAGTGGTAAATAATATGTTACGCCCCTCAATAAATACTAATGGGATTCAGGGTTTGAAATTATTTGCATCTTCTATTCCTCTATGGAAAGAGAAACTGCAAGGTCAATCAAAGGATCCACAAGGAAAATCGATCTCACGTGCGAGATTAATGTTTGAATTATTGCATGGATATATTGAAACTTGGGGTACTGGTGGTGGGAGTTTTCGCAATCTCTATACAAATTTCTTAGAAGAATTACAGAATCATCCAGATATGAGTGAAGGTCCTAAAGCTTGGAAAAGTGAGGATTTTAAGATTTTGGAAGAAAATATACCACTAATTAAGGAATCAGCCAGACTTTGGACAGATATAGCAAAAACTTTAAAGAATGCTGCTGATATCTACAAAGATAATTGTTTGGAAAATGTAGATTTCAATAAGTTGCAGGAGCAAGCGCTTCTTATTCTATACAATGAAGAAATGTTATTTAAAAATCTATTGAAATTAAAAATTTAAAGGAGTAGAAATGATGAGTGATAATAACTTAGCAGCACCATGTGGGATATATTGTGGTGCTTGTCGGCAATATCTCCTTTCGAAAAAGGGTTTATTAGAAGAAAGAGGGTATAAACAAAGCTGTAGTGGTTGTAGAATTAGGAACAAAAATTGTGCGTTCATAAGAAGAGATTGTCCTGCTTTAAAAAAAAAGGAATTAGAATTTTGCTATGAATGTGAAAACTTTCCTTGTCAAAAACTACAAAAAATAGATAGCTATTATCAAGAAAAGTATTCTGTGAATATGATCGGGAATCTAAAGAGACTTGAAGAAGTCGGAGTCGAGAAGTGGCTCCAAGAG
>JAGXNQ010000219.1 GCA_019894955.1 Promethearchaeota archaeon | reverse complement strand
TTTTAAAATATTTGTTCCATTTTTTATAAAACAGAATTAGATATTGATTGTTTGTAGCTTTTAACCGAATTAAATCCAAATAAAAACTTAGATGTAAGGTATGATGTAATTAAACATCATTAGGAGAAAGTTTAAGAGTTAACCTTTTAAGAGCCTCTTTTTAACTTTAATTAAGCATAATTTTATATAAAATATAATGTAAATTTAAAAACGGTCATGGGAGATGATGAGGACGAGCCTGATGGGTTTTCTACCTTACTTTTTGCGGAAGGAACCGACTTGATGGATGTGATAATTTATAAAATTGAAAAATTTATTCTCTTATCAAAAACAAGTGAATAAATATATTAAAAAGTTAATTTAGACCTAACATTTCTTTTGCTTCATCTACTGTTGCTACTTCTCTCCCAATCTCCATGGCTATTCGCACCATTCGCTTCACTAATTGGGCATTACCTTCAGCTAACTCTCCTTTCCGATAATAAATCGTATCTTCTAATCCCGTTCTTATATTTGCACCCATGCACATAGCAGCAACAGTAGTTCTTAAATTATATTTTCCAACTGTCACGACTTGCCATGTAGAGCCCTCAGGAATTTGATGAACCATGTGTAAAAGATTTTCCATGGTTGCTGGGGCACCTCCTTTTATACCTAAAACAATAGAAAAATGTAGTGGTGGTTTTAATAATCCTGTTTCGACGAATTCTAAAACATTAGCTATATGACTCGAATCATAAACTTCGATTTCTAGCCCAAAACCTCCCTTATTGCATCTTTTAATGTATTTTCTATTGAAATCTATTGGATTTTTAAAGAGTGATCCTCCATAAGGAGTGCGAAATTCAAACGATCCAGCATTTATTGTATGCATTTCTGGTTTAGGATCGATATTAAGAAGATTTAATCTCTCTTCTAAGCTCGGTTGCACAATTTCTGTAGTCATTCTTTTTTTTCCTGATTTAGTGGTGAAATGATGTTCTATTACACGAGCTCCAATTCCATTTCCTATTTGTCTTATAATCTGACAATTTTCACCTATTAATTTAATAGCCTTGTTATAGTATTTTAGGTCAGGAGTATTTTGCCCATCTTCTGCTCTTACATGAATGTGAACTATCGATGCTCCCGCTTCATAACATTCAAGAGCGGCTTGCGCTTGCTCTTCTGGGGATAGTGGCATGGATGGGTTAGCCCATTTTCCATGAATCCCTCCAGTAATAGCTGCGGTTATTATTAATTTTTTATCCTTAAGAAAATCTGCTTTCATTTTATTTACCACACATAATTATTTCAATTGATAATCAATAATTAATGGTTAATTTATTTATATTTTTAAAAAACTCCTGTTCTAATTTGAAAAGGAATAAATTTTCTCATTTATTATCAAATGTATTAAAGGGATAAAGTGAACATAATTACATGACAGACGTGAATATTGTGTTTTTAATTTCACTCACTATTGTTGCAATTGGATATTTTTTAAAAAGAATGAATGTTTTGAGTGAAGAGAATGGAGAAGTCATTGCAAAGATTGTGTTTAATTTAACTTTACCTGCCGTTATTCTCAAAGTCACGAGTACAATAAGATTTGAAATATCGTTATTATTTCTACCTCTGATCAGTCTTTCATATGGTCTATTTATGGTTCTTATTGGATTTATTCTTTTTAAAAAGTATCAAAGGAACTTGAAAGGCTTGTTATTCATGTCAATTATAGGATTTAATGTGGCGAACTTTTCATTCCCCTTAATTGAAGGAATTTGGGGTGATTCAGGGCTTCAATTAATCGCAATGGTAGACGCGGGAAACGCAGTATCAATTTTTATAATATGTTTTACCATAGGAAAGATATATTCTCCAAAAAATGAAAAAATTGAGATTATTATCAATTTTAAGAATGTTTTGTTAAGTTTACTTAAATCCGTCCCGTTAATTTGTTACATCGTAGCGATTATCATAAATTTTTCAGGATTTAGTATACCATTCTTTTTTAGTGAATTAATTGACATTATCAGTAGAGCTAACTCACCTTTGGCGCTATTATTATTAGGAGTTTTTTTAAATTTTAAATTTCAAAAAGATCAATGGCTAATGATAGGAAAATCCTTGTTGATACGTTACTCAATAGGATTATGTTGTGGTTTATTGTTATTTTTTCTTCTCCCCGCTAATATTTTTAGTGAATTATTCAGAATTATCATCACAATATCACTTATTTTACCAGTGGGTCTTGCAGTCATTCCTTTTTCAGTAGAATTAGAATATGATAAAAAATTAATCACAATAATAGCAAATTTTTCAATATTGATCAGTTTTGGGCTAATGTGGATTTTAATTATATTATTTAGTGGATAATTTCACCTTTCTTCGATTTTAATCACCTAGTGAGCATCATAATTATAAAATCCTTTACCTGTTTTTACTCCAAGTTCTCCCTTATTTACTTTATCTTTAAGGATTTGAGGTGGTTTATCATCAGGATTCCCGCTTTCCTTATAATACATCATTTCTATATCATTCACAACATCCAGTCCGATTATATCCATCAATTCAAAAGGTCCAATTTCCATCTTTGTAAATACTTTCCAAGCTTTATCAACTTCTTCTAAATCTGCATATCCTCCATCCCAGATCTTTAAGCACTCTTTCTTAATAGCACGCCATACTCGATTAAAGACGAACCCTAAGCATTCCTTTTTAAGAACTAATGGAGTGACATCAATGCTTTCAAGCCAATTTTTTCCCATATTAAAAGTATCTTCACTTGTTTTCGTCCCTCGAGCAATATCAGCCATCGGAAAATCAGGCAATTTATAAAAATGGAGATTTAAAAGTTTATCTTTACGCTTGACGCTATTTTCAATTCTTGAGACGGGAATAGAAGAACTATTTGTGGCTATAATTGCGTGTGAAGGTGCGTGTTTATCAATATCTTTAAAAACTTGTTTTTTAAGTTCAAGCTTTTCTGGGACTGCTTCAATCACTAGATCTGCATCTTTAACAGCTCCAGATATGGAATTAAATTGTCGAATCTCACCATTAGCTCCTCCAATTTTTAATTTTTTTGATATGTCATCGAAAAATTTTATTAACCCTTCAGAATTAATATCAAAGATATTAACATCATATCCATGTGCTGCAGACCATTCTGCAATTTGCTTGCCTAAATTTCCTATTCCAATAATAGCGACAGTTTTAGGATCCTTAACCATTTTAACTCATCCATGAACTTTTAAGTTATTTTAAAATTATATATCAACCAATCCATAATTTCAGTCAAAGAACCATCTGGAAAAACGGCGTGTTTTGCTCCAGGTAAAATGATGAACTTTTTGTTTTTACATGGAATTTCATCAAAAAAAGCGCGAGCGGATTCAACACTAAAAAGTTCATCATTTTCACCAACGCCATGCAAGATAGGAACTGTCTCTTATACACATCTGACG
>JAGXNQ010000218.1 GCA_019894955.1 Promethearchaeota archaeon | reverse complement strand
TCCTGGAATGCCTCTAAGATAATCGTGGACTTTAGCCGACCCTCCATCTAAACTTAGCGATACACAGTCAACTTTTAGGCCTTTTAATTCTTGAATGTTTTCATTTAAAGTTAATCCATTAGTAACAATTGATAATTCTAGCTTATTTTTTTTAATTTCTCTCGCAATGTCATACCAATCGTCTCTAATTAATGGTTCTCCTCCCATTAAAGCTACTCCTTTATAACCACAATCATGGATTTCCCTAACTAATTTTAAAGATTCTTCGGTGTTCAGTTCATCAAGACGAGTTTTTCCTGCTTTTGATCCACAATGAATACAATTACTATTACATTTTAGTGTGATTTCCCATACAGCGCAAGATGGTTTAATTCTTTGAGATATTAGAGACGTAATGTTTGGCATATCTTTAATTTGGATTCAATTTATTAAATTATAAGTTATTAAGTAAATTATTAAATGTTTCCATCCAAAATTCATAACTGTTGAAAAATTTCTCTATGCCAGAAGGATTCTGTATCCATACTTGGTATGGATTATACAAAATAGAAATATCACTATTACTATAAAGATAAGAACATTTTGATATGTTTCATCATATTTTTTTTTAATGGATACACCAGCTTCTACTTTTCATAATTCATACTATGTTTGAAACTTCGAACATTAAGACTATAAATATACCTAGTCCTATTTATGCATAAAGTGATTTATAACAATGTCAAAAGTAAAAATTACCGTGATTAAAAGATTTAGTCCTATTGATGTTTTTGGACATGAGGTTTATTCTACATCTGGAACTCAAATTACTCGTTGTGGTTCTCTTGATGAAGGTCAAGAATTTATTGTTGATCATATTGAAAAGATGCCTGAGGGATTTTGTGGGTGGGCATGGCGAGATATTTACAAGGATCTTTCCGTATTATATTTTGGAGGAAACTTTAATGGTCATGAAAAAGGTGTTCAGCACACTTCTTGTTCTGATGGTCGGAAACCTGTATGTTTTAAACTTGAACGAACAAGCTAATGTTCAAGTATGAGAAGTTGATAAGTTCTTGTTTTTAATTAGAAAAATTTTAGGGCGTGAAAATTGGAAAATATGAATGTAAAAGATAAGTCTGGCATTATTCAGAATTATTTTGAGAATTTAGTAGAATTAATTATAAAAATCACTGAGAATTATCGCTATGAAGGGAAAATTGATGATGCTCTGTCATTTTTCAAATCAAATATTCAAATGATGGCTTTTGAAAATGTGAGAAATGCAGATAAATCAAAATTCCTTATTCAGTATGCTAAAATTCTCCAACAATCAAAATTCATTAAAGAATTCAATTACGATTATGAAATTATAATATTGACTGAAGCAAAAGATTTAGCAAAATCTTCAAATGCTAAGAACCTCATGGCAGATGCATTGGATTTAATAGGAACCTGTATCTATAGTACTGGAATCCTTGAAGGAGATTATCTGAAAGCAATTAATTTCTTTAATGAAGCATTAAATATTAGAACAGAAATTAATGATAATCTAGGTTTATGTAAATCTTATTTTAATTTAGGTCTTTATCACCAAAATATAAAAGATTCAAATGAGGAGGATTATCGAAAATCTTTTGATTATTATCAAAAAGGACTAAAAATCGCAATTGAGGAAAATTTTAAACTGGAAAAGGCATATTTTTATCGACATCTTGCGTTTTTTTACCATCATAATAATGATTTTGAAAAATCGTTGCAGTACCATCTAAACTCCGCAAAATTAAGAGAAGAGATCGGATTTAAAATATCCCTACAGTTTTCTTATTTTGCCATGGCTATGGAATACTATTTCTTAAAAGACTTTGAGAATTCATTAGTCTATTTTAAAAAAGCGTATCAATGGGCGTTAGATGTGAATAGAGTTGAACAGTTAAAAGTTCTTATCTTCAGACGTGGTAAGGATATGATAAAAGTGAATGGGACTGAAAATGCAATTAAATATTATAAGCTAGTGTTAGAATCTGCTAAAAAAGTAAGAGATTTAGAAGGAATTAAAGAAATAGAATTAGAAATTAAGAATTTATCAACAAATATAAAGTAATATATAAAATGAATAATAAAAAAGTGAATAACATGAATGATGTAAAAATTACTATAGTAAAACAGTTTAGTCCTGAAGATGTCCTCGGACATGAATTTATCAAGAAAGATGGTAATCCCATAACAAAATGTGGCATGAAGGAAGGTCTTGAATTTATGGTTGATGATTCAGGAAATATGCCAAAAGGGTTTTGTCATCACGCGTGGTATGGAATATACAAAAATATTTCAATTTTACAATGTGGGGGAGGTTTTCCTAGTTGGACTGGAGAAGACATGATATATACAGCTTGTCCTGATGGAATTCGTCCTGTTTGCTTTAAATTAGAACGTGTTTCAAAATGAGGTAGTTAAAAAATGGAAGCTAAAAAATTGGATTTTGAATCAATTTATTTTGATCTCTATGAATTAAGTTCAGGGATATTTGCAGCAATTTCAGCAGAAAAAATTCCCGCTTCAAATGCTGGATTTTTTGATCTTGGCAATTACTTAGTTATATTCGACACACTAATGGACCCATACTCTACTATTGATCTCATTAAAGCATCTAAACAATTTACAAATAAGGAACCTAGTTTTCTCATAAATAGTCATCATCACATTGATCATCTATTTGGAAATCGAAAGTTTCCTTTGAATATACCAATTATTTGCAGCAATGAAGCATTAAAAGAATCGAAAAATTATCTCTATACGCGATTTAAAGGTTTTCAAGATAGAGCTCCTGAAGAAATTAAAAAAACAAAAGAAGCATTATTAAATGAAAAAGATCCAAATAAAATATTAGAGTTAGAGAATGATATAAATACATGGAACGAAATTGATGACCCTAATTTCGATTTAAGACAACCTGATTTTATAATCAATGAATCATTTACAATTAAGGGCACGAAAAATCAAGTTCAAATAAATTACATAGGAGACGCCCATACGAAGGGAGATGTAATAGCTCTTTTCGAAAAGGAAAAAATTTGTTTTATGGGAGATTTATTATTCGAGGAAACTAATCCAGATTGGGCTAATGGTGCACCTGGATCACCCGTTCCTACAAACCCTGAACGACTTCGTGCTACTTTAATTGAGTATGCTGAAAAGGACATTGCTACATATATTCCTGGACATGGAAAGATTTGCACTAAAAAGATACTTCAAGAAAATGCTGAATTTTACATGCAGTATTTTATAAAAAAAAAATAAACCTTCAAATTACTAACATTTCTTTTTTCTATTAGTCAAAAATTATTTAATTCCTAATTAATTTCATTTAATTATGAATAACGAAGGATTTAATCAGTTTAAAGGTGATGTAAATACAGAAAGAATTAAATATATTGCCGATCCTCAGCTGAGAAATATTGTAAATGTCTCTATAGCCTTAGCTCGACCTTTATTG
>JAGXNQ010000217.1 GCA_019894955.1 Promethearchaeota archaeon | reverse complement strand
GAGATGAGTCATATGGGCGAAATAAAGGATATTATGTTTTGTTAGATGCCATTAGAGACATATTTGAAAGGGGGGATCATCCTAAAAAAACAATCCAACTAATTCTTTCTGGTGAAACTAATGTACAAAAACTAATGGATGAGTTATATCTTACTTCTTTTAAAGGAGGATTTGTAAATGGTGGAATTCATCAATTAGAACGACCTAACGCTTTCATTGTCCCTCAAGGTAGATGTGCAGAACATTTATTATTCTCAACAATATCTCAACTTAAGCGGGATTTAAATATTAATAAACAGTGTTACATCCCAAATAATGGCCACTTTGACACAACAGAGGCAAATATTGCTGCAAACGGAATGTACCCTGTAAATATATTCTCTACAAATTTATTTGAAGCTTTTGATCATCTCGAGATGGATAAAAAAAACCCCTTCAAGGGAAATATGGGAATTATTGAATTAGAACAGTTTATGCAAGAAAAAGGAGCAGAATGTGTCCCTTTAATTTATCTCACGATTACCAATAATACAGCTGCAGGACAACCCGTGTCCATGGAGAATATAAAGGCAGTGAAAAAAATAGCTAAAACCCATGATATCCCCCTTTTCTTTGATGCATGTCGTTTTGCAGAAAATGCTATCTTTATCAAAAATTTTGAAGAAGGATATAAAAATTATTCTATTCCTGAAATTGTAAAAGAAATGTTTTCTTATGCAGATGGATTTACCATTAGTTTCAAGAAAGATGGCTTAGCTAATATGGGTGGTGGTTTATTTTTTAAAGATAAAGGAATATTTCATCAAAAATTTTCACAAAATGGAGATATTGGAATTCGATTAAAAGAAAAACAAATTTTAACTTTTGGTAATGATAGCTATGGAGGAATGTCTGGCAGAGATATAATAGCTTTAGCTGTGGGATTGTACGAAGTAGTTAGAGAACCCTATTTAGATGAAAGAATTCGGCAAGTTAGAGATTTTGCCCGAAAACTAGCTCTCAATGGCGTACCTGTAATTTTACCTGCAGGAGGACATGCTGTATACATAAATATGGATAAATTTTTTGAAAATACAAATATGAAGATTGAAGACTTCGGCGGAGTTGGCTTCACAATTGAACTAATAAGGCATTATGGTATAAGGGGTGTAGAATTAGGACCATTTGCTTTTGAATGGGACAATAAAACTGAAGAAGAGAGAAAGGGAATCTTACATTTAGTACGATTCGCGGTTCCTCGAAATGCTTATGATTCTTCACATATTGATTATGCTGTTGCTGCTATTACGGAACTTTATAAAAATAGAGAAAAAATTCCAAAAGTAAAAGTATCTCGTGGAGCTAAATTGAGATTACGTCACTTTCAATCAGGACTTCAACCAATATATAATTCTTAGTATAAATTATTATTTATTGGAAATTGACTAATAAGTTTTTATAATTTTTTCTAATTACGTTCTAATTACTACTTTACTAGCGTTTTTTATCTTAGAAAAAGGTTATTTATTTTAAATTTCGTGATCTATGCCCGTGTAAATACTTTTCTGTGTAAATATTAATTGATTTATATTGAAAAAAGCTTTAAGAGGATGTGTAGAAACTGCAAGAGAACATGGTGTTAAAACAATAACTCCCGAATTTTTAGATAAGATAAGAGATAAAAGGAATGAAGAAAAATAAAACTAATATATCCTAATCTTACCAATTTTTTTATCTAAATTACTCTCATGTAGGAATTTAAGCTTTAAAATTATCTTAAATTTCTAAGTGCCTTAATTGGCTTGACATATTTTTCCTTCTTAAAATCTTCATGAAATCATTTTCGGATTGTCTTAGACGACTTAGAAAGTTGTCTAACTTATCGAAGTTATTAAACCAATGCTCTTCACCATTTACTACAATTTTTACTCCTTTTTGTTCAGAGTTTATCACAGCGTAAATTCCTCCTATCTCAGAATCATGTTTTATAAAAATTTTTTCATGTTCAATTGAATCACTTTTTTCATTTCCTTTCTTAGCCCAGAATTGATTTTTAAGAAGGTAACTTCTATACATACTCATCTTTTCACACACACCATTATTTTTTTGAAATATTCACAAGTCATCGTGATATATACGGCAATGACCCATGAAATAGTATCCAAGTATTATAAGGCATGAATCTTTTATAGAATCGTATGTTATCGGGAATATACCTACATAATACCTAAATTTTAATTTATGACCTCAAATATATCCTTCATACTTAGATACTGTATGATCTACAAAACAGTTATTTGATATTTAAATAACAAAGTAAAATTTTAAGTACTAATTACCTAAAAAAGCTTACTTGGGGTTAACAAAAAGAAATTTCGATTGGAAATTTGTAATATAGCAACGCCCATGTGATTAAATAAGTTCGCTTTTTAGTGAATATATATATTGATAACAGTAAGGGAAAAAAAAGTAGTGGGTTGTGAGTAAGCATGATGATGGTAGAAAATCAATTTTATATGTCTCTTTTTGACGATTATTTGATTAATTCAACTGATCCAGAGAAAAAAATCATGTGGAAACTAAATTCAATAATTAGGCTCATGAATATGACAAAGGATTATGAAAGCGACTTCTGTGAAAATGCTCTCAGAATGATCATGATTCTGTATGATGAGTTCGAATTTGAACCATGGGAACTAGATAATAATAAACCAACTGATATTCCTGAGAATGATAAAACTATGTTCGTTCAAATGCTATTTGATGAAGTTTGTTAAATTTAAGCATTTAATTGATTATTTAAATTCTTTAGCAAATTTCCAAATATAATCGCTTTTATTTATTGTATGGAGATTTTTGATCACTTTTCCAGATTTTAATGCTTCCATATCTCTTCCATTATATAAAGCTTTACCAACTACAAGAGATCTGTCATGAGTTTCATCAACAATCTCTATTATTTCGCCTTTCTGAATCAATGGATCGATTTTTGTTATTCCTGGTCTCATTATATCCGCCCCACTCAAAGTAATATATTTAATCGCTCCCATATCAACAACCACTTTTTTTAATCTAATCCTATTATTTATTAATTGAGTAAGAACTGGGATAAACCCATGTTCCTTCGATTTCCATAGTTTTAATTCATTATTAATAGCATACAAAGTATCACCATGTTCAGTTATTATTACTTCTATGCGCGATTTAGGTGGAAATAAACCATCTACAAATTTCTGATCATATCGTTTTAAAATCTCACTCTTTAGTGCTTTAATCTCTGAGGATTTTATAAAATGCCGCTGTCTTATATTCATGTTCATTATGAGAAAACAATTAATTGAATATAAGTTTTACACATCCTTTCAAGTTGTAGTATTCTAAAAATAAAACAATTGATTTAAAAAATGTTAATCTATAATATAAATAATCGGTTTCAAAATAATAAATGATCAAAATGAGTAAAGAATCAAGTGATATCATTTTTCAAGGTCGAACTGAAGCAATATACAAGGTAATTGTTATTGGAGACCC
>JAGXNQ010000216.1:342-3574 GCA_019894955.1 Promethearchaeota archaeon | reverse complement strand
AGATTTGGGCCAATATCAATAATTTTTAATAAATTTGCTTTTAATAAAAGTTGATTTCTAAATCTAACGTATCCTTGACGTAATAAAAAACTTTTAGGAATTAAAAAACCAATCATTCCATCATTCCATTCTAATGCTTTTAAAATGAAAATACAATAGATGTCATTAACAAAAACGTTTTCAGTTCTTAATTTTTGTTTTAATGAGTTGTCTAATATATTCCCATAAGGAGGATTCCCAACCAAAAGTCCAAACTTCAAAGTTGGAGGATCAATAATGACATCTTTAACAATAATATGAGATTCTAAAATAGATAGCATATTCAGTAAATTAACTGATTTTAAGTTTGACAATCGTCTCAATAATTTTAATATACAAAGTTTAATTGAATCCTCATTTATATCATATCCATATATATTTTTAATAATCCCCCTTTCAAGGGTCTCAATCTCATCTCCAGGACAAATCTCTTGGAGGAGATTAAAGACAATATCAATATAACTCAGAAGAAATACTCCTGATCCACATGATGGATCACAAATCAAAGTAGTATTAATTAAGTTTAAAATAGATTTATAATCGTTCTGGGTTAATGATTTAATTTCTTCTAAACTTGTTAGATTTATTTTTTTAATTCTAGAATTTAGGAATTCCGTGAGAGTTTGGGAGATAATATAGTCAGCAATGTATTTTTGAGTGAAAAACACTCCTTCATTTTTTCGTTTATTATAATTTTGTAAAAAAAGAAGCTCAATCTTATCGATTTGGTTTAATTTTTCATTTAGAATTGCAATACTATCTGATTTTATAGCTTTTCGGACAGATTCATATAAATCTGAGATAGATTGATTATTATGCGCATTCAACATTATAATGAGCAATTAAGCAACAGATTAATTGTTATATTCTTTAGGTTTTTATAGGTAATATTATTTTATAATATTGAAGATGACGGATAAACAAGAAGAAGAAGATTATCACGGAGTTGCCCCCATAAAACCCATTATTAAAAAAATGAAAAAGGAATATGATAAAGATCCTAAAGGATGGAGCGTAGTAGGATCTACTGATGATCATGGCAATTCAGATACAGTAATACTTAAAAAACCTAATAGTTTTTGGTTGAAATCAAAGATGCTTAGTCCTTATTCAGCTTTATCAATGGGATCTGTCGTTAAAAACATTGATAAAGAAATCCAAGACAGTAATGGTATCAAGAGAGACTTATCTCCTGATGAAATGCTTCGTTTATTTGGAATGATTGTTCCAATTAATCCTGATAAAAATATCATTGCTAGTGGAATCGAGAGATATTCTCAACATCAAGGAGATATACTAAAAAAAATAATTTTTGAACAAAATCCTAATTTAGATCATCAACTTGCAAAAAGAATTGATGAAGAGTTTACTAAAAAATATCCACAGAGAAAGAACTTGTATATTTAAGTATAAAAAGAGTATACAAGGGCTATAAATTCCCTTTTAAAATATCTATTTCTCCTTTCCCTTTAATTATGGGAAAATTTGAAGAGTAATTCGATGAATTCGTAATTAATTCAGTAATCAATGTGATGATTTTTTCTGGGCCGGATTTACCTTCAAGTGTTTTTGCAAAATCTTTAATCAAGGGGACTTTTAAATCCTCTACGTAGAAAGAAACACCCTTTTCGACTTCTTCCATCAAGAATTGAAAGGATAGTTCTGCTGATCTTTCAGTTTTTGCTAATGGTTCATCTGGATCTTCAAAAGTATATGATATTTCCGTCCAACGTGTTCCGTTTGAATCAACGGGTACCATTCCAAAAATATAATCGCTTGTATGTAACCAAATAGGAGTTCCATTATCATAAGAAGCATCAATAATAGCTTTCATTTCTTCACTCATAATAGATCATTTTTTTATTTGTAAATTTTGCTTTTCGTGCAATAAATATGAAAACAATTTAATTTAAACTTCTCTTTTCCCTTCATTTAAAAAGGAACTATTAATATCATAAAAAATTATTCAAAATCATGAGAGAATTAGATTATGAAAGATTATGTTCTGATATTCAATCTTGGATCAAACAATATGTATATTCAGCAGGAGCAAAAGGAGTTGTAGTAGGGTTAAGTGGAGGAATCGATAGTGCTGTCACTGCTGCGCTTTGTTGTAACGCTATAGGAAAAGAAAACGTGATTGGATTAGGACTCCCTTGTGAATCACTATCTGAAGATCTGGAAGATGCTAAGAACATTGCCTCATCTTTAGGTATAACATTCAAGATTATTGATTTAACCCCAACGTTTAAGGTGTTTATGAAATCCCTCGAAGTTTTAATTGATTCTAACAAAATTGCTGTAGCTAATCTAAAACCTCGCTTACGAATGATGGTACTCTATTTTGTGGGACAATCTAAGGGAAATTTTTTAGTAGCAGGTACTGGAAACCGAGCTGAGCTAGCGATAGGGTATTTTACGAAATATGGTGATGGAGGAGTTGATTTCGAACCGTTAGGTTTATTTTATAAAAATGAAGTTAGAAAATTCGCACGTATTTTAAAAATTCCTGAAAAAATCATTGCAAAAGCCCCATCTCCAGGACTATGGCCAGGTCAAACCGATGAAGGGGAGATTGGTTTATCGTATGATACTATTGATGAAATACTATTTCGTATTGATAATAACCTTAATTTAGATGATTTAAATCATGAAGAGGTCAATAAAGTACTTAGTTTAATGAAAAAAGCAGAACACAAAAATCAAATGCCACCTTCTTACAATTTCAAATAAAGAAACCAAATCATAAACTGGAAATTAATCTTCTTATTGTAGTAATTCGACCCGTGATTTGTAGCATTTTTGTTTTTATCTCATCATTCTTTTGTTTATATTGAATATCCGCAATTGAACCCTTATTATAACTCGCTTCTAATTCTTTATAACCTTTTTCAACTGCATATTTTTTTCCCTCCAGGGCTATCAGCTCTTGATAAAGATCATCTTTATCAACGGGTAGATCCTCAGTATTTTCTCTATGAACGGCTAGATTCTCAGTATGTTCTTTACCAAAATCTACAAATGAATTAATATGGGGTTGTTCAGAATCTTTAATTTCTTTTACTTCAATAATAGGTTTAATTTCTTTTTTTTCCGTGATTTTTGGGGACTCTTTTTCCTTTTTTGGTATGAATTGTTGATTTTCTCCAACATGTGATAGTACATCGAATAAATCCTTCCCACTAGATTTTAT
>JAGXNQ010000216.1:0-332 GCA_019894955.1 Promethearchaeota archaeon | reverse complement strand
ATTCATGCTTCTGATTTTAGGGGGATCAACAGAGAATGGCTTTATTATTTTATCCTCAGTTTTTTCTACTACTTCAGGAGGGGTGCTAGTTATCTCACTTACAATGGGTGTTATTTTTCTCTTTTCTGTTATGATAGGTATATCCATTGTCTCCTCTATAACCGCAGTTGTGATCTCTGGTTTCTTTTTTACCTTATTGATCGGAATAGGTGTTAAATCTTTATTATTCCTTACTGTCATCCCTTCTGGTTTTTCAGGAATAGGAGTAAAATTTTCGTTCTTTATTTTTTTTGGAATTTTAACTTCTTCAATTACAGAGAGTTGCTGTTCTT
>JAGXNQ010000215.1 GCA_019894955.1 Promethearchaeota archaeon | reverse complement strand
CGTTAATGTAAAGCAAGCAGCAGTGTTGAAAAAATTAGGTGTGAATCCTATAGAATCCGTGATTAAAATTCATTATGCTTGGAGTGATGAAGAAGTTTACTCAGCCGACGTGATTTACATGAATCTTGATGCATTCAAACAAGATGTAGCGTCTGCTTATTTCGCAGCTCAAAATTTAGCAATTGAACTTGGCGTTGTAGATAAAGAAACCATCAAACCTATGATTCAAAAAGCATATAGGGAAGCACTTGGAATCTTATTTGAATCACCCGTTTACATTGAAGACATGAGAGATGAATATATCCAAAAAGCAGTTTCAAACGCTAAGATATTGAATGCACTGCTTTTAGGTGAAGGAATTCCAACTCCTACAAGTGATAGTTCTTCCAAACCTCCTGAAGATGAAGAGGAGGAAGAAGATGAAGAAGTTGGAATTGGAGGCCTTTTTGGTCAATAATAATAATTTTTTGAAAAAATAATCGAATTAAATTTAATAAATAACATAAGATAAGAGGACATGTAAAATGGAAAGTATATACGCAGCCTTGCTTCTACATAAAGCAGGTAAAGGTATCACGGATAGTGCCATTGAAAAGGTATTAAAAGCAGCTGGAGCAGATATTGATAATTCACAGATTACTAAGCTCGTTGCTGGGCTAAAAGAAGCAAATATTGATGAAATTATTAGTTCTGCTGCCGCAGCTCCTATAATGGCCGCTCCTGTTGCTGGTGCCGCACCCGCTCAAGCTGAAGTTAAGAAAGAAAAGGAAGAAGAAGAGGAAGAAGAAGAGCCTACTGGGATAGGAAGTTTGTTTTAAACAAATTGTAGAGGTATAAAGACTCTCTTTTCTGAGAATTCCGCTTCTTTGTACGAATTATTCAAAATAATTTTTTTATTTTTATTATTTTTTTCAATAGTTTCCACAATTAAATCATTTAATAATTCAAGAAATTCGGAATCAAAAATTGGTAAATAATAAAGTTTTTTTTTAATTTTAGTTTTGTTAAAGATATATAATAGAGAATTAGCTTTAAAAATATACAAAAAATGATTTAGAATGACTGGAAAATTCTTGAAATTCTTCAGCCCGTTTGTTCGGGTTTTACCAGAAATAAAACAACCACAAAGGGAAGTATCTTTTAAAGAAAAATTCATTTGGACTGCGGTTGCCTTAGTAATTTACATCGTTTTATCAAATGTTCCACTTTATGGGGTAAATATTGCAGAAACAACTGATTATTATTATTGGCTCCGTGTAATTCTTGCGAGCAACAGAGGAACTCTTACTGAATTAGGAATTGGTCCTATTGTGACCGCAGGTCTTATCATGCAATTATTAATGGGATCTAAAATAATTAAGGTGGATATGAGAGATCCTTATGATAGAGCAATGTTTAGTGGCTCTCAGAAAGTCCTAGCAATGATGTTAACAGTCTTTAATGGTATTGCTTACATTATTGGAGGAGCTTTTGGTGATGTAGGTACAATAGGAATCAATGGAGCAGCTATCATTTTCATACAATTGATTTTTTCGGGACTTGTGATCCTACTTTTAGATGAACTCCTTCAAAAAGGATGGGGTTTAGGAAGTGGCGTCTCATTATTCATCGCTGCTGGTGTTGCAGGTCAGATCTTTTGGAACACATTTAGTTTTATAGGAGGACAGGGTGCTCGAGGAATATTAATCGCATTCATACAATCATTTACAGACCCAGCTATTAATACGCTTGATCTTATTTATCAAGATAACGCACCTTCTATCATTGGAGGGATCACGACATTAGTCATTTTTGCTATTGTCATTTGGTTTGAATCCACACGTGTTGAAATTCCATTAGCTTATAGTGGCCATCGAGGTTTTAAAGGAAAATATCCCATGAAGCTATTATATGTTTCTAACATTCCAGTCATATTGGTTAATGCCCTCTATGCCAATTTTCTATTCTTCGGCCAGATATTAGCAGGGCCAGATTCAGGTTTGCGGAGCATTCCCGAACTCACATTTTGGTTAGATTTAATTGGTAGATTTGATCCTCCAATAGCATCAGGGGGAGGGCAAGGGAATTATCTCGTTCCAAACTATGGAATATTGTTTTTTCTCACACCTCCTCGAGGAATAGGTGATCTCATTAATAACCCTTTTAGAGCAGTCATATATCTCGTAATATTCATATTTTTATGTATAATGCTCGGCCGTCTGTGGGTCGAAGTTTCAGGTCTCGCCCCCAGGGATATTGCAGGTCAGATTCTTGACTCCGGAATGCAAGTACCGGGCTTTAGAAGTTCAGAACGGATTATCGAACGAATTTTAAAAAGGTACATTCCGACCCTCATTATAGTAAACGGCATCATCATAGCTGGCATGAGCTTTTTCGCTGATAGTCTCGGTGCTTTGACTTCAGGTACGGGACTCCTCATCGCTATTGGCATCATCCATCAATATGCCGAGACGATAAGTAAGGAGGTCGCGGCATCACAGTACCCTGGGATGCGTGGGATGTTGGGATTGGATTAATTAATAATTAAATATCAGAAAAAAAAACGTTAGAATCTGAAAAATTTAAAATGTACTTAGTCTTATTCTATCTTAATTATGATACTTACTCTTTTACAAGAATCAAACCCCTTTATGGAGTGGATGAGCTATCCACCGGGTTCGATGATATTTATCTTATTATTAGCGGTTGTTACAGCATTGATTAGTACGGGACTCTCTAAATGGCTAACTGACACGAATGAGCTTCAAAGAAAACAAGTAGCACAAAAAGCTCATGATGAAGAAAAAGCAAAAATTATTGATCTTGCTGAGATTGATCCTGAAAAATACAGAAAATTCCGTAAAAGATGGGAAAGGAAGGATGAAATGTTCAAACAAGCAAAACAACGCATGTCTTTACAAAGATTGAAACCATCATGCATAACTTTCGTCCCCATGATTGTTATATTCTCAGTAGTTCGTGGGATTTTCGAGAATAACCCCATAGCTTTATCACCAATGAATGCAAATGATGTTCCTTTAATAGGTTCAATGCTTGCTGCATTCACTAATACCCCTTATCCTTGGACAGAATTAGTTTATGGGATTGCAAAAATAATTCCAATTACTTATGGTTGGATAAATTTCACCGGTTGGTATTTTCTATGTAGTTTTGGAATAAATACACTGGTTCAACGATTTTTTGGATTACAAACCCAAGCATCAGGTGGCCAGATGGCTGGGTTGGGAGGATCTAAAACAAAAGCGTTAGAATTTCCCGATGTTTGAAAATTAAAATATTAGATTCATTTATTTTAAAAAGAAGGGTTTAAGAATGATGATTAGAACCAGAGCAGCTTGAACCTTTTAGATCTGATAATTTTCCTTTAAGATATAATTCAACATTTTCTTTAATGGTTTTACCTGCAATACCTTGGCTCAAGGGAATTCCTAATTGTAAAAATCCCATATATGGTCTACCGCCGATCCCGCCAACAATCATGTCTGTAACTTCTTTATCTTTCATTTTCATAACGGGTTCCATGCATCCACTATGCCCTTCATTCTGAATATCAAATAACTTATCAAAGGAGTTATCTTCATTGATGTTAATCCCTACAAAAAAATTGCAATGACCAAAATGTTCGGAGATATTATCACTCAAATT
>JAGXNQ010000214.1 GCA_019894955.1 Promethearchaeota archaeon | reverse complement strand
TAGATTACAGGCAATATACCTAAGACATAAAGTGTAGCTGACACTTAAATTTAATCTTAAGGAATAAAAGCAACTCCTTTTTATTTATTATATCCTCCTATATAATTAAGTGCGTCACAGGCATTAATTAACCCAAATCCAAAGCCATCATCTTTAAGGAGTATCTCAACGTTTAGTAATATCCCACTCTCGAATTGCTGAGACAATATTCATAACATGTTCCTTGAAGTTTATTAAACTTGCATATTCATAAAAAAAGAGAAAGTTCCTAGATATAAAACGAGGTAAAATTTTGTTATCTTTCCTTTGAAGCCATCTTTTTTCACTTATTTTTTTATAAAGCACCTGTCCAGACTGATCTGATTTTAGACCTAATTTATTAGAGGTCATAAAAATCTTAACCATTTGAGATTCGACCTCTTTATGTTTAATTAACTTAAGTTGCAGTTCTATTTGAACAAAATATGAATTTCTTAGCTTCACTAGAAAAAGATCGTGTAATCTCCCACGAAGTACCGGTATTGTAATACCTGTAAAAATGTAAATAATTAGAAGTCTCATTATAAGGGAAATTACATTATAGTTAGAAGAAAAGTAAATACCAATTGTAAAGAATGTAAATACAATAATAGAAAAACAAGCGAACAAAAAATTGGAGGGTCTAATTTTATATTTTCTTTGTACCTTATAGTCTAACATTCGTAACTCTTTTTCAAGAAATTTAATTATTGTTGGAGAAAATCTGGCATAGGATAAATTGAAAAACTGAATGAATAAATAGAGGGAAAAGAGTATCCAAATAATGACTTGATCTGCAATGAATTTTATAGTGGTATGATTAAAGGGAGTCATGAATAACACATACACTACATACATCATAACCAGGATAATTAACCAGAAATATGTTTGATATAATTTTTTTAAATATTCAGTTTTAATCAATGTAAAAAGCTGAGTTGCATTTTCGTCATTCTCAAAATTAATCTCTGGCAATTTTCGGTCTTGACTCATCATTCTATTCTGCTCCATAATTTTGCTTTATCTTTTTCTTCTTGAGGTGAAGTCCAAAATTTTTGAACTATTTCTCGCAATAATGTAAAATCGGGATTTTCTTTTTCATTCAATTTAACCATGTGAAATTTACTTGATTTTTTCTTGATCTTAATATAATTCTGCTCTAGTAAACAATCAAAAGCGTGGATCAACTTTTCACGCCGATCTATATTTAAACAGTTCAATACATCAGTTTTGGATATAATATCTTCATAACTCTCTAATTTTGCTAGACTCATTAATACTTGCCCACCCCTGAGCGAAAATATTGTTGTTAATTTATCAAAAATCCTGCAAATTGACTCTAATAGAGAATTTAGATCATTAATAAAGGTGACTTTATCATTGCCTCTTAATTCTAGCGCTTCATCAAAACTATTTAAATGGTATTTTTCAAATAAATCTATAATTGAATTCATCCTAAGTATAGAACAGAGTACGCTGATTATTAAAACCTTCTATACCTAATTGTTATGAGTCTATGTATTTAATTTAATTAAACATTGTTTATGTCTTAAAAGACATGTATTTTGCTATGTAAGGCAACAATTACTGCTGAATCTTTTAAAAGAGTACTAATCAATTATGAATTAGTGAATAAAGAATGATAAATATGGAAGTTAAAGAAAAGCAAGAATCACATTTAAACAACTCTCCAATGACGCTATTCCGATTTGAACTAAATCGTTCGCAAACCAGTTTATTTTTGATTTTATCCTTTATGGGGATTTTAATGCTCCCCTTTAATTTAGCTGGAGACATCTTCCTCAATCTATTTCAATTCCTATTCCACATTCTTCCTGCTTACTTGTCTGAACCATATCATTATCATGAAGATTATTTGATTTATAATTTTTTCCCCATTCTTATAAGGATAATTATATATACCATATTTCTTATCCTAAGCATCCATGCTTTAAGAAAAATTTTAAGACACAAAAATGTCAAGCACAAGGTTAAAGGAAAAACCATTCATCAAGAAAGAATTGTGAACTGGCTTGGTTTAAAAATATCTAATGGCCAGTCATTATTTATATTTAGCGCATCATTAGCAGGGATATTCTTCACAGTACAACATTTTTTAGAATATCTTTTATATCCTTTTTTTGGATTTGGGTTGCTTGAATCGATTTGTTGGATTTCAAACGGCTTCCCATCTCAATCAACTTCGCATGAAATTTTGACAAACAATGTTCCACTAGCAATCACGGCAATATTCTTTTTGCTTTGTCTTTACAGTCTAGTTATAGTTCGAAGAGGCAAACCCTTGAATCCTTCAAAAAAAATTACTAAGAATTATAGTATTCTTGTTTTTATCGTTTCTATTGTGGTGTTTATTCTCCTTTCAGCTAGGATCTTTTGTCACCTCGCACTATTCAATTATGAAATATCATCTCTTTTAGGAATATCTTACAATGCTCCTAATCCATACCAAAATGAAGACTTCATTATAACGATAAGTGTTCTTTGTATTTGTTTAGCTCTCATGATCACTAGTTTTTTTCTTAAAGAACAAAATTATAAAGAAATGAAAACTTCTGATGAGCTCTCGTGGCTTCAAGTAAAACTAACTCCTCATAGAACAATAATTTTACTTTCGTCAGCACTACTCTACATTATTTTTTTCACTCATCACTATCTAACCATGATTTTTTTATATGGAGGTGTTGGCTCATTTTATTTTAATTTTTATCACATTATTTTAATCCCCATTATACTTTTCTGCTATTATCCAATTGGGAAAATATTAAAAAACCATCGTTTTGATAATATTATCAAAAATATTGATAACTCTAGGGAATTTAAAACTAATTGGTTTAATTTTGACTTAACCAAGACAGATTCTGTCATATTACTTTCTGTCAGTAGTGGATTAGTTGGTTTATACATTTATCAGCTATTATCAATGAACATATATGCTCAAGCATATTTACAGGAACCTTACTCATTTAACTTATACATGTTATTTAGCTTTCCAGTCATGACTGCCTTCATTTGCTTTATTTTAGTTGTGATTGTATATACAATAAAAAAGACCCTTCCTTCAATTAAATCCAGTAATTAAATATATGAAATTATTCTTAGATGGTGCAAGAAAAAAGGTACGAATATTATGGACATAATCACTGAGGTTTTACGTTATATTATCATTATAATAATCGGGATAATACTTATCAATTGGTATGAGAGGAAAAAGGGATGGGTCTATCGATTTAGAATCTCTTTATACTTTATTCTTTGTTGGAGAACAGTAATATTTCTCATATTAATAATGATGAATCTCATTCTTGAACTATTTTTTGAATCCATTCAATTCTACATATTTTATCCGATTATACTCGTAATCATAACATTTTTTGTTAATATTTTTCTCGGTGTTAAGATTTTTACGTTTATATATAAACAAAATGCGCAAGAATCCTTAGTCATCATTCTCATAATAGTCATCATAGAAATGATTCTAGAAAGTTTTCTATTTTACATTATCCTAATTCCAGAAACTTTGAAGTGGTTCTATTCCTAAATTAGAAAAATGTGGCATTGCTTATATATAGCTTAATCGGTGTAGGAGTAGCAGGTTTATTAAGCTGGTCAATTTATCAAAAGAGAATTAAAATTGCTACTTTTTGTTTGGTTTTGAGAAGAACTCTAATATCTCCGTTCCATGAATCGCATTATACTGATTGCAAGGTTGATGACCACAGGAT
>JAGXNQ010000213.1 GCA_019894955.1 Promethearchaeota archaeon | reverse complement strand
CATCTAGACTAAATAGATCTTTTTCTATTTCAACACTAATTTCTTTTCTTACGACTTCTTGTAGAAGTCGAATTAAATCTTTTTGTTCAATAAAAACATATCCTTTATCTAAAGCATTATGAACTAATTTTCGATAATCATCTCGTATATTAGAAGCTAATTTGAGATAATCAATATAGTGAATACTGAATTGTGTTTGAATAATTTGTTTTTGGTTTTTTTCGATAATTAATCCAAATGGAAATAGTTCCTCATAGTATTTTATATTGAGTTCTAAATCCTTACAAATAGCAAATAAATTATAATCGTTATTATCTCTAATTATTTTACTATAAGTGTGTTTTGAATAAAGGTTAGCAATTCTATTGTTAATTCGTACATCATTATTAATATAAAGAAGAATTTTCAGAATAGTATACAGATACACATTTAGCTCATCTGCTTTATAAGATTTTATTTCTTCTAAATTTTCAAAAGCCGCTTTAAATATACTGAAAATACGATCAATTAATTCCCCGTCTGAATATTCTGCTATTTTTTCCTTAATAAATTCTACCGGATCTTTTGATGCGATCTCAGAGTAATGAATTTTCTTGGAAGGTAACCAAGGATAATGTTTAATTAACTCATATGGGATGCTCAAATCAACATCGACTCCTTTTGAATTGTTCCTTCATTATGATGTTAAAAAATAAAGCAGTTAAATAAATTTAGACTGATTCAAATTTGTAAATAAATTGGAACTTTTTAAATTAATTTAGACTTCATTTTAAGTTGAAAGAGTTATTTTTTCTTAAAAAATTTCATAATAATCTGGGAATAAACTCATAAAAAATTTGAATAAAATATCCTTTTTTCAGATTAATTAAAAATCATCCATATCGTCATCATCTTCATCTTCTTCATGTTCTACTCTTGGGGCCAAAAACAGCGATAATTCACAATCGTTTTCCAATTTAAAGAGGATTTTTAGGGGATAATCTGATTTTAAGCCCATTTCTAAGTTCATGGTAATTGATGATATTTTTAGGATTGCTTTTAAGAAATCGAGACTATAGGAACCCATGCATGTCTCATTAATACTACTTGAACGTAAATCTTCCAGGTCGAGAAAATATTCCATTTCACCAATCGTTCCTATTGAGGAGAACAAGAGTCCTTCTCCTTCGGTAGCTTTTAAACTGAGTACTTCAGAGTAGATTTCCGCATCTTTAATTGCTTCTACTAAAAATGAAGGTTCTATTTCCCAATTTGAATTATAATCTATTTCATACAACCTATCCAAGTGAAGATTTTCAATTTCATTTTCTGAGAGTGCTAAACTAAATGTACGTGTCAATTTTTTCTCTTCATCAGTTGTACGCTGCAATTTAATTTTAATTTTGTTCTCTGCTTCCTTGAATGCTATTTCAAGCGAATCATTTGAAGTACTTCTCTTGAGTATTTTATCTAAATCGTCAATATTTAGATCAATATCCAATTTCTTATCACAGGAAAAAGAATCAAAATTTTCATCTTTGATCTTAAGCTGTAACAAACAAATGCGACTATCATCAAACGCAAGTATAGTTAATCCCTTAGGTGTGACCTTGAACTTAGCTTCAGTGACAATACTCGCGAGAGTCTCAATGATTACTCTTAAGACCCGACTTTTATCTAATTTTAGCGAAAATGACATATTTTAAACGTTCCTTTACTTTTTTCTACTTATTAAATATGTTTTAATGACAATATTTATAAAATTCGGTATTAGACCTTTAATAATACTTAGTAATTATTTCTGGAATAATTATTTATAGTCACCTTAAAATTATAAGATTTTACAATTCGAGAAGGTATGAGATATGGAAGACAATAGAGGTAATAAAAAGGTATCAGCTCAGCGTGTAATGATAAAAGATCTTGAAAAGATGGATATTGGTTCGTTAGTCCAAATCATGGGATTTGTAAAAGAAAAGATTGATGAATATATTAATCTTGATGATAAAACTGGAGAAATAACAATTAACATCAAAAAACTCAAATTTCCATTTAAAAAAGGTGAACTTGTTAATGTCTTTACTAAAATTAAGCCAACAATGGATGGGGAAAAACAATTTGAAGCAGTTTTTTTCCAAGACATGTCAAACCTTAATTTTGAACATTTCCAGAAATTATATGATATGAAAAAAGAATTGATTGAATAATGCTAATCTAAAAATTTTTGTACTTCTATCGTATAACCATTTGGATCTTCCGTGAAAAAGTGATAAATTTTGAATTTGGGATTTTTTTGAGGAGGTTGAGAAATTTTGGAGCCTTTATTTAATAAATCTTCATACACTTCGTCAACATCTTCAGTTACAAATGTGATGATTGGACTTTTAGCTTCTCGCGTTATAGACATGTGTGAGCAAAAGCCAATTTTACAATCTTTTGAAATATTATAAATCTGACAAATCCCCTGGTCTTTATATAATGTGAGATTTAAAATATTTAAATAATATTCAGCAGTTTTCTTCAAATCATCAGTTCCTAAGAATAATATGAATTCTTTAAGTTTCATAATACATCACGTACGATTTAGCTTGTATTTTACTTATTAAGGAGAGGATTCCTTTTTAAAAGTATATTTTTCAACCTTAAAACCTTTTTGACGGTAAAGTTTTTTAGAGATCTAACTTTTGTTAAATTATCTTATTTAATTAAATAAAGCTCTTTAAAATGGTTTGTTTTTGCCCTGAATGTTCTAGTCTTTTACGAAAAAAAACTGTAAATGGAACTAATTTACTAGCTTGTCGTTGCGGATATGAAGAAGTGAATGCTTCGCATGCCGATGATCTGAAAAAAAATATTGAAAAAAAGAAACACGCAATGGGAAAGAGCCTAGTTGTTATAAAAGAAGAAGATAAAATAATTGTTCACCCTCTGGTTTCTAAATATTGTCCTAAATGCAACCATAAGGAAGCAGAGGCTTGGCAAGAACAAACTAGAAGTGCAGATGAACCAAGTACCTCATTTTTTAAATGTACAAAGTGTAAGTTTACTTGGCGTGAGTATTAAAAAATTAATTCTGTTATTTCAGATATCACTCTTACATGTATGATTTTTCGTGAAAGGATGGTTTCACGATGAGAAAAATTGAAACTAATATGATTGAGAACCTAGATCATCCTAGGGTCGATTCTTCAAATCTTTTAATATATGAGTTACTTTAATACCACTTGATGGGACAAATCCCAATGATTCATATAAGGAGGAGGCATTTGGAATATCGGTGTATAAGCAATTCCCATATCTGGTTGTGACACTTTAGCAAAGCGGAGTCAGTGCGGCAATGACACCGAAGGATCCAAATTTACATTGCGGCACAATCGTAGCGGCGCGAGTTGCGCACAACCTGGTGAAGTTTTAAATCAACATTCAATCCACCTATACCTATACATAAATTAGATATAAAAATTCCCAATAAAATCTCACTCTCTTTGGAAAAGTCATTCATTCCACTCTTCCATTCATAGATTGCTCGCTGTACAAAATTATAACCTTCAGAATGAGCTTCAACAGCTAAATTTTCTATTAATCCAATAGTTAAAGTATATTAATTTGCTTGATTTCTACTTCCATCTTGAAATCCAGCTTTAGATGTTGTAATTAAAATGAGGCGTTATTAGGATAAAACTTCTAAAATCTTAGTTAAAATTCGTGCTTTTCCTCCAGTGGATTGTATAAGAACTTTTTCACATACAAGGCATTTAACATCTGTAGCAGAGCATCCAAAGACAATCTGTTGATTTCCAC
>JAGXNQ010000212.1 GCA_019894955.1 Promethearchaeota archaeon | reverse complement strand
TCAGATGTGTATAAGAGACAGGTATATGGTGCGTATCAATTATTAAATACATTATACATGGATAGATTTGATACGGAAGTGCTTGAATTGCTTGAGATGGCATTTAGTGGAACAAAAAGATTAAAAAAATTGGTAGATGACTTATTAGATGTGTCTAAATTAGAATCCCGCATGTTAAAACTTAACAAAACTGAAACAAACCTATCTGATCTCATTAAAGACTGCGTGGTTGAATTAAATTATCTTATTAAGAAAAGAGATCAAGAAATTGGTTTAGAAATACCAGATGAGTTAAAAATTAACATAGATCATTTACGGATTGAATTGGTTTTAACTAATTTGCTGACAAACGCTATTAAATACACTCCAATTAAAGGACAAATTTTAATTAAATTAGTTGAAAGGGAACAATACGCTGAATTATCAATAAAGGATACGGGAATAGGACTAACTAAAAATGAAATTGAAAAGCTTTTTAAGAAATTTACCAAAATAGCAAATCCCTACGATGATAAAATTGACATAGATTTAGGAAGTACTGGCCTTGGTTTGCATATCGCAAAAGATCTAATTGAATTGCATGATGGAACTATTTCTGTAAAATCTGCTGGTAAAAATAAGGGTTCTACTTTTACTGTTCGTTTACCGTTTATGAAGAAATGAGAATAGATCTTAGAATATTCATTTCACTAATTATTTAAATAAATTATAACCTATTATTATTAGAATACTCAAAATAAAATACACGTGAAATAATCATTGCCCCTTACTTTTTATAATCCCCCCACTAGCATTCTTGCTTCGGGTACAACTGAAGGAGTCGAGATTGGTGGTTCTAAATCCATCATCAGCATAGATAGCAGCCATAACTTCTATAATGAGGGAAATATTTATACTGAAATGTCTTGGGCTAAATTCTATGAAGAAGAGGGATTAGATGATCAAATAGACACATTTACAACAACTGAATACGATTCGATTCGAGAAGATCCTGAAGCTTTAACTGATACGATTATAAAAATTATATATCAAATTATCAATAATCAAAAAATATTTTATGGTATTGCTGATTTTGAAGTGGATGCTTTTTTAGATGCCAACACAACTGTCATTCCTGATCTTAAGTTGGATTATAAGATTATCAATAAATTTATGGAGGCTCATAAACGTTCGAGGGAAGAAAATCTATTTCCAACCATAACTTTGAACGATAAAGGCATTAAATCAATTTTATTTGAATTTCAAGGCTCTAAGATGAATAATCTTCACATTAAGGGTTCTAAATTAGAGGATTTAATAAATCGATTAAGATTGGCAAAGGGATTTGCTGTAGGTCTCGTATGTTCTTCAAGCAAAGCTGCAAATTTATATATCATGAGTGATAATATAGTTTTTAGCAAGGACGAATTAGCAGAACTATATATCGATGAAGAAAACATCAAAATGATTGAATATGGAATAAAAAGACAAGTACTCTTTCCAATCAGTTATTTTAGGATTGATATTGGGATTCGCTCCCTTGAAACCTTGGAACTTTGGGATAAAATTAAGGATTCAGCCGAATTAAATAAAGCAATTGGATATTATGATCGATACATTAATGCATTAGTCTATAAGAAATTTAAACCTGCTGCACAATCTGAAAAGATAGGAAGAGACTCTGAGGACGATTTTTATAATATGACTCCCAAGGAACGAAAAAAGGCATTAAAAGATATGGAGAAAGCAATTGAGCTTTTATCAAAGGAGTATAAAGAGTAATCTAATCCTTTAATATTCGAGGAGCTTTAAAATATCCCTCGCGTTTATGTTTTGCATTTTGTAGTGCTTCTTCATTTGTTAGTGAATCCCAAGTCTTATCTTCTCGAAACACGTTTTTTAAACCCTCGATTGGGTGAATCATGGGTTCTACATTAGTAGTATCTAGCTCATTTAATTTCTTAAAATAATTCAGCAAATCAGTGAGTTGTTGCGAAAATTTTTCTTTTTCTTCTTCAGATAGATCAAGTAAAGCTAACTTGGAAACGTGTTCTAAGATATCTTTAGAAAATCCTTCATTATTCGACATATTTTCAACAAATTGAATTCAGATATAATGAAGAAAAAAGTTAATACTGATAAATAAGCTTATTCCTTACAAATATGTATTCTTAACAATCCCTATTCTACTACTACTAAATTTACAAAATATAATGAATAAAATAAAAAGTGATTATATATTCAGTAGAGTATGTCCGAAAATGACGACCTATGGCGTGAAATTCCCGGTACTGCTTATGTTTCATTAGCACGACGGGGAATGGAAAAATTAAGCCTAGATCAATGTTTCTTAAATAATTGTGATAACGAAGATATCAATCTACTTGAACCTTTTAAGAAAGAAGAATTTGAAGATGAGAAGAAATTAACGAAATTAATACACATCAAATGTCATAAATGTGAAAGGACCTTTATATTAAAACTTGAAACGTTAAAAGCAGTAGCAAAATCAAATGATTCAGATGATCAAGCACTCACAATGGGATTGATTTATGCATTAGATGAAAAAGGAAAGAATATTGGACATATTGGTTTCTTCTAACTTTTATTTCTTATTAACACACTGAAATTAACCTTGTTTATTGACTTTCCTCAAATAGAGTTTCATAAAATATCTTTGACTCGCACAATACATTAATCGCTGTTCTGGATTTAAATGGCTACATTCTCGTAGTATTGCTTGGATCTCGTTCATCAAAGTTAGATTATCAGCAATATTTTTGCTTTGAAGGTTCTCTATTTGAGTTTTAATTTCACTATTAAAATTTTGATCCTCAAATAGACTCCTTAAATCCAGAGCTACCTCATTTCCAAAATCAGAACTTATCACATGTCATCACACACAGAAAATTATACCATATCCTAATATATGGGAATATCTCGATACTACCGGTGAAATATCCACATATATATAGAAATCATATGAGGTTTTCTTTTGAAACTGAGTGATATCTAGATGTTACTGTGGTGATACATTGTAATGTAGTAAATAGGCTACATATCAAATAGGTTAAAAATAAGAAAAAAATACAATATTGAATAATGATTGAGAAAGAAAATTTAAAAATTCATTTTTACCCATTTTTCAAACTTGATTTCTCGAAGTTGTTCTGCCCAAAGGCTTTTAATATTGGGTGTGTTCGGAAGCATTTCTTCCTCTTTAAGAAGTGAATAGAGCTGATCTATGGTTTTCTCGATCAGGATATCATATTTAATTCCTTCTTCTTCTAATTCTAACTTCATTTTGCGGATAATTTCAATCCAATGGTGAGCTAATCTAATTGTATATCTTTCAATGTTAATTAAATTATTACTTGTTAACACTGGAAATGTTACTCTATATTTTTGACCATCTGATTGAATTAATCCATACCATTCAAGATTAAGGAGGTGATTTTGAATAACTTCTTTATCCCATTGATATTTCACAGAAGTTTTATATTCATCAGGGTTTACCATTAGTGGATTTGGTGAAAAATTAATTTGTTTATATATTTCATCAATATCCAGAGGTCCTAAATGAGCAAGGCTAAGTAATATTTCCCTCCTTACTTTATTTTCTAATACCCACGGTACTTCTTTTTGATCCCAAGGTTTTCCTTTATCAAAGTCAAACCAAGGCATGATCTCATCGATTTTAATTGTACCAACAAATCGATATGAATTATATTTTGTAGTTTCCTTCATTTTTTTTGTATTAAAAGTTTTAAGAATTTTTATTTATAGTATTTCAAGCAAGGAAGAGATATCTATCCAACCTGCTTTTGCGTGAATTAACTTTCCACTTTGATCAATAACAAATTGACCTGGAC
>JAGXNQ010000211.1 GCA_019894955.1 Promethearchaeota archaeon | reverse complement strand
TCTTCTCTAGACATGAAACATCCATATGAGGGATGAGAGTGATACCATCCACATATAAATTGCTTATTTTTTACAATATCTTCATAAGCTCTCATAAAATTGTTATAATCTTTAATTTCAGCATAAACCGCAGTACCATGACCCATCGGATACGCATCTTCTAAATAAAGTATTCCCTTGTCATATCTCCCAGCGAGTAACCCAATCACCTCAACCCAGTTCTCTTTCCTAATTTTTGAATTTGCGTATTTCAATGAATGACTTGAAATCTTAAGGATAGCTTTTACAGTTATTTTTATTTTTGCTTCAGTTTTATCAATTTTAGTACCTTTAGCTACAGTTATTACAGGTTCCATTGGAATTGGTTCTAATTTTGTTTTTATACCTTCTGAATGGTCTAAAAGTTTTGCTCCTAAAATTTCATCAGTTAATTCTTCTTGTAATTCTTCGAGTTGTAATTCAGTGTATACTTCTTCAAGCAATTCTTTTTTGATCTTTTCCTTTATTTTTTGTTTAATTGCATCTCTAATTGTATCACTATTCTTATCATCAATTTTCATAAATTCACCACTTTTCATTTGCGTATTTCTTTACCAAATTCTTAACTTTTTTTTCAAATAGCTTTTGGTTCTTTATCATTTCTAATGCTGCTTTTTTATTAAAAACATCATTCGGATTAACGTATTTACCTCGAGTATTAAGCATGGCAATTATTGCTTGTACAATGGTAACTGCTGTTTTTGAAGGGCTCCATCCACCTTTTTTACCAACTAAGGAAGGATCGACCAAAGCTAAACAAATATTTCTTTGTCCCTTATATTCACTTGGTTTTGGCCAAAAATTAGGATGCCATATTGGTGTATGCAATCTTACGAAAGGTGGTTGTTTAGGATATTGCGCAGGGAATTTCATTTCTAATTTAAATAATCCTCCTGCATAAACTGTTCCTTTGGGACCTTTAATCGTAATAGCTAAATGATCAATGCTCTTCTTTTTCGGATTAAAAGGTTTTAATTGAACAATACTTCCATTTTTTGCCATATTCTTTAGCCCTGCAAAATCTCGAGACACACGACTACTTCTTATACTCATATTCTCAACCCCGTATTTTTATTTAATTTTTATAATTTTTAATTTTTTTTATAATCTGTTATTTTAATTTAAGGGTAACAAAAATTTCTCCCCCTATAAACCCTGCAATCGTTAAAAATTCGAAATTTCTTAATTTATTTTCCTCAACGCTCTTTTCTAAATCAATTATTGTGATATCATTAAAATCTAATAAGGTTATTATTGGTTCAAGCTCAGATTCCAATTTAAATCCATTTTTATCTAATGTTTTAATTATATTCATGCAACTTGAGCTTGGTTTCATATTAATTACAACTCTTCTTACATTTTTCCCACATTGAATACAATCTGGATTTCTGATCTTTTCAATATGGTATAACTTCATGGTCATAGCATTAAATATAACATAATTTGTCAAAGGATCTCCTAATCCTTTATTACCTTTTTTCCAGTGAATTATCTTCACTGCTTCATGAGATTGCATTGCAGAAATAACTGAATTAACGGTAATAATTCCTGGATCATGACGATCGATAATTTTTACAATGTCATCTTCAGTAAATTCAGGCAAGAAATTATGTGTATTAACTAATTCATTTGAGACTTTTTGAATAAATTTTATATCATTTATATTCTTGGGATTTGGATCCCTGTCAAACTTTTCTTTGAAAGCCATATCTCCTTTAAATAGACAATGAATCCTTTTTCGAGGGATACCAACTACGGTACAAGCTGCCATTTCATCATTCTCTAAAACGGGTAATGGATTACATTCATAACAAGCATTTCGATAAGGAAAAATAGTGTAGATATGGCCATGATAACCAGATATCCCTCCATCAACTAGTGGTTTTCTAAATCGTATACATTGAGCGTTCAAGTTTAATCGCGCATTCATTGAATCAAGACCACCAACAACAACGTCTGCATGGTGATATAAGGAAGGATTTAATCTTTCTAAAGAGGTATGATATCCTTTTACCGTGATATTAGGATTTATTTCTTTTAATTTTTTAGCAGCTGCAATAGCTTTAGGTTCTCCTAATTTTGCTCCAATAAAAAGAATCTGCCGGTTAAAATTTGAGTGTTCAATTATATCTAAATCAACAAGATCTAAATGACCAACTCCTAACATGGCTAAGTTTTTAGCAATTTCACAACCTAAGCCTCCCACTCCAACTATTAATACTCTGGAGTTTTTAATTAATTTTTGGGACCAACCTTCAAGACGAAATTGCCGATCATATAGATCTCTTTCCTCTGCCGACATTCCTTTTGCAAAAAAATCTGATTCCCTAGTCACTAATATCAACATTAATTTTAATTGAAAAAATAAAAAAAATTGAAGGGCTTTATGCCCTTACTATATATTATATTGTATGAAAAGAATTATTTAAAAGTATCCCGCTGTACTTGCTGGGATTAATAGAATATCGTCGCCATCACTTACATTATAGTCTTTTAATTGACTACTTTCATCCATTGTTCTTCCACCAGAAGAGAGATGAAATTCATCTGGATCAAGACCGAATAAATTTCCTATAGTTTGTTTGATGTCGTTTACTTGATTAGCGTCATTTACGGTAAGTTTCTCTTTCTTTTCACCAGGACCAATGGTAGACATGAAATATAGAGTCACCTTTTTTCCTGTCGAGGGTACTTTACTTGATGGGGTTTTAGACTTAACTGGTTCTAATTCCTCATCAAAATCTTCGTCAAAACTCATTCAAATCACTTTTATTATTTGTTTTTAAGGTATTTTTTAATATCTTAATAATAATACGTTAAAATGGTATTATAAAACCAATTGGAATGATTTTGAAGTTTTTATATTTAGAATATTTATCGATAAATATTGCTTTAGAATCCTTTTATAATATACCTATAAATTCTATTACGTTCTATTAATATATATTCAATAAAATTATCATTTAGAGAGAAGATTTATTAATTAAATTCAGATATTTGAACTTTATACGTTAACTAACTCATGAGCACTCCAGAAGAGGTTGAACCTCTTATCCTCGGCTTAATTAAAGAATATTTAAAGAAAAAGCCCTTTTTCTCAATTGAAGACATAGTGGAATATATAAGTAATAGAACGCGAGCGAAACCATATTTAAATAAAAACAAAATAGAAAAAACTATTAAAGATCTTATTAAAAAACGACAGTTAATTCCTGGAACTAAATTGATGAAAAATAACATCATTGAACATCCCATTAGAAATGAAATCTATAATCATGTAAAAAAAAATCCATCAAATATCAATGAAATTATGAGAGCTATAAACATTGGAAGCAATCAAGCTCTCTGGCATCTATCATGTTTAGAGAAGTTCGAGTTCACGAGATCAAGAAATATTGAAAATCAACGTATTATATTCATGTATGATGCAAATCCAGAATTAGATGAATTATATTTTTATTTAAAACAAGAAACTGTCAAAAAAATAATTGAATTTATGTTGGATCAAAATGATATGCTTAAAGTATCAGATATTTCGAATAGTCTCAAGAAAAATTATAATACAATTAAAAAATACTTGGAAATCTTAAAAAAGTTACAAATCGTTAAAATTGAGAAGGATAAAAAAAGAATACTGTTCAAATTAGATCGTAAAAGATATGATAAATTTAGAGAGTCAATTTTTGGTGATTAAAGATGAAAAATTCACAGTCATTCCAATTGAATTTATATTTTGAATTATATATTAGAAATTTAGAAAATAATCTATCCTAAAATTATGAAGAAAAATTCTCGAGTATATTGGATTATAACTCTTTATGTTGTTTTCGCATGTGTATACCTG
>JAGXNQ010000210.1 GCA_019894955.1 Promethearchaeota archaeon | reverse complement strand
TATTTTTCACGTTCTTTAAGGAACCTTCACGAATTGGAAGAGATTATATCAATTCTGCTTCAGATGGATCAGAATATAGGTATAGAATTAAACGTGCAGATCTACCCGTGATTTTTAAAAAAAAAGCAAATGTTTGGTTGATTATCAACTTTGTTGACACTATTCCAACGGGAATAATTTTGTTCCTTTTATTTGCTTATATGGAGGATTTCCATGAAATATTATCTGCTGATACCATATTTGTTCTATTATTCATTTTGTTAGCCACATTAATTGGAACCATTGTATTTGGATATATAGGTGATAAATTATTTCGGAATGGAAACAAAAAGGCGCGGGTTAAGCTTGCTCTTTATGGAAACATCCTCCCAATACCGTTTATCTTCATAGCTATGATTATTCCATTCAAACCTCCGAATTTAATGCCCGGCATTATAATATTTATACTATTATTCATGATTGGAATGTTTTTAAATGGTGCAGTTAATGGAAATTGGTATGCTACTGTTGTAGATTTAAACCTACCTGAACATCGAGGCACGGTTTTAGCTACATCTAATTTCTTCGATATTATAGGGCGATCTATTGGGCCTGTAATAGGTGCGGTAATTGCGGTCACATTCGGGTATGTATTTGGCATGATGATTTCGATCTTCTTTTGGATCCTAATACCTTTCTTTTGGATTTCGGTTCTAAAAAACATTGTTCCTGAAATGGAAAAAACATCTGAAATATTTAAGGAAAGGTTAGAAAATGCATAATTTTCCTTATTACATAAAGATTTATTAATTCCCACAACAATAATTAAAATATTCACCGATAAAGGGAGATATTTAATTATGCTGAAAATGGATTTGGTCAAATCAAGAAAACCCGACAGTACCATTCAAGACATGGCATTATGGTTTCAATCACACCCTAATGCTCAATTGAAACTCGTTTCTCAATATGTTGCTAATGGAGCAGTTTGGACATCATTATTTTATGACGAATAATCATAAAAATTCTTGAGAGAGCAGGATAAAGTAAAGTGTTTTTTAACAATTCTATCACGAAATTGATTAACTTCTTTTTTATAGATAGAAAATTTTTATTATTCTAAAATGAACATTATTTGAGATAATGACAGATAATAATACTTTTTCAGACCATCTTTTTCAATTTCGGAGTGTAGAAAAAAAGAGATTGGTCATATCCTTGATAATTACAGTTTCTGTAATGGTTATAGAAATTATTGGAGGTTTTATGACTAATAGTATCGCTTTAATAAGTGATGCGGGACACATGTTTACACATTCATTTGCAATTAGTATCAGTTTACTGGCAATGTTTATTGCACGGAAACCACCTTGTCATCATAAAACATTCGGTTTATATCGTGCTGAAGTCCTGGCAGCTTTTATAAATGGTTTATTTCTATTAATAATTGTCGGGTTAATAATCTATGAAGCAATATTACGATTCTTGAACCCTATAGAAATCTTAGGTTCGTATATGTTAATAGTAGCCATTATAGGATTAGCCGTGAATGTCTCATCAATTCTTATTCTACAAGGTAGTAAAAAAAAAAGTCTTAATGTAAAAAGCGTTTTTTATCACATGATAGCTGACGCTGCCTCTTCAGTTGGTATTGTAATTGTAGCTATAGTTATATCATATACGGGATTTATTTTTCTTGACCCACTAGTTAGTTTAGGCATCTCGTTCGTGATTTTATATTGGGCATGGAATGTTTTAAAAGAGTCCACAAGAATATTATTAGAGATTGCACCAAAGGGAATAGATATCAATGATATCAGTAGAAGTCTAAAAAATCAATTTCCAGATATTATTGATATGATAAATGCGCATTTCTGGACCATCACTCCCGATATGCTCGTTTTCACAGCACATATTCTCATTGATAACGAAAAAATTAAAGAGAATCAGGATGAGTTGCTTTCAAATATTACTGAATTTCTAAAAAAAGAATATAATGTAATAGAATCCACGGTTCAGTTATTCTCGACCTTGAACTCTGAGACTTGTGAAACTTAAAAAGATGTTACTAAAATTAAAACACCGACAAATAGAAATAACGAGATAGATACTATCTTTAGATAAAATTTTGGAACTTTCTGAGCGATTATTGAGCCAATCAATATACCCATCCAAGCCACTGAAATTAACGCAAAAAATGATCCTAACCAGACTTCTATCGGAAATAAATAAATAGAGGCAAGAGTTATGGTGAGAATTTGAGTTTTATCTCCTAATTCCATCAAAAAAATATATCCAAAGCCTGCTAAGTAAGGATTTCTCTTCAATCGAGAAAATTTATTATCTTCAGGTTCTTCTTCCTTTGAATTAGAAATTTCTTCCCCTTTTTTCTTGAGTTGGTGGTTTACATACAGTTCTTTTAGGTCACGTGTTTCAAGTAACCCTATAATAATAAAAACTAGTCCTGAAACTATCGAAATGATGAATAATGGAATAAAATTAGTAATTACAGCACCAAAGAATACTCCTATAGTCACTAATAATGCAAATGCAAAGGTAGCCCCAATTCCAACTTTATAGAACTTTTTATATTCTAATGCCAGATTAAACACGATTAATTGGGTTTTATCTCCTAATTCCCCAATAAATAATAATCCAAATGCAATCAACAGTACCTCTATATTCATATTTTGAGGAATTAAAAAATTCTAATAAAGTTTTCGCATTTTAATAGGACTAAAATATAGCTTATTTTTTTTGATTATTAGAAGCGAATAGTTAATGATATAAATTCTTATTTTAAACCATAAATTTTTCTGAGTTTAAGGATAGCTTTAATTTTACAAATAGTTGAAACTATTATTTTAGATAAGCCTAATACTTTAATCATTTCATTTATAGTTATAATTATGATTATGATTTCAATTGTTAATTTACCGATTCCAATTTTTTTGGCGTTTAGAGAAGGTTTGGAAGGAATACTTATTATAGTAATTTTATTATTATATCTAAAAAATACAGGGCAAACTACATATAATAAATATGTCTACGTAGGGAGCATTTTAGCTATCATTTCAAGTATATTATTTGCATTTTTATTTACACTTTTCTTTGGAGAATTCACAGGAACAACTGAACAAATATTTGAAGGATTTGCTTTCATTATTTCTGGAATTTTTATTGTTACATTGATTTTATGGATTGGTAAGGAAGGTCCTAAGATGAAAGAACACCTTGAGGAAAGGTTGGAGGATTCAATACAGAAACAAAAAGTATTTTCCATTCTCATCTTGACTTTTGTAATAATAATGAGAGAAGGAATAGAACTTGTTCTTCTTTTAGTAGGTGCTACTTCTGTAGGTTCCTTAAATCAAGTAGATGTAATTATTGGATCAATTATTGGATTAGCAATTTCAATATCGATCGGTTTATTCACCTTTTATGGAGTACGTTCTATTAATATTACAAAATTCCTGAAAATTACAAATATCATGCTTATATTATTTGCTGCTGGTCTAATAACTTATGGGATTCATGAATTCATAGAAGCCGGAGTTATACACCCAATAATCAATGATGTTTGGAATATTAAACATATACTTCCTGAAAATTTTCCAGATGGAAATCCTACTACTCCAGAATTTTTAGAAGTCATTGGTTCGTTGTTAAAAACTCTTTTTGGATATAACGCAAACCCTTCATTATTGGAAGTAATAATATATCCCACATTATTGGTTTCTATAGGATATATTTCTTGGAGCCTTTGGAAAAAGTAGTTTTTTTTGAGTTTTTTATTTTATTTATTTTTTTATTTACTATATCTCAATCTATTCCAAATTTATTTCAACCATTTTCTCTCCTCTAATCTTCTTTAACTACATGACTGGACAAATCATCATCATAATTATTCATGTGAAATTTATTAGGGCTTAGGAGGAAGTTTGGAT
>JAGXNQ010000020.1 GCA_019894955.1 Promethearchaeota archaeon | reverse complement strand
CGTCTGGAAGTGGTTTCTTATCAATCTTTGATTTTTCAACAAGGTCATTACCTTTATCTGAATAGACCTTAAGGACTATTTCATCTGAATCGATTGGCATTATTAAGTCGTTGAGACCTAAATCCGCAACAACCGGGATTTTACGAGTACACCTACTGCAATTCTCAGCAATATTTAATTGTATATCTTTAACACTTCCATCTTCCATTTTAAAGGTTAATCCCTTATCACCAATTTTTTCTTTAACAACCTTGGTTTTATCGATATCCGGGAAATTTCTCATCTCTCGAGAGACGTTAATAACCATTCCTCTATCTTCAAAAGCGATAATGAATAAATTATCCAAATTGACTTGTCTTATTTTGGCAAGTTCAATTAAACCTCTTGTATCACAAGGTCGTGCTATAAGTCCGATTTTTTCGTTTAAAGCCCCTTGTAGTGTCTTGTGAAGGTATTTTGACGCTGAATCAGTTCTTGCGTATCCATAAGCTATTAAATTAGTTAGAGGAAATGAAGTTATATCATCTACCTTTTCAAATACTTGGGGTTGTACAGTAAATCGATCTTCCACGTTAGTTTTTTTATCTATTTTTGTTGCGGCTCCCAAAATCTTATCTACAACTTTCTCCTTGAGAAGAGTTGTTAAAAGTTTTGGAAAGTCATCAATTTTTATTAGATATTCTGCAATTGAATCCATGTAATTCCATCTCAGAGTTATTAAATTATTTTTTTATTTTTTTGGTAATTTTTACTAAATCTTATTTTTTATTCTTTTATTTTAAAACTTATTACATATTGGTAATATAAAACTTATGTGTTGTATGGTGCATACCATTTCTTCAACTGAATTCTCATTTTTTTAACTCAGTGTCATCAGATAACACTTTAATTATTCACGTTTTGGCTTTTTTGTGTGTGTCGCCCTTAGTTTTTAAGGGATTTGGCCCTAATTCTCGTATGACCTTATCAAATGCTGTAGCATCTTGCTGGAACTTTTGTCCTTCTGCTGCGGTGCACCATCCTATATGAATTCGTTTTTCATTGATACCCATAGATCTAAGTACTTCTTTTACATACTCAACTTGTCGGTATGCATGATAGTTTCCTGTTTCATAGTCGCATTCCTTTGGATATCAACCAATAATCATAACACCATCAGCTCCTCGTCCAAACGACCTCATTATTAAATCGGATCCAACTCTTCCTGAACAAGGTACGAGTACCGTTCTAATTGAAGCGGGATATTGAGCCCGAATAGTTCCTGCCATATCTGCTGAGCCATAACCTCACTTCCAACATAGGAAGGCAATTATTTTTATATCAACATCTTCTGCCATTTTATTTACCTCTTTATTGTTCTATTGGAAGCAATTCATCAATTAATGCCATGTATTGATCATCTCTAAAGTACGTCAGTTCAATTGCTTTTGATGGACAGATCCCAGCACATGTGCCACAACCTCGACATTTAATTAAGTCAACGACGATATTTCCATTTTCATTGATCGAAATAGCAGTATATGGGCATGCTTCGATGCATTTATAACACTTAGCACATCGCTCGTCAGAGGGTGTAGCTCGAATTAATTCCATGGTATATTCCCCTCTACCCATGGGAATACCTGCAGCTGATGCTGCACCTCGAGCTTGTCCAACAGTGTACGCAATTCCTTTCTGTCCTTGACATGAACCTGCGAGAAATATACCTGGAACTTTAGTGCTAATTGGATCTAATCTTGGATGGTATTCCTTGAGAAATCCATCAGGACTTTTTTCCATATTTAACACTCGCGCAATTTCATTAGTACCTTCAGAAGGAAGGGATGCTGAAGAGAGAATTACCATGTGGAATTCTTCTTGCACGATTGTATCGGCACCAACGATTTCCATTTGTACTTTAAGATTTTTCGTTAAAGGATCTTCTTCTATATTTCCAACAAGACCTTTAGTGAAAATGATGTTTGCATTTCGAGCTCTCTTGTAATATTCTTCGTAATCCTTGCCACAATTCCTCATATCTATGTAGGATACCATGATCTGCGATTCAGGATGTTCAGACATTATCAGCTTAGAATTTTTTACTGATAAGTTACAGCAAACTACTGAACAATATGGATTAGTCTTCTCATCACGGGATCCAACACAATTTATGAACAATATTTTTGTAGGTCGTTTCTTATCAGAAGGTCTAATAAGATGACCATAAGTTGGTCCGTTAGGGGCTAAAATTCTTTCTAGCTGAATTTGAGTCAGTACATTTTCATACTTGCCATAACCATATTCAGGGCCTTGATAAATATCCCAACCTGTGGCTACTATAATTGTGCCCACATCAAGTTCTACTATCTCATCTTGCATGCTAAAATCTATTGATTCTTGGTCACATGCATCTACACATCCAAAGCATTCAACACAGGAATCTCTTGCGAGATCATAAATTGCAGGTACTGCTTGAGCGAAGGCTATATCAATGACCTTACGAGCCGAAAGGTTCTCATCAAAGAAGTTTGGGATGTAAATCGGACAAACATCAGTGCATTGCCCACATCCAGTGCACGTTTTTTCACTTACATATCGTGCTTTTCTTTTCACTTTTACTTTGAAATTACCAATATAGCCATCAACTGAATCAACTTCTGAATATGTCATTAAATTGATGTTTGGGTGCCTATTGGCTTCAAGCATCTTTGGCCCAAGTATTCAAATACTACAATCATCGGTAGGAAATGTTCGATCCAATTGACTCATTCTTCCTCCTATTGTGCTCTTTTTCTCAACAAGATGGACTTGATATCCCGCATCACCAAGATCAATTGCGGTGCTTAAGCCTGCGATTCCTCCTCCAACAACCAAAGCTGCCTTTGTGACTGGAACGGTTTTTGTAGGAACATCTTCTAATAATCTTGATCTTGCAACTCCTGCTCTTATCAGATCAATAGCTTTTATTAATGCTTTATCTCGCTCGCCTTGATGCACAAATGAACAATGCTCTCTAATGTTTACAAACTCCAAATATCGTGGAGGTAAGCCTGCTTCTGCTAAAATTGCATGAAAGACGGGTTGATGCGTCTTTGGTGTGCAAGCAGCGACCACAATTCGATCCAATTTAGCTTCTATTATTTGTTCTTTTATGTAGGTTGATCCCCCTTCAGTGCACATGGATAAATATTCGAACGCTTTAACACCCGGATATGTATTAAGTACTTCAACGATTTTAGGGATATCCAAAATACCAGCGATATTGATACCTCAGCGACACACGAAAACGCCAACGATAGATAATTCGTTTTCTAAATCTTTGGTCTGTTTTTCAGACAATTATTACACCTTTACTGTTAAATCCTCCTAATTATTTGAGATTTATTATAACACTTTTCTCTCATTAATAGTAAAATATTACAATTAATTTATTGATCTCTTAAATTAAGCTTTTTATTAAAATTCAATTGTTATGATGATTGAGTTTTAAAATCTGATTAAATGAGAATTATTGGAAAAAATTAAATCACAAATAACAGTAAAATAGTAAAAAAAATTGCTAATGATCTCTATAATTAAACAAAATAACGCTATAGTAAACGTAAAACACCTATTTCATAACTTTTTCTTATTTATCATTAGGAAAATGTTCATAAATAATAAATAAAATATTTTTAATAATTTATAACGATAAAATAAAACAAAATAACTATTTTAAGAGTAGATTAAAATGGAAATAAATAACTCAACAATTATACTCCCTTTAATTGATAAATATCCAAAGGTTTTTGATGAATTACTTAAATTTTCTTCTAAAGCTAAGCGATTTAAAAATCCAATTGTAAGGAAAACGATAGGAAAAAAAGCAACTCTAGAAATGGTTTCTGTGATATTAGAAGTTCCTTTAGAAAGAATAATTTCTACTATTAAAAGCGCTATTGAAGATAGTGTTGATATACCTTTAGAGAAAGATCGAAAAGAAATGTTGAAAAACTTATTACTTGATATACATAAAGGTGTCGATGTTGAAATATTGAAAGCTCAATTTAAAGAAGCTGTCGGCGATATAACACCTTATGAGATAGGTCAGTTGGAGCAACAACTCATTGACGAAGGGTACTTAGATCCAAAAGAGATCACAAAATTAAGTGATTTACATGTTGAATTATTTAGGGATTCTTTAAATGTGAAAGAAGATTACGAAACCATCCCTGGTCATCCAATCCATACGTATTTACGAGAAAATCTAGAAATTACGAATTTATTGCGACAAATCAGATCAGCCCCAGATTCAGATAAAATTGAATTATTTCGTAAGTTAGGGGAGATAAGTATACATTATACCCGAAAAGAAAATCAGTTATTTCCAATTCTTGAGAAATATGATATTTCTGGACCTCCTCAAGTAATGTGGGCAGTTCACGATGAGATACGCCCTTTACTAAAGACAGAACAAATCGAAGAAATAGAATTAGCTTTACAAAAAGTAGACGATATGATTTACAAAGAGGAACACATTCTATTTCCAATGACATTGGAATTTTTCAACGAGGTGGATTGGCTAAATGTTCGTGAAGGTGAGGAGGAAATTGGTTTTGCATTTGGAGTTAGACCCGGAGATCAATGGAAACCAGTAACAACAGCTGATCTTCATAAACCTCTTCCTACGAAAACGGTAAAAGCAGAAGAATCTCTCAATCTTGACATCGGAAATTTAACAATAGAACAAATAAATATCATGTTGAAAACTTTACCAGTAGATTTAACTTTTGTGAATGAGAACGATGAAGTAGCATATTATTCCGATGCAGAAGATCGAATATTTCCAAGGAGTCGAGGAATTATTGGTCGATCCGTTCAAAAATGCCATCCTCCCAAAAGTGTAGATGTTGTAGAAGATATTTTAGAGAAGTTTAAATCAGGTGAAAAAAATGTGGCAGAATTTTGGATTCAAGCAGTTGACGATTTTATAATGATTAGGTATTTTGCCATGCACGATGACACCGGAAAATATGTCGGAACATTAGAAGTTTCTCAAGAACTTTCTCGGTTAAGATCTCTCGAAGGTGAACGACGTCTTGTTGAATGGGGAGAATAATTCAAATCATTCTCTTATGTACGCTTATTCAATCTTTAGTAGCATTTTTTTTATAATCAAAAATTATTATTTAATATGAATGCAAATGGATTTAACAGAAGAACAAATTAATAGGTATTCACGGCAGATTGTGCTTAAGGAAGTTGGTGGAATTGGGCAAAAGAAGTTGTTAGCTTCGAAAATTTCACTAATTGGGTTAGGAGCTCTCGGATCATCTACAGCTTACTATTTAGCTGCTGCGGGTGTAGGAACATTACAGATAATTGATTTTGATACTGTTGAAATGTCAAATTTACATAGGCAAATACTTCATTTTACAAAGGATATTAACAGTAAAAAAACTACTAGTGCTGCAGATAAGCTAAACTCACTGAATCCAGATTGTACTATTGAAATTATCAACGATCATATTACTCCTAAAAATTCTAAAGCTTTACTTAAGGATTCTGACTTTATTATTGAAGGTTCTGATAACCTCCCAACCAAAATGCTCATTAACGATACATGTATTAGTTTAAAAATTCCTTTTACGATTGCGGGTGTATTGAGATTTCACGGACAAATAATGACAGTTGTTCCTGAAAAGATGACTTCGTGTTATAGGTGTGTGTTCGGTGATATCACTGAGGGTGATTCAAGTATGTCTTGTTCTCAAGCGGGAGTTATTGGTTTTGTTCCTGGAGTTTTAGGTTGTTTGGAAGCCAATGAAGCGCTAAAATACATACTAAATATAGGTGATTTAATAACAAATAAAATAATGTATATAGATCTTTTAAGAAACAATTTTGATTTTATCGAGGTACACAGAAACAACAAATGCATAGCTTGTGGGGATGACCCTAAGGATTTAGTTGAAGAAGCAAATTATGGGGGCTTGAATGCTTGCAATGAATAGTAGAGATAAATCAAATTATAAAAACAGCACTCAATTAGATATTCGAGGTAAAATGTGTCCATTAACATTTGTTTACACTAAATTAACACTAGAGGTTCTAACGAAGGGTGATATTCTAGAAGTATACTTAGATTTTCCTGCAGCTCTCAAGAATATTCCTGAAAGTTGTAAAAGACAAAATTTAGCTGAATTATTAGAAATAAAGGAAATTCATTCGGATAAACCTGAATGGATAATGATATTAAGAAAAATATGAATAATAGTGACCTAATTAATGAACGATCTTAATAATGATAGACCTATTGGTTTAGGTCTGATTTCGGGTGGTTTAGATAGTTTAATTGCTTGCTTGGTTTTAAAGTTGCAGAATATTAAAGTGATTGGATTAAATTTTAAATCTCCCTTTTGCATTTGTGAAAAAGCCTATAAAAATGCAGAATGCGGATTAAATCTCTATTACGACAAATTAGGGATAAAAACCTATTATCTTCAGAAAGAAGATGATTATCTAGAGGTAATTCAAAATCCTAAATTTGGTTACGGTAAAAATTTGAATCCCTGTATTGATTGTAGGATTTACATATTAAAGAAGGCAAAATTATTTGCTGAACAAATTAATGCTGATTTCATATTCACTGGAGAAGTATTGGATCAGAGACCTAAATCTCAAAATCTTAAAGCTTTGAGAATTATTGAAGAGGAGTCTGATCTTAAAGGAATATTGCTTAGACCATTATCTGCTTTATTATTAAAACCAACTACATTAGAAAAAAAAGGATTAATTGAGAGATCCAAGCTACTAGGGATTAAAGGGAGGAGTAGAAAAAAGCAATTAGAACTCGCGAGATCCCATGGAATTTTGAACGAATATAATGCATGTGGAGGATGCCTCCTCACAGAAAAAGATTTTGCTAATAGAATGAGAGATTACCTCAAATTTAATAAAGAACCTTCAATGGTGGGAGTAAGACTTCTAAAGTATGGTAGACATTTTAGATTTAATGGAGCTAAAATTATTATTGGAAGAAATGAATTAGAGAATAATTTTTTAATTCATCTAAAGGAATCGAATGGAATTATAATGGAAGCTTCCAATGTAAAGGGTCCTATAACCCTTATTCAAGGGAATATTGATGAAGCTGTAATAAAATTTGCTGCAAGATTGACATTGAGATATTCAGATGCTTTAAAATCCAGAGGAGAAGTAATCTATGGTAGAGAACCTGATACCTTAAATGAGCATCTAACGGTAGAAAAAGGAACTCAAGAATTCTTAACACCTTATCTTCTATAGTTTAATTGCCTAATTGTTATGTTAACTACAAGTTTTATATTTTTTTAGCCAAATTCTCTTTATCCTCCAGCTATTGCTGGTAACAGTAGAATTTCATCATGCTGGTTGACAATAGTATCTAAATTTTCAAGTGTACGTATATCTTTACCATTTAATCCTAAAATTATATATTTACTTATAGAATCCGGGGAATCTAAAATCTTTCTTTCGAAATCTTTTCCAAATTTAGAAATAAGTATTTTTAAAATTTCTTTAATTGTAGAGTTGACTTGAATGGATAAATTTAATTCTTTAATGTTGGTAATATCTGCTAATAACGATAAAAAATATATTTTTACATCAATCATTTGAATAATGTTAGGTTTTTATAATATCACTAATATATCAAAAACATAAAAAAATTAAAAGAAATTAATTATTTCGGTTATAAATATTAAAAATTTAGTTCTGATAACAAATGAAATTAATCTTTTAGGGTGTCTTAAATTAAAAAAAATAAATTAAGGATTGGGCATCTCTCTACAGCTTATCATGCAAATTTCATTTTAATGGGAAATAAGAACTTAGATAATGATTTTAATATGGAGATTCAATGGAAGATGTTTAGTACAGGACCATCAATGATTAGCGCATTTCAAAATAAGAAGTTGGATATTGGTTATATGGGATTACCTCCAGCGATTATAGGAATAGATAACGAAGTTCCTATTAAATGTGTAGCTGGAGGTCATGTAGAAGGGACTATTATGGTTGCTCCCAAAAAATATCAAACGTTAGCTCAGCTTAATGATCTCTCTGAAGTGTTTTCTCAATTTATAGGACAAGTAGTTGGAGTCCCAAGTAGAGGATCAATCCATGATGTAATTCTTAATTTTTATTTAAAAAAATACAATCTATTGGGTGAAGTTGAAGTAAAACATTATAAACAAGCAGAATTTATTGCCACAGATATGCAAACTGGAATTCTTGAAGGAGGTGTCGGTACTCCCGCGTTGGCTGTTTTTTCTTCAACAATTTTTGATTCTCATTTAATAATTCCTCCAGAATTTTTATGGAAGAATAATCCAAGTTATGGAATCTTCTTTTATGAGGATATTATAGACAAAAAGCCTGAAATAGTGTTAAAATTTTTAAATCATAATAAAAATGCATCATCTTTGCTTAGGAAATCACCCAACAAGGCAGCTGAAATAATATCAACCACTTTTGAGATTTTGACTAAAAGTTATGTTTTAGAAGTCTTAAAAATTTCACCTAAATATTGTATAGCTCTTTCAGAAGGATATGTTAAATCTACAATGGAATTTGTTAAGGTACTCAAAGATTTGAACTATATTAAGAAAGAACTCAGAACTAATGACATTTTTGATTTTAATTTTGTACGTGAAATACATCCTGAATCAGAACATTATTCTTAATATGAAAAACAGTATTACTTCTTCAGATCAAGTCCTAATAACTTTCTAAGATCGGAAATGGTTGAAGGGAGATTATATTCTTTCATCAATAAGTTAAAATTTTCAAAATCTATGTCCTCAAGTTTCCAAATATTTGGATTATCTACTAAAGTCTTTAATACTCTTTTTTGATATTTGTTTAGTTCCTTTAAGGTCCAAACTTTCTGTTTGATTTGGGAACTTCCTTCAGGTGGAACTGGAAAGACCATCCATAAAAGAGAAGATGTTAGATTGAGTGATTGTTCACCAGTAAGATTTTTTAATATATTACATAAAGGGATAACAATTTTTTCTGGATTCTCTATAGCATAAAATTTTAAAACCTCTGAAATAAATCCTAGAATATCTCCATCATTCCATGGAAAATCAGAAGGATTCATCTCCATTTTAGAGATAATTGGTAATTCATTTATTAGAAAATTAATAAATTTAGCATCTACCCCATCCTGCAAGATATTTATCAAAGCGATAGAACTAGCAATCTTAATCAGATTAGATTCATTCGAAAAAAAGTCATGGATTTCATCAATATGAGATCTTATATCATTATACGAATCAAGCATTGACAAAGATATTAGAGCATTCATTATTAACAGTTCATTTTTTTCATTCCTTAATATACTTAAGACAATTTCAGAAGTATTCTGTGCTTCTTCTCTAAACCAAGCTAGAGCGAATAGTGCTGTTAGTTTAACATCCTGCTCAGAATTTTTCAAGCATTCTAAATATGTAGGGACCTCTTTCAAAGTTGCCTTATATGAGTCAATAAATGCATCAATGTGCCTAATCCAGTAAGCCTTTTCCTCTTCATCTTCAGCATCAAACGATCCAGCATCTTCAATCCAATTCTCAACGTTAGGTCCTCTAGGTAAAAAGGCTTCATGATATCCTAAAGCTAAATCAATTGTAAATCTTATAAGAATAGATTTATCTGTGATATCCGGTTCACGAATTAACTCAAAAATAAAAGGTATAGCATAACGAGTTGCTTCATATCTCGTTCCTTGATGAAAAATATTACCATAAAGTTCCCATAACGCATCTTCCCTTTCTTCTATATTGTTAGATGCTAAACTCCTAATAAGGTCGGGAACATCAGAAGCTTCTCCATAAGCATGTTCCAAATTTTTCCAATCGATTTTATCTAATCCTTCTAACATGCATATGCACCAATATCGTATACATTAATTTTAATCAGATATATATCATAAATTTAACACTTATTAAAAAGACTTAACATAACATAAAGTGCCACTTTATTTTCTGGACTTTTTATTAAAATTGGGATTATTTATTCCTTATATTTATTGAAATTTAAGAATAGAGATTTAAAGCAATTCGAATTCTATCTTTATGAAAAATAATTATGAAATCGTACTCAAAGGAAGATATTAACCAATTAATATTGTACAAACAACATCTTTCATATACTTCAAAAATAGATGACATAATTCAAATTGTAAAAAATTTATGTGGTTTACAAGCTACTGGGACCTTCGAGCCATATGTTTATCTATTTAGTAGGAAAAATCACTTTCAAAAGGATGAATTAGAAAAAGAATTATATGAAACAAAGACCCTCCTAAAAATCAGAGGAATGCGCAATACCTTGTTCATCGTAGCTAAAGAAGATGCCCCATTTATTAATAAAGCTACTTATAATCTTAAAGAAAATAGATTTGATGGTTTTTTTACACACTCTGATTTCACGAGAAAAGAATACAATGAATTGGAATCAAAAATTCTTCAAGTTCTGAATAATAATTCTTTAATTGCTAGTGATATTAAAAAGAGGATTAACTCTGAAAGAAATGTCTCAATAATTATTTCATTAATGTGTGACAAACTGCTTTTAGTGAGGGAAAAACCTCCAAAAGGATGGAAAGACAGAAGAAATAGGTATACTTTAATGAAAAATAATTTTTCTGACCTAAATTTTGAAGATCTAGAAGAAAATGGAGCAATTCAAAACCTTATTAGAAGATATATAACGGCATATGGTCCTGTCACTGAGCAAGATATCAGTTGGTGGGCTGGATTGAGTAAAACCAAAACCAGTAGCGCAATTGAAAACATTCAAAGTCAAGTTGAAAAAATCACTTGTTCTGACGATATTTATTATGCTAACAAATCTGATATCGAATTTCTCAAAAAATCAAGTATACCAAAGCTACCAACAATTAATCTATTAGCAAACTTGGATCCTTACTTGATGGGATATAAGAATAGAAAACGTATCATTAAGGAGGAGATTTATGAGTTTGTTTTCGATCGCTCTGGAAACGCTACCACTACTATTCTATTAAATGGTGAAGTGATTGGGATTTGGGATTTCCACACTAAACCCGATCCTACAGTAAAATTCTTACTATTCGAAAAGACTACAAAAGAAATTAAAAATGAAATAATGACTCAGGTAAAACAAATTGGTGAATTCATTCTCGAACAAGATGTAAAGATTAAAGAATGTAGCAACCCTGAACTTTTAACAAAAAAGAGTGCTGGAACCTTTATGAGACCTCTTAAAAATTGTTGATGTTATAGAAATTTAAAAAAGATAAAATAAAAATATGATATAAATTAATTATTTACTGCCAAACTCCTCGACATTTCCAAATAAACGCCTAATAGCATCAATACGGGTTTCTTCGCCAATCTGTTCAACATTTTTAAGTGATATGGCTTCCTTGGGGCAAACAAATATACATTGAGGTTCTCTCTTGCCAACTTCAAGATCAATGAAATCTTCTTTCATGTTTTCACATAAATCACAAACCAAAGCTTTTTGGGAATCTAAATGTAACGTAATGACTCCAAAATCACAAGCTCGAATACAAAATCCACATCCATTGCATTTTTCGTCATCTACAAGAATGGAACCATCTTCTGCTTTATCTAATGCCTTTTCAGGGCATGAACGAATACAAGGGGCATCCTCACATTTTTGACAAGCAAGTGCAATGTTAAAAACAGGTTCTATTCTAACTCGATGAATTCTCGTGTTAATTTGGTTGAATTCTCCATCATGAACAAAGGAACAGACAGATTCACACGTTTCACAGCCGGTACAGAGCTCAGGATCAACTATAATAAATTGGTGAATCTTTTTTCTTCGTGCTGCCATTATTTTTTACCTCCTTTTGCCGCTGCTGGTTTAAGTTTTCCAATTACAAAATCTAAACCCAAATTTTTCAATGTTTCATCGGTTGGAATTCCTGTTTCTTTGTCCCAACCTCTCGCTTCATAATAACCACTTAGAATTGTTTGGTATCCTTCTTCTTTGAGAGTTACTCCCTTAGCAGGACCTTTTGTGTGTGCTTCCTTGAAGAATTTCTCGGGTGGGTGATCATCTGCTCGTGTCCATCCTTCTCTAATGTTGAAACATTTGGAAAGGTTTACGATTGCTTCTCCACGTCTCAAAATTGATTCTTCGGTGTGTGGAATGCCAGTAACGAGTTCATATACTTTTGCCATTTCTGCGTCGTTTTCATAAATGCCTCGTGTGAACTTACATATGATGTAAGAATCGATTACGCCATACACGTCCTCAGTTGCTTTAATCTTCTTACCTCTTTCAAGAGGTTTTTCATATCCAAAGCGATCAAATGTACCTTTTGCATCCAATCCATATGCTCCATTACGCAAATGACAAGCACCACGTATAGATACACTCTCTCCGACCGCGAAGGAAGTCATGCCATGTAAATCGAATGCGGGCATTTCTAGACCTTTAATGTGCATCCCATAATAACTTGCATTTTTTATTCCCTTTTCTTCTAATCGAATTCCCGCTTGTTCACAGCCATCTCCAAAGATTTTACCTGCAAATCCTTTTCCAAGACACATTTCTTCGGTGAATTTCACTAAATTGACCGTTGAACCAAATGGTAACTCATAACCTAAATCTTTTTTAGTTATAAGCCCTAGATCAAACAATTCTGCCGCCATAGAGGCCGTTACCCCACCTGATATCGCGTCAATACCTAAATCATCACACAATTGAACGCATTTAAATATAGTGGGCCAATCAGAAGTACCCATATTTGTTCCAAATGAATAACACATTTCAACGTCTATAGAAGCTACCAAGTTAGGATATTCTGGGTGGGTTTTCGGAACCCTTGCCAAATGATCACAGGCGATAGAGCATTGTGAACATGCCACTTTCTTCACTACCCAATCTTGGTTAAGAGTGTCTCCTGTGAATGTTCCGTTGTCAATTGCGTCCCAAGTACCTTCTCGATAATTCCTGGTAGGCATCATACCGAGTTTGTTATAACTAGTTAAACCAGCTGGTGTTCCTAAATCTCGATATTTAGCTGTTGCTGGACCATTAGCTACTTTAATAAGTTTTTTTGCAAGTTTGTAGAATTCTACTGGTTGAGCTACTTTTGTACTTTGTGTACCCCTAAAACAGATAGCTTTCAAGTTTTTAGAACCCATTACGCCACCCATCCCGGTTCGACCGGCTTGTCTGTTTCGATCATTCGTGATACATCCCATTCGACTCATGTGTTCGCCAGAAGGGCCTATAGACATGACTGCTAATCGTTGATCTTGAAATTCTTCCCGAAGAAGTTCTTCAGTTTCGAAATTCCCTTTTCCCCAAACAGTTTTTTCACATGGTACAAGATAGTAATCATCATCATCTACAACTAAATAGACTGGTTCTGAAGCTTTACCTTTGACAACTATCGTGTTAATACCTGCTCTTCGAGCTTGAGCTCCAACTGAACCTGACGAAATAGCCATTCCAAACATTCCAGTTAGCGGCGACTTAGCAAACACACCATATTTTGAGCTTGTTGGTAAAATTGTTGATGGAAAAGGACCAATTGACCAAACAAAAACATTTTCAGGACCTAAAGGATCAACACCCGGTTTTAATTCATCCCATAGGATTTTGGCGCCAAAACCGTACCCTCCAATCCAGTCTCGAACGAATTCATTCGATAACGTTGAATTTTCAATTTTTCCACTCGTCAAATCCACATCAAGCCTAACTTGAGAATAGCCAGATACTTGGTCTGGAATTGGGATATCCTTAGATTTACTCATTTTTTATCAATCACTTGTTCTATCTTTTTATTTTGTATTTTTATTATTAAACAATTTATAATAGAGAACTACTATTTATTAGGTTTCCTCTTAAACTGAGATTCTAATGTAAAAGCAAGTTCTTTAGCCTCAACCTTTTAGAAGTACTTATTTGGTTGAGAGATAATTCTTACTTTGTTTTTATTTTATTTAAATTTCGATACTAAGATGTGATACATATTACTCTTCACTTAAAATCCAAAAATGCACCCATTTTATAATTAGAAGCGAATTTGGCTCTATTCAACTTTTTCTAAATTTTTGTGATTGTAATTAATGATTGATTTAAAATGAGTTCATTTTCAATTAAATCGATAATAATTTCAGGATCATTCACTTCTAACTCTATTAATCTCTTTGATAATGAACCTTTAATTACATTTTGTAAATCATTTAAATCAATTTCAGCAAGTTTCTTGAATGGACCTATTTGATCTTTGATTGCTAACTTGAGTAATCCTCTTGCTGCTGGAGGACTGATACTAATTTCCGTTGCTAAGATATCTCCTAGATATTTAATGATCTCCATTAGATTTCCTTGTGGACAATTGATTCTTAATTAAATCCATGATTTTATCTTCATCTATTTCTTCTTCAGTTTTTACTCTCTTTTTGCTGAACTTTCTATTGAATTTTCTGGGAAATACCCAGGCAATTGCAAAACTTATTCCATAAATGAAAGTGATGATGGCTGTAAGTGCATAAAAGATCAAGCTTTGAGTATTAGTTTCATCCCCAAAAGGTACGTTATATGGATGAAATATTAAGATTAAATAAATTAAAGTAAGAATCGGAGAAAAAATGAATGTTATTTTATATCTCATCTTAACCCATTGAGCAATAGTCGAGTTCTTTATATGTCGATACGTTATATAACAACAATATGCTAACCAATCTAAAGCTATTGAATTTATAATAAAATCAAAGATTCTATTGATTACATAAGCTACCTGGGAAGTTGTCCTAAATGCAGCAAAGAACCAAGCTAAAATTGCTAATAAAAATGCAATGGATAAAATGTAATATTTCTTCTTCGGTTTTTGGTGGTTATAGAAGGTTAGAATTATAAATAGGATTATTAACATAAAACTTAATTTTGAAAATATAGCGTAAATACTTTCAGGTATAGATGTAACTTGATTTATTATTTGAGCCAAAGCTTCCGTGCTCCAAGCAAGTCCGATATAGTAAAAATTAGTCGCTTTTAATTGATAGGCTCTTATTATTAAGAATAAACCTACAATCAATAAGGTGCCAAGAAAAACTATCATTAAAGAACTAAAACATGCTTTTAAGATTTGTTCTATCGCCATTCATATCACTTTATCAAATTCTTATAGATAATAAAAAAGGTTTGTTTTAAATATTTCTAAATTGGTAAAAAAGAGGAGTGAATTGCCTATTTTCTTTTTAAGCCAGTCATTTTCTTTAGCCAATTAATCTTTTTCGTTTCCCATTCTTTCGTTTGATCAATTGGTATGACGTGCTGTTTAATTAATCTATGACTTATAAGGGAATTTATTACATCCTCACCCTTTTGAGATCTTGTCAATATCATTGAATAACCTTTTGGAGAATTTCTTTCTATTTATAATCAAATTATATAAAAAAATTCCCCATCTATATTTATCAATTATAAACTATTAATTTGATATATAATGATTGAATCTCTAGATTTAAATAAGTCGAAGAAAGCTATAGAGCCCATTTCAGCTGAATTTAATAAAAAATTAATTGAATCAGTGAATTATTGTTATAGTTGTAATCGATGTAATACTGCTTGCCCCACTGCATACTTAGGAACATTTTTCCCTCGAAATTTGATTACTGATATAACATTTTTATCCATTGAAGAAACATTAGAAAATAATAACATTTGGAAATGCTTATCATGCGGAGCGTGTGTAGAGTACTGTCCAATGTCAAAAGAAAATAGTGGAGTAAACTTTCTTGATCTCATTTTAAATCTGAGAAGTCTTGTATCAACTAATGAGGCTTTACAGTTGGATAAGAATGAATGCCAGCATAATCGGGAATATGCTAATCTTCCTCGAATGATGGCGAATGAAGAAATAGAAATATCTAACAGACTTGGTTTTCTTAGTGATACTAATTTAAAGATATCTGATGAAGGAGAAATAGGATACTTTATGGGATGCATGCCTCTTATGAGTAGTATCCCTCCTTGTACAAATGCTTGTCCCGCAGGAGTTGATGTTCAAGGATATGTTGGGTTGATAAAAGAAGGCAAGTTCCAAGAAGCTTTAGATTTGATACGAGAACGAAATCCTTTTCCAGTTGTATGTGGTAGAGTGTGCACCCACCCCTGTGAGAGAAATTGTAATCGGGAAGAGATCGATGATCCTATCGCAATTAGAGCTCTGAAAAGATTCGTTTCTGATTGGGAAATCCAAAATAAAGGGCTCTCGAAATTTGAACCAGCAAAACCATTAAAAGAAAAAGTTGCCATAATTGGAGCTGGTCCTGCAGGATTATCTGCTGCATTTTACTTAGCTTTAAAAGGATATAAGCCAACAGTTTTTGAAGAATCATCCTATACGGGTGGAAAATTGAGAAGTGGAATCCCAGAGTATCGTTTACCTCAAGATACTTTAGATTATGAAATTGAATTCATTGAAAAAATGGGAGTGGAGATAAAAACAAATACACCAATTGGACCAGATTTAACATTTGATGATCTAAGAGAACAAGGCTATAAAGCGATATACATTGGAATTGGATTGGGAGAATCTAGAAATATGGGTGTTGAGGGTGAAGATTTGGATAATATTTTATATGGTTTAGATTTTCTTGAAAAGGTAAATGTTTTGAATGAAAAATATGATTTTAAAAATAAAGTCATTGGCGTAGTAGGTGGTGGAAATGTTGCCATTGATTCAGCACGAACAGCATTAAGATTGGGAGCAAAAAAAGTAATGGTAATTTATAGACGCTCTCAAAATGAAATGCCTGCTTTAAAGGAAGAGGTTGAAGACGCGATAAGTGAAGGTGTTGAATTCCAATTTTTAACAAATCCAATTCATTTAGTGAGAGGGGATACGGGTAGTTGCGAAGAAGCAGAATGTATTCAAATGGAGCTTGGTGAACCAGATGCTTCGGGAAGAAGAAGTCCCGTTGAAATAGAGGGATCTGAGTTTAAAATTAAAATTGATCTGATTATCTTAGCAATAGGTCAAGTAGCAAACTTTGATCTAATAAAAGCAGCAGAAAGCAGATTAGAATTTGATAAGCGTGGTAGGATTAAATACAATGATCTAACTTTAGAAACTAATCTTACTGGAGTTTTTGCGGGAGGGGATATATTAGCTCAAAAAGGAATTGCTATAAATGCTATTTCAAATGGCTATGAAGCTGCTATATCAATCGATCGATATCTAAATGGTCAAGATCTAAAGGAAAGAAGAGTTAATAGAACTGAATTCAAAAAATCACCGATTCCAAAAAAGAAAATTAATGAAAAATCCAGGAATGATATGGGTGAGTTGGATACTACTAATAGAATAAAAACTTTTAATGAAGTAGAAGTTGGTCTTACTGAAGAGATAGCCATCAAGGAAGCAAATCGCTGCTTGAATTGTAGTAGCTGTAGTAGTCTTGATCAAATGATCAATGAACCGACTGGAAAGTTAGATTATGGAAAACATCATGTTATGTCTTATTATAATACAGTTGATTACTTAAAAATTCCCAGAACAGTGATTGGACTTTTAAATCATAAGGAAATAATCCCTGTGGTCTTAAAAGATGAAAAATGTTGTGGTCATGACAGTTTATGGCAAGGAGATATTGAAACATTTGAACGTTTAGCAAAACATAACGTTAAAATTTTTAAAGAAGCTGGTGTGAAAACTCTAATCTTTAGTTGTGCAGAAGGATATTATACTTGGAAACACAAGTACAGCGAATTATTTGATGGGGATGATGGATTTGATTTTGATATTTATCATATAACTGATTTTATTTTGAAAGAAAATCTTTTAGAGGGATTAAAGTTTCCAATAACAGACAAAATTAAAGTGACTTATCATGACGCTTGTAGGTTAGGGCGATTAAGCAAAGTTTTTGATGAACCAAGAATCATTTTAAAAGATATCCCCTTCATAGAAGTTGTTGAAATGAAAAGTAATAAAGAAGACGCGCTATGCTGTGGTGTGAACGCATATATTAGTTGCGATGAATATTCTAAAACAATTCAAAGAAATAGGATTTTAGAAGCTATAGAAACTGGTGCATCTTATCTTTTGGTTAGTTGTCCCAAATGCCTAGCACACTTTAACTGTTATTTAGAAGAACACCCTGATATGAAAGAAAAAATAAAAGCTGTAGAATTTACAAGTTTTCTAGGAAATTTACTCTTTCTAACTTAATTTTTATTTAAAAACTTGAATAATTATTTATCATCAATAAATTAAAAATTAGTGCTTAATTTACCTTTTTAAGAAAAATTATGTTATCCCGAATTATAATTATTAAAGAGTTGTTGTTTTAATTTGCCCTATAAAATTTTAGAGAAAAAGGAGCTCGGAAAAAGCGGAGTATTGTTTGAGATAATCCTCTCTACTCCATTAATTGCTAAAAAAGCTCATGCTGGAAATTTTATACTCCTACGCATAAATGAAACTGGAGAAAGATTTCCACTAACTATCGCTGATTATGATCGAGACGAAGGAACTATAACAATTGTATTCCAAGTCGTTGGTAAAAGTACAAAGCAACTATCACACCTAAATATTGGTGATGAGATTCTTGATGTTGTAGGTCCTTTAGGTAATAAAATTCACATCCAAAAGTATGAACATCCGGTGATTCTCATTGGTGGAGGCGTTGGAATAGCCCCCATTTATCCCCAAGCAAAGGAATTGAAGGAAGCAGGAAATACCGTAATTTGTATTCTGGGTGCTAGGAATACGGATTTATTATTTTGGCGTGAAAAGTTAAGAAGTGTAAGTGATGAATTAATAATATGCACTGATGATGGAACTGAAGGGATTAAAGGAGTGGTAACTGAACCATTGAAAAATATAATTATTCGTCGTAAAATTAGTATTGTAGTTGCTATTGGTCCTTTAATCATGATGAAATATGTTGCACGAACTACTGATGGATCTGGAGATTTACCTAAGGTTAAAACATATGCTTCATTGAATACCATAATGATTGACGGGACTGGAATGTGTGGAGGCTGCCGTTTTACTACTGTCCAAGGAGAAATTTATCATTCTTGTGTAGATGGCCCAGATGTTGATGCGCACATGGTAGATTTTGATAATCTATTAAATCGAGCAACTAGATTTGTTGATCAAGAAAAAGAATCATTAGAGCAATATGAAGATGAATGTAGAGCTTTAAATAAATTTAAAAATGAGGGCTGTTAATATGAAAAGTCAATCACCTCTTGTTGAGCTTTTAAGAAATAAAGAAGCTAAAATATTAGAAATAGGAAAATATAAGAAAAATGAGTTCGATAATTTAATTGATTCATTAGCAGCAGCGGAAACCACAAGATACCAAATATTAGAACAAATTAAGGATTCGGGTGAAATTAATGTAGACCGAATTAAATCGGATTTAGGATTATCCAAGGAGATTGTAGAGATTAGTGTTGAATACTTAAAGGAATTAGGATTATTGGGATTTCTAAACATGCATCCAAGATTTTTTAGAGAAATTATTGAAAACTCTGAAAATCCAGGAATATTTCCCAATATAAAACTTATTTTAGAAAAAAATCTTTGTTGTGGATGCGGATTATGTATTTCAATTTGTCCAGTTAATGCAATTGATTATTCAGAAGGATTCTTTGAAATAGATGAAAATTTATGCATTAATTGTGGATTATGTTTTTCAGCTTGTCCACGATCATTCTTTCCCAAACAATTAGATAAATCAGAGAGTGATGACCCTAATATTAAATTTACAGAGCAATTTGGGTCTTATCGAATGTTTTGTACAGCTCAAACTACAGAGGATAGGATAAAATCTGTTGCACAAGACGGAGGAATAGTCACCACCTTACTTAAAACAGCATTTAACCAAGGTTTTATTGATGGTTCCTTTGCAGTTTCTATGGGAGATCAACCATTAAAACCACTACCAATCTTTGTTGAAAATGATGAGGAACTTTTAAAAACTGCTGGAACAAAGTATACTAATGTACCAATTCTTAAATTGCTCCACGATGCAAGACATCATAAGAAAATTGCTGTAGTTGGCACTCCCTGTATAATGAAAGCGCTTAAAAAAATCTCCATTTTGCCTCTAAACAAACCTTTTTATGAGAATATTGTATTAAAGATTGGAGTATTTTGCATGGAATCTTTTGATTATCATAAAATTGTCAAATTATTAAAAAATGAATTTCAAGTTTATCCTTCAGATATTAAAAAGATGGATATAGATAAGGGTAAATTCATCATATATGATCAAGATAGTAATATCTCTAAAATCCCCATTAAAAGTATTAAGAAATATGGAAGATTTGGATGTTTTTTTTGCGATGACTTAACCGCAGAATACGCAGATATCTCAGTAGGATCTATTGGCTCAGAACCAGGTTGGTCAACCGTATTAATTCGTACAACACATGATATTTGCCAAAAAGCACTTGATATGAATTTAATTATAAAAAAACCAATAATGGAAGATAGCAAAAGTTATGAAACTTTAAGTAAAATTTCAATTTCCAAAAAGAAGAAATTTTATGAACTGCGAAGAGTAAAGATGTTAGAACAAGCCCCTGGTGAGAGAATCAAGAATTTTGAAGAAGTTTCATTTGGATTGTCCGATAATATGATGAAATTAGAAGCCCAAAGATGTTTGCAGTGTGGTCTACCGTTATGCGTTACTGGTTGCCCTGTGAATATCAGAATCCCTGAATTTATAAAACTGCTTAGAGAAGAAAAACAAGCTGCTGCTCTCTATAAAATTAAAAGCAGTAATCTTCTACCTGCTATTTGTGGACGTGTATGTCCACAAGAAGTACAATGTGAAAACTCATGTTTATTAGGCTCTCTTGGAGAACCAATAGCTATTGGTTATTTAGAAAGGTACATTGCAGATTGGGAGCGAAAAAATAAATTAAAGGAATGCCCCGAATGTGCTGCTCCAACTGGAATAAAAATTGTAGTTATTGGGTCTGGACCTGCGGGATTGGCTTGTGCTGGAGAATTAGCAATGAGAGGCCATGATGTAACTATATTTGAAGCATTTCATGCTGGAGGAGGTGTATTAACTTACGGAATTCCCGAATTTAGATTACCGAAGGAGATAGTCAAAGATGAGATCGAAACCCTTAAAATGATGGGTGTTAAAGTAAATTACAATGCAATTATTGGAAAAACTTTAACGATTGAAGATTTACAAGAAATGGGCTTCAAAGCATTTTTCATAGGAGTTGGAGCAGGATTACCAGCATTCTTGAATATTTCTGGACTTAATTTAAATGGTGTCGTTTCTGCAAATGAATTCTTAACTCGGTCTAATTTAATGAAAGCGTATAGATTCCCAGAATATGATACACCTATTAAAATAGGAAAAATTGTCACAGTAATTGGAGGAGGGAATGTTGCATTAGATTCAGCTCGAACTGCCCTAAGATTGGGAGCTGAACGCGTTATTATTACATATAGGAGATCAGAAACAGAAATGCCAGCCAGGAAGGAAGAGTATCACCATGCCGCGGAGGAAGGAATAGAATTTCAATTTTTGACTAATCCTGTGAAATTTGTCGGAGATGAAAAAGGTAATGTAAGAAAAATGGAAGTAGTTAAAATGAAATTAGGAGAACCAGATCAATCTGGACGTAGAAGCCCAATCCCTATCGAAAATTCAGAATATTCAATAGATACTGACACAATAATAGTCGCTGTAGGAACTAAAGCAAATCCAATTCTTACGAAAACTATTCCAGAATTAAAGATCAATAAATGGGGGTATATTGAGACTAATGATGATGGTCAAACTAACATTGAACACATTTTCGCAGGAGGAGATATTGTTACTGGAGCAGCCACGGTAATTTCTGCTATGGGTGCAGGGAAGAAAGCTGCAAAAGCAATGGATGAATACTTAAGAAGAAAATTTTTGGATGAACATAATTAATTCCTATTTCTTCATTCTATTTTTGTTTTAGAATAATAAACCTTATTAAATTACACCTAATAAGATTCTGAATCATATTTAAGAACCTTTATCAAATAAGAAGACATCACATATTTTGTAAACGACCAATGCAGTTTGAAGTGCAAATTTAATGAAACAAAAACATTCTCTCACAGCCAAGATGGGACCATCCATTGGATCGTCAATACGAGATTGGATGAGATTGACTTTGTCTAATGGATCTGTCGCACTGAAATATTATCCTCGCGTATTTTTAATTGATCTTCTGAGCACATTTGGCATACCTTTTCGGGTTTATGAGAAATGGAGGTTTGATAAGATAATCGAACAAACTGAACTAAAAAAACCTCCCATATTTATTTTAGGTCATTGGAGAAGTGGAACAACACACCTACATAATTTAATGGTTCAAGATCCTCAATTTGGTTATGTTACAATGTTCCAAGCAATGTTTCCTAAATCATTTTTGGGAAATAAAGTATTTGGTAACTTTATGAAGATTTTCTTACCAGATAAAAGACCTATGGATAACATGAGATTAGGATTGGACTTAGCTCAAGAAGAAGAGATGGCACTAGGAAACCTCTTTCCATACTCGTTCTATAATGGGTTCTACTTTCCAAGAAAATTGAGAGAATTTTATTATAAATATATCCGTTTTGAGAACGTTCCTCGGAAGATAAGAGAAAAATGGAATGATGTTTACAATTCTCTTTTAAGAAAAGCAACTCTCAATATGAATGGAAAAAGATTAATCTTGAAAAATCCTGCTAATACAGCTCGAATAAAAATACTCTTGGAACTCTATCCTGAAGCCCAATTCATTCATATTTATCGTAACCCTTATATCGTGTATATGTCAACTAAAAATTTCTATAAGAAAATGGTACAAGCATTTACATTTCAAAATATCTCAGATGAAGATTTAGAAAATCACATTCTTTGGATTTATAAAAGAATGATGGAGTCATATTTTGAAGAAAAAAAATTAATTCCAAAAGGGAACTTGATAGAAATTAAATTCGAGAATTTAGAGGCAGAACCTCTTTATGAATTAGAATCAATCTATGATGGGTTAAACATTACGGGATATAAAAATTCAGAGCAAGCATTTCTTAACTATTTAAAACCTTTAAGTAGCTACAAAAAGAATGTATATGATTTTTCTCAAAAAATAATTGATAAAGTAAACTCTTATTGGGACTTCACAATAGAAAAATGGAAATATGATATTCCAGAACTGCCAATCTCTAACTCTAACTAACTTCTCTTCTTCCCCTGTGGACAAACTTTCAGGCAATTAGAGCAGTAATTATTTGTTAACAAGCTTTCAATACACTTATTTCTATCAATATGAGTAATTATCTCAGCATCCTCACCCTTATGGAATGGTTGATCGTAAACGGCTCCACCAATACAATTTTCAATGCATGCACCGCAAGACTCACAGAAATCTGACATCTCACTATAATCCATTTCTTTAGTTTTAGGAATATCTGCATCTGTTGTAATTATACTCCATCTTTGACGTGGTCCAAATTCGGGAGTAACTATAAGACCATTCCTCCCCATATATCCTAAATTCGCTGCTTTAGCATGAGCTGTGTATAACAGTTTACCTCCAAAAGGGTGATGAGCTTCAGTTCGATAACCTTTTTGTTGCAAATATTCCGTCAATTTAATGGTAACCTTTCCTAATTCATCATATACCCTAAATGATTCAATACCACATTCTATACCCGGAGCATTTTTAATCATGTTCCATTTCATTTCCATTCCAAGTACAATAGCATTTTTTCCAATGATAGGTAAATCTTTAAAGATATAACCTTCTTGGACAGGAACATATCCAATCAGATCTACTCCTTCATTAATCGCTCTTTTTTCGAAATCTGCCCAAAAATCAGAAGTCGTTTCTGTTTTATCATTATTTTCATTATTGTATTTGGTTTTATTTGCCAATTGAAATCCTTTGAAAGTATCTCTCAAGTATTGACTAAATTTTTTAGCCATTTTAGGCTCTAATTTTTGCTCAGAATTCAATTTCATTGTAAATAATTCTTTGGGAACAATAAAAACTAAATCATCATTACAACCAACAAATGTTGGTTCCGGTTTTTTCTTAACTTCCATCATTCATAAGCCTAGAAATTATAATAGTAAAATTTTAACGTGTTAAAATATATTAGAATAACGAGATTAACAAGTCATTGGTTTTAAATATTAAGGGATTTAAATATCGTTGCCCTTTCTGTGGTAATTCATTGGCATGGATTGGTTCGAAGTGCTTCAATGTATATTGTCAAGGGCAAGAATTTAATGTTGATAACTTAGTTATTTACAGGCTAAATCCGGAGTTGGGGATTGGACGAATCATAAAAAGATTAGAAATTCCTGCTTCAAAATCTCTAGATGATAAAGATACTCTTATTGATTTGAAGTTTAAAGTGCTATTCGATAATAACCTGACTAAAATATTAGCTCCAATCGATCTTATACATATCATTTTCTCTACTAATGATCGAATAATTACCAAGGAGGGAATAGGCGTAGTTAATTCAAAAGATTTTCACTTACATGACGGGAAGATATCCTATGAAGTTTTGTATTCTGACGGTAATTTACATCAAGTTGAAGAGAAGTTAATTTTCTCGATATATCATGAATCACTGAAAATGGCAATTGAACAACAGAAAATTGATAAACCTGAAAATTTTCTTATCAAATATTGGGCCAATCTATTTCATTCCTATTACACTTCTTATCAGATAAAGTGTATAACTAATTCTCGTTTAACATTAATGCCTCATCAAATTAACGTTGCTCATAGATTATCGGAAGATTATTTTCCAAGAGTCATTTTGGCAGATGAGGTTGGTCTTGGGAAAACTATTGAAGCGGGAATCTATATAAAAGAGATGATGGCCCGAAATTTAGCAGATCGAATTCTAATTATCGTTCCGGCTACTTTGGTGAAACAATGGTCTTGGGAGTTATCAAATAAGTTCAACATTGATTTTACAATTTACGATGGAAAGAAGACTAAAGATCTTCTTAAAAAAGGAAACCATAGAAAATCTAAATTGCTCCAAAACCCATTTTATTATGATAATCTCATTATATGTTCATTACAATTCGCTAGAAATCCTAAATATGCTGAACTTTTAGCACAAATTTCCTGGGATATAGCGATTTTTGATGAAGCTCATCATTTAAGGCGTTATGTCACAAACTTAAGTACTGGTAAATATCGAGAAACACTTAATTACGTACTTGGGAGAAAAATTAGTGAAAATTGTGAAAGTTTATTGCTTTTAACTGCGACTCCTTTACAACTTCATTCATTTGACTTATATTCATTAATAGAATTAATTCAAGGAGAAGCATTTGCAAATTTTTCTGATTTTGAGCATTTTCGTAAAAATATGCCGTTCATTAGTCTTCTTACTAATAACATTAATCAGATTGAGAGATTAAATAGCTTCGAAGCAAAAAATACGATTAAATTGTTAAGAGACCTTAAATACATAGATGATAGACAAGAAGATTCAAAAACTCGCATTCTATTAAAAAATGAAACTTTTAAAACCAATCTCTTAGAGAAAATAGAAAAGGACCATACCCTTTCAAAATTTCTTATCAGAAATCGAAAAAAAAACGTTTTTTCTAATGATTTCTTGAATGAAAGAGTAGTGAGAACAATAATGGTCCATCCTACCACGCAAGAATTAGAAATTTATAATGAGATTCGCCTTTATCTTGCCAAAATTTATAATTCATCAATTAGTAAGGCAAATGCAGGAATTGGATTTATTGTATCTACACTTCAGAAATTATTGACAAGTTCCAAGCATGCTTTTTTAAGGAGTATTGAACGTCGGTTGGAACAAATTAAACGTTCTAAAGGTTTGGTTTCTCAAATTGATGATCTCATTGAAGAAGAACCGGAGTATTTTGAATCAGAATTTGAAGATGAGTACATAGATTCAGAGGTTGTCAACTCCTTTGGGAAAACAAGAAAGAAGAATAAAAATACACCTACTTTAGATCTTATTAACCAAGAAAAAATACTCAAAGATTTTTATGATCGTCTAAATCTAATTCCGTACGATTCAAAGTTTGAGAAATTGCTAGAGTTAATGAAACATATCCATGCTCAAAATAATGAAGAAAAGGTATTAATCTTCACTCAATTCGTAGATACCTTATTTTACATGAAAGAGTTGTTGGAGAAGCAAGGTTATCAGGTTGAAACTTTCTTTGGGGGGAAGAATAAAGAAGAAAAAGATAGAGCTGTAGAACTTTTCAAGAATAATGAAAAATTTATTGTCATGATTTCTACGGAAATAGGAGGTGAGGGGCGAAATTTCCAATTCTGTAGAATTTTAATAAACTTTGATTTACCTTGGAACCCCATGAAGCTGGAACAAAGAATTGGTAGGTTAGATAGAATTGGTCAGCAATCTAAAGAAATTTATATATATAACTTCTTCTTGGAAGATACAATTGAAACAGATATAATATTTGTACTGGATAAGCGAATCCATTTGTTTAAAGAATCAATAGGACAGTTAGAACCTATAATTGGGAATATTGAGAAAGATTTAAAGAATCTGATATTCACGAATGAAACAGAGAAGAGGAAAAAATTGAATGAATTCACTCGTAAACTTGATTCTGAGGTTAGAAAGGCAAAAGAAATTGAAATGCAGTTAGATGATTTAATGATAGATAAAAAATCGTTTAAAGTTGATAACCTCATAACTTCGATATCTGCTTGTGAAGAAGTTAAACTAAGCCATAACGAATTATTCTTACTCATGAAATATTTTTTCAATCTTGAAGATAATAGATATGGGTCTATAATTTTCAATGATGGAGATAATATGGATTCAAAACTTAAAAATGAGATTAAAATTCAACTCTCTAACCAAATATTAAAAAATCCAAAATATAAATTCAAAAAAGATCATTATTCTGGAACTTTTGATTTAGACCTAGCAAGAGAGAGAGAAGAAATCGATTTTTTTGCTCTTGGTCATCCATTAATTAATAATATTCTGGAATTTTGCATCTCTCATATATTTAAAGGACAGCTTTCGGTTTTACAAGTAAAAAAATCCCAAATTCCTAAAAAACTAATTTCAAAATTAAATGGGATTAGTGAATTATATTTATTCCTCTTTGTTGTGAAATTTCAAGGATATATAATTGAAAGACAAATTGTAGGAATCATAATTGATAAGTATG
>JAGXNQ010000209.1 GCA_019894955.1 Promethearchaeota archaeon | reverse complement strand
GAAATATTGGGTTAGTTTCACAAGAAACTTATCTGTTTAATAAAAGTATATCTGATAATATAGCTTATGGCAAGAAAGACGCTACACGTGAAGAGATTGAAGACGCTGCTAAAAATGCTGAACTACATGAATTTATTACAAGTTTGCCCAATGGTTATGATTCATTAGTAGGGGAAAGAGGAACTAGATTATCTGGAGGACAGAAACAACGTTTATCAATTGCTCGAGCTTTAATTGTGAAACCAAAAATTTTAATTTTCGATGATTCTACCAGCTCTGTTGATGTAGAAACCGAATTTAAAATTCAGGAAGCCTTAATGAGAATAATGGAAGGAACAACAACTATTATTATCACCCAACGTATATCCACAATTCGCAATGCAGATTTGATTTTAATTTTAGATAGAGGTCGTGTTGTAGGTTTAGGCAATCATGAAGAATTGATAGAATCAAATGTATTATATAAGCAAATATTTGAAACCTTATATCAAAAACAAAAATCGAAAGGAGGAGTCATTAATGAGTAGCCATAATCAGAAAGAGAAAGAAGAAGAAAAGGAAATAATTCAACCAAGAGTCGGTGGTATGCACGGTGGGTTTATGATGGATAGTGAAAAACGAAAATTAGAACATTCTCGACGTGAATTATGGAGATGGCTTTTTTCATATTTAGGAAAATATAAGTGGAAATTCCTAACTTTTTTGATTTTCTTACTAATTGGAACGCTAATAACTTCATTTACTCCAATTATTGCAGCTGGTTTAATAGATTATGGTATTATCGCTAAAAATAGTACTTACATTATTATTATGACTACTTTCTACTTTTCATTGCTTTTATTGATGGCGATTACAACTTACTTTGCTCAATATGGAATGGGGAAGATTTCTCAAAAAGTAACTTTTGAAATTAGAAATGACCTTTTTTATAAACTACAAGATATGTCTTTAAGTTATTTTGATAAACGATCATCAGGAGATATAATGTCTATAACAACCAATGATGTGACAATTCTAAATCAGTTAGTAGGGGGTCAATTTGTATCAATTATATCAAGTGTTGTTGGGTTAATTCTTACAATTTTCATAATGTTTCTTCTCAATCCATTTTTAGCTCTATTATCTTTAGTAATCTTTCCAATATTCTTTTTCTTCACATATTTATTTAGAAAAGTGGCAATGGGGCTCTTTAAAGAATCCAGAAAGACAATTGGTAATGTCACCTCTTCAATTCAAGAAAATATTGCAGGAGCAAAGGTTGTTCAATCATATGGACAAGAAAAAAAAGCCTCTACTGAATTTGATAAAGCCAATACAGCGAATTATGAAGCAATGTTAAAAATTAGAAAATTTATGGCTACTATCTTTCCTCTTATTTCGCTTGTTACAACGCTGATCACCGCAGGAATTTTATTAGCTGGAGGTTTTGTGGTTTTAGGAAATGTTTCTGTATTTGGTATGACCGTTTCGGTAGGAGTGCTTAGCGCATTTAGTAGTATTTTAGTACAATTTTTTAGACCTTTTATGATGTTAATGCAAATTCAAGAGATGATTGTAGCCTCATTAGCAGCGAGTGATAGAATCTATTCTTTACTTGATGAAAAAGTGGAAATTCCAGATAGTGCAAACCCAAAAACACTTGAAAATATTAATGGGGAAATAAGATTCGATTCTGTAGATTTTGGTTATATTTTAGAAAATGGGGAAAATCCTAATAATAAATCAGAATCACCTCAAATTATTTCCCAATCTATGAGTCCACCAGGAATGTCAGGACCTCCAAATTTTGATAATCCAATGATGAAACAAATGATGAAACGAGCGATGGATTTTATAAAAGCACTTCCGGAGCCATACTCGTCATTCATGAAGGAGAATACTCAGCTCATGCCTCAAAATATTAGGCAGAAGTTATTTATGAGTCTAATGAGTCAAAATCCTTCTGAAGCTCCAGAATTAATTGATAACATCTTAGCTGAATCCAATTATGCGGTTCCAGGTACGGATAAAGCTAGTAATAATCCCGAATTGCAAACTTCATTTAAAGAAGGTGAGAGAAAAACTGAGCAAGAAGAATCTTCTCCAATTCCAGCTCTACCTCCTGAAGCAATCTTACAAATGACAAAAGTTATTGAGAAGAATTTGAATAGTAAGGCATTAATCCAATCTTCAAGTAGTGGAATGGGTGAAGGTGGAGGAATGATGGGTGGAGGAATGCCACGAATGTCTCCTCAAGTTATGTTAAGGATGTTAGCAACAGTTAAAATTAATGAAGATGTGTATGATCAGATCCCTAAAATCGTAAGAGAGGCATTAGATGAAGAGAAAAAAATAATTCAGCATGAACAATCAAAGGGTTATGTGTTAAAGAATGTAAGTTTAGCTATTCCTTCAGGTAAAACTTTGGCTATCGTTGGAGAAACGGGTGCTGGCAAGACAACCATAACAAAATTGATATCTCGATTTTATGACTTAAATAATGGAAAGATAACAATAGATAATATAGATATCCGAGAAGTTAGCAAGAAAGAACTTCGCGATTTGATTGGTTTGGTCCCACAAGATGCTTTTCTATTTACAGGGTCTATAAGGGAAAATTTACTTTATGCTTTCGATAACCCTACACCAGAAATAGAAAAAAAAATGATTGAAGTTTCAAAATTTCTCGGTTTACATAACTTCATTGATACTTTACACAAAAAGTATGATACCAAGCTAAAAGAGAATGCTTCTAATATTTCAATTGGACAACGTCAATTAATAGCTTTTGCACGAGCTTTAATAACGGATCCAAAGATCTTAATTCTTGACGAAGCAACCTCTTCTGTTGATCCCTACACTGAATCATTGATACAAGATGCTTTGGATAAAGCAAGACGTGGAAGAACAACTATAATTATTGCTCATCGGCTTTCAACTATTAAAAATGCAGATCATATCATTGTATTAAGTGCTGATAAGAAAGGGATAATTGAGCAGGGGACTCACGATTCATTACTTGAATTAAACGGAAAATACAAGCGTTTGTTGGAAATGCAACATCGAGATATTTGATTATAAGATTTAAACTTTTTTTAACTTTTTTTCAATTAATATTATTTTAAATTCTTACTTTTTCTAGTATAATCTTCATGAACTGATGTGATTTACAATAACTTATTTAAAAGTTAACAATAAGAAAATATTCTATGTTTTAAAGGAATCTGGAAAATCAAAAGCTCTCATATTCATTCATGGATCAGGGGGAAATTCAAACACATGGTCTCACCAATTAAATTTAGGAATAGAATATGACATAATAACCTTAGATTTACCATCTCACGGAAAATCTTCAAAATTTTCTGAATTATCATTAAAATTGTATGTTGATATTCTAAATAAGCTCATTTTATCTTTAAAGTACGAGGAAATAATCTTGTGTGGCAATTCACTTGGAGGAGCCGTCATCCAATCATATTACTTTACTTATCCAAGTAAAATTAGTGCCTTAATTCTAGTTGGAACAGGGGGACGATTAAGAGTAGATCCTATCATACTAGAATCTCTCGCAAATAATTATGAGGAATTTCTAAAAACTTTACCCTCTGATGCTTTTTATAGAAAAACTTCCAAAAATATCATAGAGGCATATATTAGCGAAAGTTCTACGATAGGTCCTGAAGTAACATTTCAAGATTTCTCGATTTGTGATAAATTTGATATGCTTGAGAAAACATCATCCATTAAAATTCCTTGCTTAATTATTGTTGGTGCAGAAGATAAATTAACCCCAGTTAAGTATTCGAATTTCTTCCATGAAAAAATAAATATTAATGAATATAAAATCATTCAAGAAGCAGGACACATGGTAATGCTGGAAAAACCTGATGAATTTAATAAAGTCACTAAAGATTTTATACAAAAATATTTGTAATTAGATCATGCCACGAGAATATACTTATGG
>JAGXNQ010000208.1 GCA_019894955.1 Promethearchaeota archaeon | reverse complement strand
CCATAATTTTGGCTAATTCTTGCATTTTTTTCATTCCTTTAACCTTCAATTTTCCAGTAAGCATCTTGAGTAACATTCCAACCTTAGAGATCTTACCTCCAGTGAAATCGAAAAACAAACTTGCTGTGCAAGCTATTGAGCCATCAACTTCGATATTTTTTATAGTATCATTATCATTTTCAATATGTTTTACGTCTAGGGTTCCATTTTCAATCGTAATTAATGCACTATAGCGTTGATCTATAAGATTGTAAAGAAAGCTCATCTTTGCATCGGCATATTCTTCCTTGAATTTTTTATTTTGGTTTACCTTTCCCAATTGTTGCCAGAGTAGTCCAGCTAAACCGCATCTCTCTTCTTTAGCTTCTTCTTCCATTTGAGCTTTCACAATAGATTCGTTTTCAATTCTCCATTCTTTAAATGATTTCTTTTTTGGTATATTTAATTCAATATCATCTAGGTTGTCTGCTATAGGAAACTTTCCATAGGTGTGAGTTGCAGCTACAGCTGCATGAATGTGTTCCGAAGGAGTATCCGCAGGAACATTTGCTAAGAAAATACTTAGGCTATGATCACGGCCAAAAGCATCAATGAATCTCTTGACATTATCAATAATTTTCTCAACGGGTCCATCACGGAGCAATCGAGCATTTATTCCTGCCGTAATTGACACATCTTTACCCTCTTTTCGAAATTTTTCAGTATAGTCACGTACTGCTTCAAGAGGGTATTCATGCCATCGACCCATAGCTAGGAATAATGCGAGATTACCGCCAACACTTGCCACTTCAACATCAAAACTATCATGAAGGATTTTAGAATCGAATTTTTCCATACGTTCTTCACAATAATCCCCTGTCACATTCATCGTTATTATTCCAAATTCTTTACATTTTTTTTCAAGTCGTTGATTATAAGGGACAATCCAATCCATCATTTCTTTGGGGGATAGATTTGGTACGCTAGCCCAAGCATCAGCCCCTATTCCCATTAAATGACCCATTTGCTCATTTTGAACCCTAATCCAAGGTGCTAAAACGTCATCAACTACGAAACTCATTACTCCATCATATAATTTTGGGTCTTTTTTCATTGCTCTAATGAGTTTTGGAAATCCCATCAATCCAACTGCTAAGCTAAAAGGTGAGCAGAATATGATATTACCACCAACCATTCCGCCAGAAGAATTTAAAATCATAGGAAAACGTCCAGCATTCAGAAAATCAATTTTTTTATTTTTTAATTTTTCTAGATCCTCATAGTTCTTGATCAATGGTTGACGAAAATCAATAGTAGGCATAGAATTTTCACCATAAATTAATTTACCTCCTAACGCTTCCACTTCAACGTTATAAGCATCATGACCTCCTGCTGAACCATCTAATTCATAATATTTTCCCACTAATCCACCTATTTCAAAATTAAAATTTAGATCAGTGTAAAACTTCTTAGCAGGTGCATCAGCAAGATACATGACATGGTCATGACATTGAGCTGCTATATTGATATACCCTTTATCTCCACTTGAAAGAACCCTCCCCAAATCTTGTTTTACTTCAGTCAGTTTATTTCACCCCCAGGATCATCTTTGCTTTTTCTACTGCATCAAAAGCATCTTTTCCCCACACATCGGCATTTATTTCTTCAGCAAATTCCTGAGTACAAGGAACACCGCCGATCATCACTTTTAAGTTATTTCTTAGCCCTTCTTTTTCAAGACGCTTGATAATTTCTCTCATTTCTAGCATGGTGGTCGTCATATAACATCCTAAACCTAATATATCGGGTTTAATTTCTTTAATCTTCTCGATAAAGGTATCTTGTGAAACATCTTCCCCTAAGTCAATAACTTCGAAACCTCCTCCTCGAAGAGTTGCATTAACCATAATCTTACCCAGATTATGCATATCTCCAGCAACTGTTCCTATTATTACCTTTCCTGATACACCTAGTTCTCCTGCTGTAAGTTTCGGTTCTATAATTTCCATTGCTAATCGGAATGCTTCAGCACATAAAATAATATCTGTATGAAAGTATTCATTTCGCTTCCATAATTCCCCAGCTTCTTGAATACCTGGAATGATACTTTGATTTACAATAGTCATAGGCTCTAAACCTTGGTCTAAAGCCTTAATAGCGAGTTCTTGAGAAAGATCATCATCACCCTCAAGAACTGCTTTCTTTAAATCTGTTAAAATTTCATTTTTATCCATTTAATCAACACCTTATTTTTTTGTAATGTTTGTTTATCAAAATTCTATCTTAAAGTTTATAAAGGTTTTCACACTTTTTGAAAAATAGAAAAAATTGTAAAAATTCTTAGCTAAACTTAGATTGATATTACAATGGAACATCTTTTCAACTCAAAAATCAGTGAAATTGAAACACATCTTATTGATTTTTATACAGAATATGGCATAACACGAGGGCAATCATCTAAAATCGCCACTATTTCAGGTTTTTTATCGATATTTGGATCACTAACGCAACAAAAGTTGCATGAACTAACCAAATTTTCCATAGGTTCAATATCTACAAATTTAAATGCCATGTTAAGTATGGGGTTGATTGAAAAAAATATAATCAAAGGTAAAAGGAAATTAATATATAGCTATTTCTTATCAGAGACATTTTATGATTTTGAAAAGGTAATTTCATTGAGATTAAAATACTCATCAGAGTTTATAGAATTTTTACAGTCAAAGGAGACAGAATTAAACAAGCAATCAGATAATAACACCATAGAAGAATTTATAGAAAATATTAAAGAAGTGAAGAATTATTTACAAAAATTCAAAGCTATTTTACTCAATTTTAAAGATTTTAAACTTGAATAATTAGAAGCAGTACTAGTATGACAGAGATAAAAGAATTAGATCCTGAAGTTAAAAAAATTGAAGACGATATCATACAATACTTCATGAATTCCAAATTATTTTTTGGAAGAGATACCATCAGTTTAATGATTATGGGGTACTTTTTGACAAGAAGAATCTTAACTCAAAAAGAATTGAAAGATTTAACAGGATTATCTACTGGTAAAATATCCCGAGAATTAAATAGACTTTTAGATTTGGGTTTTATTAAAAAGAAAAAAACCGCAAAAAGATCTCAATTGCATTACTATATTGAATCCGTAGGACTATCTTTATTCCCTTATGTCTCAGATTTTCTTAATGTGATTAGGAAATGGGAGATTAAATTTAAAGAAATCAAAAAGGAAATTGAAGAAAATAGAACAGAATGTGAAAGAGATGATAGATTCGAAAAAATTGCAGAAATTATTGATCACTTTTTGCGGTATGTACCATTTATCAAAAAAATATTAAATGAAATGGAAAAATTATAGTCTATATTTTTCTTCGTGAAAGAACAGTTTCACGATCAATATTTATTCACTAATTGATTACTAAGATAATGGAAAGCAATAAAAAGTCAGTTTTATTAACTTTTTTAAGCTTCATTTGTATACTAAAATTTTTCATAATTGTGATTCTTTTTCATTTATTTCGTACAGATCACGACCCGCTATTACAAACAATGAGTGAATATACAATCGGTCCTTTTGGCTTCTTTTTTCCAATAGCACTCCTAATTTTAGGATTAAGTTCGCTATTATCTGGTATAGCAATTCGTATAATGCTCCCAGTAACTCCTCTAACGAAAAAAAGCTTTAGAGCATTTCAACTTTGGACAATATTCATAATAATTACTGGAATTTTTCATACAGATTACATAACAGGACCTTATTCCTTCTCAGGAATAATGCACGGAGTTGCCTCCTACTTCGCCTTTCTTTTTTTCCCAATATCTCTCTATTATATTTCTCAATTTTATCGAAAGGAGATTGGATCTAAATTTAATTATTATCGTTATCAAGTTTATTTTTATGTTTGCTTGTCCGGTTTCATTTTTTATTTAATTTCTCCTTTAGGATATAAAGGCATGACCCAAAGGATATTTTTGG
>JAGXNQ010000207.1 GCA_019894955.1 Promethearchaeota archaeon | reverse complement strand
CTCTTGTAAAGGAGAAATCATCAAGAATTTCTTTATCTTTTAAAGTTAATTTGGCGCGTATAAGCCTACTCATTAGTTCTCCAATACCTGGACCTAACATGAATCCTTGACCGGACATCCCTACAGCATTAATATATCCATTTATATCCTCTACAATCCCGAGAATTGGATTTCCATCGGGAGTCATAGGATAAAGACCTCTCCACGTTCTACGGATTTTTATATTTTTCAATCGAGGTAATAATGAAATCATTCGTTTCGTAATTTGAGGAAGGAATGAACTTGTTTCTCTTCGATCTTTTCCAAGAATACTTGGTTCTGGAGTAAGGCAGAATATAATTTTACCTTCCATATTTTGATAGAAATAATAATTTTTAGAATTTCCAAAAACGCTATCTATAGCAGGTCTAATATCAACAACCATTGGGGTGAAAAATCTCTTTACTGGTTCAGTAATTCCTGCTTCGTGTGATTCTGGAATAACCGATAAATCAATATTTACCATCTTTCCTATGGTATTCGCATCTCCTCCTGCTGCATTAATTATTTGAGTTGTGTTATACTTTCCTTTATTAGTTTTTAGTCCCGTGATCGTTCCATTTTTGGTGAAGATATCCATTACAGTCTCATTAAATTTATATTCTGCTCCTTTTTCTCTTGATTGGCGATAAAAGGCATGTAGAGAAAGAAGAGGGGAAGCATTACCATCTCCAGAACTATAAGTTCCCCCAAGTAGATTATATTCATTAATTCCTGGAATTAAATTCTTAATTTCATCTTTGTTCACATAATTTATATCCAAGCCGTATGATTTTTGTAAGTGAATACTTGATTTTAACATTTCCTCATGTTCTTTAGTATAAGCTACAAAACAATATCCTCCTTGCTCCCACCAAATATTATCTCCAAAATTTTCTTCCCAATTCTTAAAAATCTCAATAGATCTCTGACACAACCAGATTTTACCTTTTTGGGTATGAGTTGCTCTGATACCTCCAATTGCATGTTTATTGTCTGCTTGAGAAACTGATGGTAGAGAATCAATCACTAATGTTTTCAAACCATCACTGGCGGTTGCTAATGCAGTTGGTACCCCAACGCTACCTGCACCAATGATGATCAAGTCATATTCTACCATTTTATCAATCCTCCTTTTTAGCTTTTATACCCGCAAATACTTTCATTGGTATTTCAATGAATAATGGCCGTTTTGTTCCAGGAACAATCTCTTCCATAGCAACACCTTCTTCACGGAATATCCTATTTATAAGTGACGTACAAGTTTTTCCTCCACAAGAACCCATCCCTACTTTAGTCAATGCTTTTAATTCATTAAAATCCCTTACTCCATCTCGTATCCATTGTCGAATTTCTCCTACAGAAACTCGTTCACAACGGCATACAATTGTTTCATTATCTGTTAGATTCTCTTGGTATAAATCGAGTGGTTCACTATAAGTACTTTCATTCAACCTAATACCTGTAGCTCGCTTAGCAATTTTTGATGGTATCTCAACAGTAATAAGTTTTGTTTTGGGATATTCAGGTAAAAGACGCACTCGCTTAACCTCAAATTCTCCCAATTCAGTATCATTACTAACAATTAGGACTTTTTTTCCCTTTTCAATTTTAATAGTAGAGAGTTCAAGAGGAAATGTAACAGAGGGAAAATCTTTATTCTTTCGGTAATCTATTAATGTAACTGCCAAACCAGGACATACAGCAACACATTTACCACATCCAATACAATCTTTTTCATCTTTAAAGTATGGAAGTTGAGTTATGAGATTATCAATGGTATTAATTTGATCTTGAGGGCATACAGAAGTACATGGATTACATGGGATTTCTTGATTGCAATGAAAGAGAGGAAAAATATTATCTTCTTTTTCCAATATATTTGGTTCAATGGGAACTGGAGGTTTTGCCTTCATGATACTTGCAAACTTTTCTAAATCATCAATATTTTCTTCGACTTCGATGCTCATCTCTTTTAAGATTTTTAGGGCTTCAATTCTTCCAGTAAAAATCGCAGCTGACGCCTCAGCAATCTCTTGAGCGTCTCCAGCAACCCACGCAGCCATTCCAAATTCTTTTGCCTTTTGATAAAATTCATCGACGGGATTCAGACCAACAGCAATTAATATTGTATCGCAACTGAATGTTTTTGTGGTATTTGGAAGAATTTCTCCACTTTCATTGATCTGACCAATGGTTATTGATTCAACATTGTTCCTTCCATTAGCACTTGTTATAGTATGTTTCGTATATATTGGTACTCCCAGACGGCGTAGTTTATCTTCATGAACTTTATATCCTCCACAGTATGGCATGGCTTCAATCAAACCAACAACTTGTATTCCTGCTTGAATTGCATGGTATCCCGCGATTAATCCGACATTTCCTCCTCCAATAATGAAAATTCGATTTGCAGCTTTTATTAAATCACGATTTACTAACGTTTGAAATGCTCCAGCTCCATATACACCCGGTAAAGTGTTACCTGGAAACACGAGCATCTTTTCTCTTGCTCCCGCGGCTATTAATATATATTTAGGTGAAATTAAAACGTACTCATCATTGTTCTTCAAAACACCAACTAACTTGTCACTAAATACAGCTACAGCCGTACTATTGAGCCAAATATTTACAGAGTTCAAAGAATTTACTTGATCACCAAGAATTTCTGCAATATCGATACCACGCTTGCCAGCATATACATCTTCTTGGGAACCAAAAAATTTGTGTGTCTGAAGTACTAACTTACCGCCAAGTCTATCTTTATCATCAATTAATATGACATTTATTTTACGCTCTCCAAGAATTTTGCTTGCAGATAGTCCCGCTGGACCTGCACCAATAACTAGAACTTCTGTATTAATAATTTCAATATCTCCAACTTCCACGGCTCTATCCATGGAAGGTAGTTCTGGTAACCCATTACAACTTTTTATATTCATTCCATCTGTTAGGGGCGTCATGCAAGCTTTCACAGGAATACCATCGGCGATTACATTACACTGAGAGCATTGCCCGTTAGCACAAAACATCCCCTGAGGACTTGAATCTTTTATGTGATGACCAAAAATTTTAATATCATTAAGAAATAATGCTGAAGATATAACTAACCCTTCTAATCCAGTTAACTTTTTCCCGTCTAATGTAAATTTAATTTTCTTTCTTTCGGGAATTTCTAAAATAGGATGATTGGTTATGTTTTCCATTTAGGATCACATTTTAAATTATTAATATTATTGAAAAGGAGTAATAATTTCAATTACTTCATCAAAATCAATTCCTATTTTTCTAACCATATCTATAGTAGGACAACCGTTTTCATTCCAACCTCGCTCTAAATAAACAGCATCTTGAAGCTTCACATATTGTTCTTCACGATGCTTACGGAGAATTTTAATCTTTTCTTCAGTAGATTTACCTTTAGTTTTAAATCCTAACTCTTTAAGTTGCGTATCGTATCTCTCAGATCGGCTTTCATATTCAAGTACAGTAACTGGACCAACTGCTCTATAAGGTAGATTTGAATCGTGTTCTCGAAGACCTTTACCTAATCTAATATTAAAAATCCTTTGAAATGTATACACTCTTTCAGACATACTTATGAGATCTTCCGATGTTGATTGATTTCCTGTAACTGCTGAATAATATTTAACGTAATTTTCAACGTGATCGGGAATTTTTGCTCTAACTAACTCTCCTGTTTTTGGATCTTTAATAGGATAATCTGCTTGGCTTGTAGGTTGGATATCGTTCCATGGAAGCTTGCATAAACCGCATAAACTAAACCAAGTCCTCCATAATGGGAAATATCTCAGAGCTTTAGCTTTGTCTTCAAATGTTGGTATTGAATTTCTAATTACGTCATCAAATATGAGCCATGCTTCGTCATGTTGCGGACCTTTATTAGTTAGTCCGTATCCCCCTTGTTGTGCTAAAGATTCTTTAGTGACATACTCAGAAAATTCTAAAC
>JAGXNQ010000206.1 GCA_019894955.1 Promethearchaeota archaeon | reverse complement strand
ACTTAGGAGTGACTGATAACTATATTCTTGATGCTCCAGAATTGTGGTTTGGTAAAAAAATAGAGGAAATTGTTAGGTATCGAAGCAGTTTAGTTAGGAGTAATTTTGTTACTAATGTAAGAGTAGGACAACAAACTAAAAAGAATACACCTTCACTAAAAACTCAACGTTTATTAGAAACCTCTCAAGAATTATCGATGGCCGCAAGACCCGTTGATACTGAAACTAAAATAGCCAAGATGAACCTTAGAATAATGATGGATAATCACGCTCCTCCTCTTGGTCCTACCGGAATGACTGACAAAATTAGAATTACTGAAAACGTGAAAGTTCATCCAAAAGTTGATTATTGTGTTTCAGATACAGATTTAAAGGCAGCTCAAGCAGTGTCTGAATATTTATATTTTAAAGGACATGTCCCTCAATCAACCATAAAAAGAGTGTTTTCTGCGGGGCTTCTTGGGCAAAAAAATAATAGACGGTTGGTTCCGACAAGGTGGACCATTACAGCAGTAGATGATATTATTTCTAAGGCATTAATAAAGGAAATCAAAAAATTTCCAGAAATTAACGATTATCAAATGTTTGAATCAGATTATCTAGATAATCACTTTAAAATTCTTCTCTTTCCAGGAAAGTTCATGTATGAAATGAATGAGTGCTGGGCCCCAAACACGTTATGGAATATTTCGCTCTCTGGGAATAATCAAAACCTTAAACCACAAATTATGACAGACTATGAATTTTACAAGGGGCGGAAAAATTATGCTAGTAATATAACAGGTGCTTATTACGCAGCTCGTAAGGAGATTTGCGAATACTTATATAATATAAGACGACAAGCTCGAGTTTTAATTTTCCGTGAAGTTCGAGGAGGATATATTGTTCCACTTGGTGTTTGGGTGATAAGAGAGACTGTTAGGAATGCCATGTCATTAGGACCCATAAAAAACCTTGATAATTTTGATGATTCTGTAAAGCTGATGACGGAGGGGATGTTGGTTGATTTTAAACATTGGAAGCAAAGTAGCAAACTCATTCACTATATTAAGACCCAAAGGACCATAGATAATTATTTATAAAGTCTCTTATTCCTTTATTCAATATTCTATGAAAAAATCTTTAAAGAAGTTCTGATAATAATGATAATTGATATGCACGTACATCCATTTTGTAAAGAAGCTACGTGGGATGATTTAAATAAGATTGCTGATGCTATGTGGGGGATAGATCCTCAAAAACGCAAATACATGCTAAAGATGCTCCAGAATCTCACTAAAAATGTTTCAGTTGATGATTATATCAAGTTAATGGATAAATTTGGGATTGATAAATCAATTATTGTGAGTTTTAATGCAAAAACAGCTCTAGATCTTGTTCTTGTATCAAATGAAGATGTATCTAATTTTGTTAAGTTATATCCGAATAGGTTTATTGGATATGCTGGGATTGATATTCCCGCTGCTGATGCTTTAGAACAATTAGATTATGCAATCACATCATTAGAATTAAAAGGGTTAAAATTAGTTCCACCTGTCCAAAAAATTGATATCTCAGATAACAAATATGATAGAATTTGGAAAAAAATGGTGGATCTCAATATTCCATTGTGGACTCACGGAGGTCACCAAGTATCAACTGGAGGTTCAATTGCTAAATATGGACATCCGATGTTGATTGACGAAGTAGCAATGCGTCATGAGGACTTAAAGATTATTATTGGACATATGGGGACACCGTGGTTTTGGGATGCTTATTCAGTAGTTTTACGTCATCCCAACGTCTATATTGATGTATCTGCTCACCCAGAGTTATATAAATATTTTCCGTGGGATGCCTATATTAGTTATAATATTACCCATAAGGTCATGTTCGCATCAGATCATCCTTTAGTACATTGGAACAAAATGATACCCTCTGTGAAGAATCTAGCAATTAATGATGATTTTAAAGAATTAATACTTGGAAAAAATGCTCAGAAATTTCTTGGTTTGTAAATTTACAGTTTGAATTATAGGTGAAAGGAATGATATGGAGAACTAAAATTACTGAATTAACCAAGACAAAATATCCTCTCATAATGGCTGCATTTGCAAGACTCAGTTCAGTTGAATTTGCTGCTGCGTTTTCAAATTCAGGTGGTCTTGGGATGATTACAGCAATGAATTATGATTTACAGGAATTTAAATCGAAAATAATAAAAATGCAAACACTCTCTGATAAACCATTCGGTATAAACATTACAGTTGTTCCACCTGGTGTTTCAGGGATTCATGATAAAATTTCACAAGAGGACTACTTAAAATATGTTGAAATCGCAATTGAACAAGGAATAAATATATTCACCACTTCCGCATTTCAAGCAAACTTCATTGGTAAAAGAATTCAAGAAGCTGGATGCCATTGGTTTCATAAATGCGCCCTAATTCGACATGCCCTCTCTGCTGAAAAAGCAGGAGCTGAAGCAATTACGATCATTGGAATGGAGGCTGCAGGGTTTAAAAATCCTTACCAACATACAACATTGATGAATTTAACTTTTGCTAAAAAATTACTTAAAATTCCAATTATTGCAGCAGGAGGAATAGGTGAAGCTCGTGGATTTATAGGTGCTTTAGCAATGGGTGCAGATGCTGTGTGTTTGGGGACTGCAATATTAAGTACAGAAGAGAGTCCTCTGAATCTCTTAATAAAAGAACAGTGGTTGCACACGGATATTTTAAATGAAGAATATCATAAAGCTCTTTATCATTTTTCATTGAAAGGGACACGTGTTCCATCTCCAGCAATAGCTTTCCAAAAAGAAATAATCCCTTTAAAGAAATTTATTGAAAATATGATGGATGAAGCAGAATTAATTGTAAAATCTTGGAAGATAGATGAACAGGAATTTAGGTTTAGCTGATTTAGAAAATTAATTAGAAAAAAGAAATTTAAATATTAATTATATTTTTACTCTTCGTTTTCTTGTTGTCTTACAGCAAATAGATTTCCAAGCAGATTTATTTTTCCGTTTATTACTCCTCGAGAAATATACATGAAGGGTGTATCAATTATACCAAAGAACCATTTTGTAAGCATTTGACCCCAGATAATATTTACTACAGTTTCTAATGGTAAAGTTCCAATAAATGCAATAGATACAAAAAGAATGCTGTCTAAAGCGAGAGTAGGAATATCGCTAAATACATTTCTTATCCATAGATTTTTGCTTTTCGTCCATTTTTTTATTTTCGCATACAGGATTGCATCTAAGTTTTCAGTAATTATAAAAGAGATCCAAGATGCAATAGTAATCCTGATTGTAGAACCGAAGAAATTTGACCAAAACTGTTGGGCTTCGACGGGGTTACTTGACCAATCAAAACCCCAAAATGGAGCAGCTGGAACTTCAATACTAAACAAAATAAAAACAGCCATTAAAATTTGTGTTATAAATGCTATAAAAATCATTCTATGAGTTGCCTTCCTACCAAAATTTTCATTTACCATATCTGTAATCTGAAATGTAAAAGGAAATATTAGTACGGCTACTGGAGCAGTTATTACAAAACCAAAAACGGAAAAATCTCCAATTTTTACAGCTATTATTTGAGACATTGTTAAAAAGAGTATGTAAAAAGCAATAGCAACATCTTCTCTTTTTTGCATTTTAATGTATTGACTAATAAACGCGGTAGAGACAAAAATTACAACAATCCATATAATTAAGACTAACCACATGAAGTAAATCATTACTCAAAATTTTATTGAATTATAGTTACTTCATTACTATCAAGTTTTTAAAAACTTACTATAACCCTATTAATAACACAGGATTTTTTTAATCAGGATATTTCATAGTTCTACTAATCTTCATTTAATTAGTTTTATCTATTTTATAATACAATCACTTCTTCTTGTTTTTTTCTTTGAAAATTGTCTTCTTTTTGATATAAGTTTTTAAAGTAGAATTTCGGTCCTTATGACTTTAAATAAAATATTAAACAATATTGTAGTAATCATTATATTTTTTATAAAAAAATAATGATGGTGAATCCAAATGAGATACAAATCTAAGTTTAAATTTTTCGTATTAATAACTATAGGAA
>JAGXNQ010000205.1 GCA_019894955.1 Promethearchaeota archaeon | reverse complement strand
TTGGTTAACATGGCTTTGCTCGCTTTCATCTTTTAAAACTAATTCATGTAAGGGTATATTTTGTTCTTTAGATTCATTTAACAATTGAGAAATTGATTCAAACATTTATTATCCTCACCCATATGATTTCTGGATGCTTATTTAACGCATCAATTAAATTTTCGGGAATAATTGAATCTGCTTCCAACCACGTTAATGCTATCTTTTTTCTTAGATTTCTAGATATTTTCATTGATCCAATATTCAAATTAAAAGATTTAAGCGTATTTGCGATATTAACCAGTGCTTCTATTTTATCTTGGTTTAAAATGACTAATGTATTTGGTTCACCACCAAAACCGGCTTCTAATCCATTAACCTCTTTAATAATAATATTACCTCCTCCAATTGAAGAACCTATTACTGTCATTTTATCTGTACCATCACTCATCTCAATGGATACCGAGTTAGGATGATATTCTGTTCCTAAATCAATGAGTTCAAATCCATAAGAAAGGTTTTCATTTTTAGCGATTTCAAAAGCAATTTTTATCCTTTCATCCTCCGGGCTAAATCCTAATAAACCTCCCAATATTGCAATATCTGTACCATGACCTTTGTAAGTTTCAGCAAAAGAACCATGGAGACCAATCTTTACAATCTTGGGCTTTTTCCCGAATAAAATTTGAGACACATAAGCAATTTGACATGCCCCAGCAGTATGACTTGAACTTGGTCCGACCATAATGTGGCCAATAACATCAAATATGGAATTGTATTTCACAATTAACTCAACTTTCCTTCAATTTTAATCTTTTTCTATCTTAAGTTTTTGAATAATTTCATCAACTATTACAGATTCATCTTTATTTTCTGTATCTATAATAATATCCGTGACTGATTTATATTGCGGATTTCTTAAATAGAACAATTTCTTAACTTCTTTTATTGGATCTTCTTTATCAATAACCGGTCTTAACTGAACTCCGTCTTTTAAAATTCTTTCAAGAATTGTTTCAATTGTAGATTCAAGCAAAATTATGGTACTGTTTTTTTTTAGATTTTCAACATTCTTTTTATTTAAAACAGCTCCCCCACCGCAGGATATTACGACTTTCTTAAGAGTTGATACTTTCTGACATGCTTTGATTTCATGATCCCTAAAGACTTCTTCTCCATCTTGAGAAAATATCTCTGGAATAGGTTTTCCAGCCATTTCTTCTATCAATTGATCCATTTCAATAAATTGATATTCTCCTTCTAGCTTTTTCACTAAGAGTCTTCCAACAGTAGTTTTTCCAGTCCCCATGAATCCAATTAATGCTACAGATGATTTCAACATGATTAATTTAATGAGAAGCCATGAGATTTTAAAGCTCCTTTCTCTAATCCAATATAATTTCCTGATATATATGCGAAAGTATCCAATTTATCTGGATCGATTGAATCATCCTTTAGATAATTTTTATCACAATGAACAGCAACAACTTCTCCAAAAAAACAAACGTGTGATCCTAATTCTAACCTGTTAACCACCTTACATTCCATATTCCAAGGAAATTCTTTCACCAAAGGAACTTGAACTATTTCACCTTTTTCTTTAGTGAGTCCTAGCTGTTCCCATTTATTGACATCCCTACCAGATCTCGTTCCGCAATAGTCCATCTCTTTTAATTGATCATTTGTTGGGTAGTTTATAACGAATTCATCATGTTCTTCTATCAAATTGAAAGAGTGACGCTTAGTATTTATTCCAATAGCTATGATAGGGGGATTTAAACATACTTTTCCAACATATGCTAGAGTGATTAAATTCGCATTCCCTCCCACACCTACTGAAATGACAGCAGCTGGCATGGGGAAGGTCGTCGTTCCCTTACTTAATGTAACTTTAGTCATTTTTAAATAAAACCTCCTTAAATTTCTTGTTTGAACTTAATAATTATAAATTAATTTATGATTAATCATATTAATTAAATTTAATTTAATTTCTCTACCATAATGTTTGATCAGCTTAAAAATTCAACTCGAACAAATATCATATGCATTTTTGGTCACCCAATCGAACACAGTATGAGTCCAATAATGCATAATATCGCATTCAAAGATTTAGGATTGGATTATATATACATAGCCATTGACATCGCTCCTAATAATCTAAAACAAGCATTTGATGTCGTGAGAGCTCTTGATATCAAGGGTGCAAACATTACAGTACCACATAAGAAGAGAACATTACAATACGTTGATGAAATTTCCCCTATAGCCCGTAAAATTGGGGCTATAAATACTATTAAAAATGAAGATGGAAAATTGATAGGAACAAATACTGATGCATCGGGTGCTAAAAAAGCTCTTAAAGAAGCCAATATAGATATCAATGAAAAAAATGTTATGATTTTAGGTGCGGGAGGAGCAGCACGAGCTTTAGCCCACTCACTTATCGAAGAAACGAATAATTTATTTATAGTTAATAGGACATCTAACCGAGGAAAAAACTTAGCTCGTGAATTAACTAAGGAATATCACAAAGAAGTTTTATTTAAGAAATTTAAAAATAAAATATTTGAGGAAAAGTTACCTTCGATTGATATATTAGTCAATACAACAACAATCGGGATGTTTCCAGATATACACATCAGTCCAATACCTAAGAATTATCTACATGACGATTTAACAATATTTGATATAATCTATAATCCTTTGGAAACACAATTGATGAAGGATGCATCTGAAAAAGGATGTAGAGTACTCGGTGGATTGGATATGCTAATATATCAAGGGGTATTATCATTTGAGTGGTGGACAAATCAAACACCAAATGTAGAGTTAATGAAAAAATCAATACTAGATGAATTGGAGGTAAAATAATGTTAGGAAAGAATATGACAATAATTGGTGGTTCAGGTGGAATGGGAAAAGTTTTTGGAAGGTTATTCCAAAAATATGGATTTGAAATTACATTATTTGCACGTAATAAAGAAAAATTGATTCAAACTGCAATTGGACTAAATATGGAGTATTCATTGGATCTTGAGGAATGCGTAAAAAAAGCGGATGTAATAATGGTATCCATACCTATCACCTCAACTCCTCAAATGATCAAAAAAATTGCACCATTGATGAAAAGAGATGCTATATTATTCGACATAACTTCCCTGAAAACATTGGTGTACAGCATTATGCAAGAGTTATGCTCAAAATACCCAATTAATTGTCTATCATTGCATCCTATGTTTGGACCCGGAATTAAAGATATGAATAATTACGTCATGATTAGCATAAAGATAGGCGGGACAAACAATTATAACTTGCTGATTGAAGAATTATTTGCTATTTTCCAATCGGAAGGATTATTAATCATTACAACTACTCCCGAGGAACATGATAAAACAATGGCTTTAACTTTAGCAGTTCCACATATGGTAAATATTCTATATTTAACCCTTCTTAAACAATCTGGAATTCCTTTAAATGATTTGACAAAATTTACGGGTACAACCTTTCTACTTCAAAAAGTATTTGCAGAAAGCATCATTCAAAGAGAAATGGAAATGTTTGGAGAAATTCAAATGGAAAATCCGGAATTCTATAAAATCCTAGATCTTTTTGAAGGAGTGGTAAGTAAATATAAGACAATGATACAAAGTAAAGATAAAAACGCTTTTAATAAGACTTTTCAAGAAGGTTTGGAATATTCTCGTGAGGATAATCATTTTAAAAATTCCTATAAGTACTTTTATGAGTTTATGAAAATCTTGAAAAAATAATGAGATTACTCTGAGGTACTTCTGATTATATCGAAAAACAGTTCTGGAGAACTCAATTTACTTGATGATAAGATTGTTCATTTAGAAATTGGTTAAGTAAGTTATTTAATAATCATTTATATAAGAGATGAAAAACATTCTTTTTATAATATCTTAAGATTAATGAATGAGAATAATGGATAAGAAATCTTTTTTCTTAGTTTTGGATGGAATTGATGGATCGGGTACAACCACGCATAGTAAGATGCTGGTAAGTTATTTGGAAATGCTTGGTTTAAAAGTTCATTTAACTCAAGAACCATCAAAAAATGAAATAGGTGTTTTGTTACGGCAATATCTAAAAAATAATGAAATCCCTCCAAGTACTGATGCTTTACTATTTGCTGCCGATAGAGATTTACATTATAAAAAAGAAATAAAAC
>JAGXNQ010000204.1 GCA_019894955.1 Promethearchaeota archaeon | reverse complement strand
TCTTCTAGGTACACCATAATCTAAAACATCAGTTTCAATATCTTCATCTTTAATAGCGGTTTTACAGGCAAGTTTTTCATTAAGAATAGGTATAGGTATTCCTACGCCCACTGACATTGAAGGACCATATTTTTCAAAATTGACTCCTCGAAGATATTCTGGTTTCATTTGCTTGAGATCACCTTTAAGAAATAGAGTTCCGAATCCATCTTTTGGATTATGTTGTGTCCCTTCTCCCATGACATAACCGATGCCTCCTCCTAGAAAAATTCTAGTACCTATTCCAATCGTTTCATAATCCGGATCGTTACATAACGGATTTAAACACCCTGCTCCCGCATAATGGGCGTTTCCTAAGTTTGGTAAAAGTTTACCCATATATGTATAGAGTGTTTTATCAGTGCTATTTACAGCACACACGTATTTTTGATATGCATTTCGAGGGTTGCATAATATTGCTTGATTTAGATCATCTATGGTGAAATATGTATCAATTTCCTCTAAAGGATAACAGTCTGTTGTATAAGAAGTGCCCCTTAATCTAATTCGCTTTCCTGATACAAGATCTTCAATAACGTTCCCTCCTCCATAATCAAATGGTTTTATGTCTGCTGCTCTCGTGACTCCTATATAGCAATCTACAGCCGCATTTCCATGATATGCATGAACTTCATTTAACCATAGATGTTCTAACTTAATGGGGGGATCTGAATGTCCAAAATTAAGAAAAGCTCCACTTGAACACATTGGACCAAATGTTCCTGTAGTCACCACATCAATTTCTTCAGCAGCTACATTTATTCCTTTACTTTGTACAATTTTGATCATTTCTTCAGCAGTAACTACTACTACATCTCCATTTTTTATTTTTTGATTAATTTCATTATAAGATTTCGGCATGATTTTATTTTTAATCTCCTTAATTTTGTGTAATTTGAGGTTCTTGTTGAATAATAAAGAAATATATCCTTTATAAATAATAGTGCATAGAAAAATGCTGCACATGAATAAAACGTGCATTTAGTGCATATTATTAGATACCAACGATTGAAACCTAAACTAATGATAAATTATTAATTTCAAGTGAAATTTTCTTTTTTAATTGCAATATAGAATAGATCTCTAATGGAAGAAACAATCTCTCCAAAAAAAACAGGTCTTGCATTAACAGCTTTAATAGTTACAACCGTATTATGGGGTACATCATTTATAATAACAAAGACACTCACAAAGGATTTACCTATTTTTGTATATTTAACTTTAAGATATAGCATCTCACTAATTGGATTCATTCCCTTATTGTATCGTTTTAAAGGTTTTAATAAAAAGATATTATATGGTGGAATTATTACAGGTACAATATATTTTATATCCATGGCATTTCAAACTTATGGCCTTCAAACAACCACCGCAGGAAAAACGGGATTCATTACTGGATTAGGTACTGTCATGGTTCCTTTCATAACATGGTTTGCTTTTAAGAAAAGAATTAAATCCCGCGTTTGGGTTGCAGTAGCTTTGTCAATAATAGGTATGGGTTTTTTACTCTTGGAGGGAGAATCAGGTGTATTTATTGGAGACATGTTAGTTTTAGTGTGTGCTGTGCTTTATGCCATCTTTATAGTAGTAAATGATAGTTATGTAAGAAAAGTTGATGTCTATCTTTTTTCATTTGTTCAATTAGTTACATTATCATTATTAAGTTTGGGCTCATCTTTCGTGTTAAGAGAAAGTTGGAGCATATCTTCAAGTATCGACTTCTGGTTGATAATTTTTTATATGGGATTATTAGTTACTACCTTACCTTTTTTATTCCAAAACTATGGACAACAATATCTAACTCCTGCGAAGACAGCTATAATTTTTACTTTGGAGCCCGTATTTGCAGCTTTCTTTGGTTTTCTATTTGGTAATGAACTACTCACAGTTTTCGGATTAATGGGGGCTGCAATTATTTTTATCGCACTTCTTATTACAGTAATTAAAAATGAATGAGTTGTTATCATGCAAACTGATTATACACTAAAGAATGTACTAGTAAATCCTAAAAGTGTCATTGTAAGAACAAATTGTGATATAACTCTCTCTTTCATAATTGAATTTGATCTTCCACAAGATTCAAGTATCTTCTTCCGATTAAGAGGTGGAAGAAATAATAAAAATGACTGGTATTGCCTTCAACCTTATGATCCGAAACTTGATGGGTATTTCGTTCTTAAAACCAGCACACAGTCAAAAATGATTCCGATACTGTTTAATGGTAAAGAGTTAGGAATTAAATATATTGTAGTTGAAAATAATGGAATAGAAGCAGGTACTCAATTTAATATTGAACTATATGGTACTTTAGCCCAATCTCTTGTTGAAAAGTCAAAGAAGATTGAAATAATAATACAATTTCATAACCAAAAACCTATAAATATCCAAAACCCACCTACTATCGACATTATTCACAATAAATTTCATCATTTAACCCTTATATGTCCCTCTACCATTTCGGTTAACGAGGATTTCGAAATATTTGTTAGAGCAGAGGATAAATATAAAAACCTCATTAAAAATTTTGACTCAGAAATTGAATTTTATCTCTCTGATCAATTAAAAAAGCAATTTCCCCTTTCTAGTCAGGTATTTCTGAAAGATGACAAAGGAGTTTTAAAATTTTCTGTCAACTCTCTTTCAAAAGAGGGATATTATAGTATTACTGGAATATGTAAAGGGAATAAATTTCGTTCTAATCCCTTTTTGTGTGAAGAAAAACCGGTTAATAAAAAATTATACTGGGGATTTATTCATGCTCATACCAATAAAAGTGATGGTATGCTAGATCTTAATGATTTTTTCATTAACTTATTGAACGCTGGTTTAGATTTCGGCACTACAACAGAACATGATCATGAGTGGGAAACTTTGGATGAAGATTATGCCGAAATCAAACGTAAAATCAAGGATGTGCATGAAGATGGTAAATTTGTTAGTTTATTTGGCTACGAATGGGGGTATTGGTATACGGGTCATGGGGACATCTGTATTTATCATTATGATGAAACAGTTCCAATATTAAGATCAGATACAAACAAGTATAATTCAACAGCGAAATTAATAAAGAATCTAAAACCTTTTGCTGGGAAAGTTTTAATGATTGGTCATCATACTGCGCTTCGATCTGGATATCGCAACTGGGATAGTTTTGATAATTCCTTGGAACGGTTAGTGGAGATATACTCTACCTGGGGAAATCAAGAATATTCCTCTAATGATGGAAATCCACTCCCTCCACGATACAAGTTTTTTGGTTATGGTCCAAATGCGAGAAAGAGAGGAGCTATATTAGAAAAAAGTGGGTCCTTCGTGCAAGATGCTCTGAAAAAAGGTTACAAATTAGGTTTCACTGCTGGTGGTGATGATCACTTTGGAGTATACCCCTCAGGATCCATCGATCCTGATAATGGCATATACCCGTTAGGAATCATGGCAGTATGGGCAAAATCACTTACAAAACGAGACATATGGAATGCCCTTTTTAATAGAAAATGTTATGGTACGACTGGACCGAGAATTATCATCAAGTTTTTTATCGAGAAATACTCGATGGGAGACATAATTAATATAGAAAAAAATGCAGAAATGGAAGAAGAACGTTCGATTAAGTTCAGCTTGGTAAGTCCTATTGATATTGAAAAAATCGAAATAATTCGGAATAATGATCCTCTTATTTCTTATACTCCTGAATCAGAAACTTTTAATGCAGTGCATGTTGATAAAGAGCTCTTTAATGATATCGCATTGGATCATTCACAAGAGCCAGAAAAATTTGTTTTTTATTATTTGCGGATTCGTTTACAAGGAAATAACATGGCTTGGTCAAGCCCTATTTGGATAATAAAGTCTCAAATAACTTGATTTTATCGCATTCTTATCATTTCCGATGTAAATAAATTTATTAATCTGTAATATACTAGAGTTACATTATCTATTTACGGGTTTTAAAGTAAGAATATAGTTAATTAATTTCCACCAACATGATTATAGGGATGAGTCATCACATTGCAAAAAATAAAAGCACAAGTTCTTCATTTATGTGAAAAATGTGGGAATGTAATGGTTACCCGAGTCCTACGAAGGGATTTAGACTTTAAAATAAAGAAATTAGAACAAATTCAGCAGTGTGTTGTATGTAAATATTGGATATCAGTTGCTTAATTGATTATTACGGTTCACTCATTCGATT
>JAGXNQ010000203.1 GCA_019894955.1 Promethearchaeota archaeon | reverse complement strand
ATTAATAAATCCTTTTTTGTCTGGAAACCATTTCCCAGCGGAGGCAATTGGACAAACATAACCAAAACCAATACCTGCTCCAAAGATAATACCATAGGTGATTAATAATCCTATAAATGTTGTCATGAAAGCAGATGCAATAACACCAATTCCAAGTAAGATACCACCTAAAATTGCAATATTTCTTGGACCATATTTCTGCTGCAGTTTTCCAGCAAAAATCATCGTAATAGCAAAAGATAATAGCCCAACACCAAAGATATAAACAGTTACCTCTCGGATTTCATTAAGAAAAGGACTAACGAATATTGTCATGGTACCCCATGAATATATTGTTCCTAGAGCAAGTTGTATCAAGATTGCACCAATAACGACAATCCAACGATTTCTTACTTTTTGTTCTTCTGACATGATTTAAACTTCCAAGTATTTTATTATTTGAAAAAATCCTTTTAAGATTAAAAACCTATCAATAATAATTTATTTAATTCTTCAAGGAGTTTGTTTAGATTACGTTAATTTTTCAATAGTTCTTTTTTAGCCTAAAAAATGGACTCTTGAACATTTAAGTATTAATTATATTTCTTTATAATTAACGCTATATCTATTCTTTTCCAATCATCTTATTCTTTGAATGAGAAGGATAAGATGATTTAAATCCATTTAAAATAGTATTTCACAAGAGAAGCTTGAATCTAATATTAATAAAAAAAGAATGTGAATTATTTTTTCTGATTTTTTTTTAGTTTGATTATGTAATAAGCTAAAACCCCCAAAAGGGTCCAAAAAAAGAATGATATTATCCAGCCTATAGTTAAATCAAGACTGAGAGTACCAAACACAAAAGAAAAGCACGCACCATATTCTAAGAGGATATAAGGAACGTGTGTACTCGCTTTGGATCTAAAATCATATTTGAAAACCGCATCAAGTAAGAATTCTGCCATTAGATAAACGAGGATTAGAATGATGTAAATAATAGATTTCAGCTCCCTTCCAATTAAAATATAATTAATCAAAATTGCGACGAGTGGAAGCATCAGAATTGCAAGAACGAACCCAAATATTTTAACCGTCTTCAATTTCTCATTGGTCATCAATAAGATGGCACTAATCATTGAAACGAAAAAAATAAAGCCTGAAACGATAAACATCCAATCGAATAAATCCATATTAATTTCACTACAAATATAAAGTTAAATTCTTACATTTGCTAATGATACATCCTTTTTAAATAGTAAAATCATTGATTCATCCCATGAACCTATAAATCAAGCATCCCAGTAATATAAATAAGCCTCTTTAATAATAGTGAAGTGAATGAAAATGTTACCTGGGGAGAAAATTGTTTGCCAAGCTTTGAAGTTAATGATATAAATAAAATAATTGAAAAGCTCAAGAGATTAGATAGAAAAATTGTATTCCCTCTTACAAAAATACTTGATAATTGGGTTTTAGAATTTAAAGATACTGAATGTAACGATATAGAAGTGACTAGCAAAATAAATAATATAAAAAAATAATATTCTGATGATTTAAAATTTATTTTAAATAAAATGAAATCAAATACTATATTTATGAAAAGATTAGATTTATCAAAAAAACAATCTATTTGGATCGTTATTTTTCTAAGCATTTACATAATTGGTACGGTCTTAATTTTTACAGTCCCTTTTTCTGTAAAAAGCACTTATGGACGAACAACTCTAACAGATGATGGTGTTACAATAGTTTTCAATGTATTTGAACCACAAAACGGGGGGAATGATAAACCAGCTTTTATCATTGGACATGGATCCATGGTGAACAAAGAAATGATGAAGGGATACGCTATAGAATTAGCTGCAGCAGGATTTGTTGTTGTACCTTTTGATTTTAGAGGTCATGGTCAAAGTGGTTCAGGTGGTACTGATAACATGACTAAAGATGTTATTGCAATTAGAGAATATCTTCGCGATAGAGGAGACATTGATATGAATTCTTTGGGCTATATTGGATATAGCATGGGAGGATTAGGACAAAACTTAATTGAAGTAGATCTTTCATTTAATTGTTTCATTGGAATAGGAACGTGGTTATCTCCAGATTTAAGAAATGGAACAGTAACTAATCCCCTAAATGTATTGATGATTCAAGCTATATTTGATGAAGCAATAGAACTTTCAGAAAACAAAGAGAGTCTCTCTAATCGAACGGGGATTCCAGTTTCATCAGTTTACGTAAATAGGATTTATGGTTCATTTCAAGAAGGAAACGCATCAATGATATATCTCGATGAAGATAGCAATCATTTGTTGGTTGCTTGGGACTATAATTTCATAAGACAAGCGAGGGATTGGGCTATCAATTCTTTTGATTTTGATGTGATTGATGAGAATTTTTATGTGAATATTCGTGCAATAATTCTTCTATTTCAAATTATTGGAGGGATCGGATTTTTCTTTTTAATTGTTGACCCGATTTCAAAATTAATATTGTTTACAAAAGAAGAAAATGAAAGAGAAGCAAAAATCGAATATTTTGAAATTAACACCTCAGCAATTTCAACTAAAACGATTATTTTAAAATCCATACTATTTTCTCTGATACTAGCTCTTCCAGGAATTTTGATATTCTTCCCAATACTCCTTATTTTACCATTAGCTGTCGCAGGGTTCGTTATGACACTCCTATTCGGTCAGATTTTTGGATTAATGCTTCTATTGTGGCGCATTGGAAAAAAAGTGGATTATAAGTTCCGTGATATGTTTAAGAATATTTTTAAGGATAGAAGCAAGATAGTGAGGCATTTAATATTAGGAGCGGTTCTATCGGTAACGTTATATTTAATATCTTACTCCTCAATAGGTTTGAACTATCTGGGATTACTTCCTTCATTAGAAAAGCTTTGGACAATGCCGATTTTTTTCATACTGGGTGTACTTGTAATATTAATACAAAATTTAGTGGTGCAAGTTATACTTCAACGAAAATATACAGATTCTCTCAAAGATATTCTTAAAGTGATATTTCTGGGTTTCTTCTTTCCATTCATATACTATTTTGTTTACTTGCTCATTATAGGGGTCATTACCGGAAGCTTTTTCTATTTTGGAACATTCATTCCAATCTCTATAGTAATGTTCTTGCTCACTTCTGCAGTATGCGTTATTGCGTATAAAAAGACAGGTAATATTTTAATTGGAGCGATAGTCGGTGCACTCTTGTTGACATTTCTTATCGTGACCATATCTCCGCCTCAAAGTGGCTTAGAATTCTTAGCAAGATTCCTACATTAAATCTAAATCCTTTTTTTTATTTTTATATTTTAAAGAAAAATTAAAAACGAATAAAATAATTTTATCTTATTATGTCAAGTGTAAAAGGCTATTTATGGAGTATTGTCTTTTTATTAACAGCTGTAATTTATGGTTCAATTCCTACCTACTTAATTGTAGTATACTGGCAATGGTTAAATGCTTTTACTATTTTTGGAGAACCTATTTATACTTTGACGTTATTCATGCTCTTTCTGTGGATTATTTCATTAATAGTTACATTAATTTATCTAGTTGCAATGATTAGAGCAGTAATTCAAAGGAAAAATGAAGATTTAGGCATACCAAAAGGAGTTAAATATCTTGGTTTAACTACCACAGCTATTATCATTACATTCATGACTACTTGGTATATCTTATTCCAAGAAGTGACATTTTTCACAATGCGACCCTAATATAAAATAAGAAGAAAAGTTTAAAGATTTATTGGATAATCTCCAAATTTCTTTGTTGCTTCTACCATCCATTTCAAATTATCTACTTTAACAGCAGGATGCATGTTTGCTGCTGAGATAATGAATCCACCACCCGGACCTGCAGTTTTTATCGCATACTTTACGGAGTTAAAAACCTCTTCTTTAGTACCATAAGTAAGATCATGAGCTACATCGATATTCCCCATCAAGCATAATTTATCACCTACCTTCTTCTTAACTAAGGCTAAATCAACTCCAGCAGTAGGTTCTAAACTATGAAGCCCATCAAAACCACAATCAATGACAAAATCTAATAATGGAGTCACCTGTCCATCCGTATGAAGCACAATTTTACATCCACGTTCATGGACGGCGTCGGTTATAATTTTATATGCTGGTAAAAGCAAATCATAATACTTCTTAGGACTCATCATTGGACCATAATGATACGCTAAATCACCAGATTCTATAAATACCTCAGCTCCTGCATCCATATAACT
>JAGXNQ010000202.1 GCA_019894955.1 Promethearchaeota archaeon | reverse complement strand
GGTGAAGACCAGTTATGCTTTCTCCAAGAACGGCACTTATTTCCCTGCAGTTCGTGTAACCTCGCAAAGGCAAGGCGACTCTCAAACTCCACATGCACGAATCCAGAACATTGACCGCGTGAGGGTTATAGTAAGTGGTGAAGAAAAACAAGAACCTGAAAGTAAGGAATTAATATTTGAATTAAAAGAGATACCAGACAATTTTCAAAGCATAGTGAACAAATATTTTGATACAATTGGACAACATACCACAGTAGTTCAGGGAAGAGAAATAAAAACCCTTGAGGTTGGACCAAGAACTGAACGTTCTACAAGATTCGAGGTTACTCCTTCTGCTGGTGAAACGTTTTATTCCCTGAGTTTTGAAGATACCGAGTCTGGTATTGGCGTTTTCGTTGAAATCGATATCACGGTCTCTGGATCCTATAAAATGATGGCAAAAACCATTAAAAAAATGACATCAAAATCGATTATAGAAAATGCAATTGAAACTCTCAATAAAATTTTAAATCAAAATAAATGACCTCTTTTATCATTTTATCCTTTTTTTTTTTATTTCTTTTGTTTTAGATTTAAGCTTTGAAAGCAATTAAGAGCTTTGTTCTTCTATCTCTGTGAGAAAAAGGTCTAGAATTGCTAACCATTTATTTCTTGATTCAATATCACTTATAATGTTTTTTGTTAATTCTTGTCCAATCTTAAGATGTTGAACTGCTAATTCAAAATTTTCAAGTGCTGTATAACAAATTCCTATTTTGATGTAAGTCTGGTGGATAAACCAATCGTTAGCATCAATTTCTATTGCTCTTTGGAACTCTTCTATAGCTTTTTCATATTCTTTAAAGGTTATTAATATTTCTCCGTACGTATCATGATAAATTCCTTTTTCTGGTTCCTTTTCTATTAATCCCCGAAGAATTTTCAATGACTCTTGTTTTTTACCCAAATATGATAACCAGTATGCTTTATAGTAATGAAGATTATTGTCTTTTGGATATTTTTCGAGCAATTGCTGAATAATTTCTAGTCCCTCTTCTAATTTTTTTTCTTTTTTAAGAGTATAAGCCTTTTTTATCATGATATCTATTTCCTTTTCAGGAAATAGTAACTTCATTTTCTCTAATGCCATTAATACATCTCCGTATTGGTTAAAATAGAGTAGAATTCGTAATTTTGAATTATATAATTCATAATTGCTAGGGTTCAATTTGATTTCTTTATCAATCTCTTTAATTTTTTCTTCATATTGAGACTCTAACGTTTCATAATTCTGTGGTTGTATAATATTTGTCATATCTTGCCAAATTGTTCCCTCTAATTTATCATATGGTTCTTTAAATTCTTTTTTTGTCTCAATTTTATATGCTAAATATTTAATATACTGCGGTAAAAATTCTCTCAATGGCTCCTTAAAATGCTTATTTAATCGAGTCTCACAAATTTCTTCAAGAATATCTTCGATAATGGTGTTTAAACTCCCAGACCTACCAAATTTCTCTAAATATGTGTTAGTAGTAATATGCTCTTCAGTAATAGCTCGAAGTATTTTCTCCAATTTTTCATCTGAATGAAAATAATAAAATTTGTTTGGAGAAAAGTCTAGTTTAAATAATTTTAAGTCATATAAATCACTTTCAACAATCTCATTTACCCAAAATTCTAGTGTTCTCTTTTTGATTTCATAAAATCTCGAAAAATTCTCAAAAGAGATATAATCAGGATAAAAATCTGGATGATTAATTGAAATAAAGAGCAAAATTTTATGAAAATCCTCTTCATCTTTTAAGATTGTTTTAACCTTTGAATAATCTAATTTTAGCACATTATTAAGAAATCTAAATCTAACATGATCATCGTGTATATTAAAATTATCGAAGAACTGTGACGTTTGTGTAACAATATCATCAATTCGTTTTCTTTCCTCTTCTAAAATTGTTTGCCTGTCCAAATCATAATATTGCAGAATTCTCGAATATTCCAATTTACCAGATTGCGTAATAATATATCTTTTATTCTCCTTGATGATAAATCCCTTTTGGATTAATGAACTTAGACATTTTGATAAAGATGATTGATTTATAGATAATGGTTGTTCAATAAAATCAGTCCTTTTACAAAAACCATTATTATACACCATCCACAGAATCCAATGGGAATAATTCCTCCCACTTTTTAAAATGATTTTTGGGGGATAATTTAATTTTCGTTCCTTTTTTCTTTCTTTTGATAACTCACGAAATTTCTTTTCCCCTGCTGGAGTTATTCTGTAATTGCCCCTAGAAAACTTTTCTATAAATCCCTTACTGATTAATTTTGAGAAATGGCGTGATAATGTAGAAATAGGAATTTCGATAGGTTTTAGCTCAAAATTTGACCACTCACAACTTTCATTATTAGCTAGCATCCAAAGAATTATATGGTCATAATTCTTTCTTTGCAGATTCGAGGGGTTAAGAATCTCTTTAGAGGGATAATTATATTTTCCCATTTTCTATGAGACTAAAACTTTATTTACGATAGGTATAAATTGGGCACATTTCTATTTATATCTATTTTTCAAAACTTCCATAAATTTTCGGAATTTTCAAGGAATTACCGAAAGTGGAACTATAAATGGATGGATATCTACATTTTTCATTGATCATCATTTTGATGATAAATTTAGAATTAAAATCAAAAAAATAGAGATGAATAAAAAGAAATATTTAAGGTGAAAATGATAGTGAAAAAGAAATCAAAAGTGACTAAAGCACTGATCGCGGCATTATTTTTCATAACTATTATAGCAATTGTAACACCAGTGATGGCAACTGGATCTAATCGCATCCTAATGATTGATGTTATGGCCAAAGGGGATGACTTAGATATTGCTGGAGCTACTACTTCAATCATAGCAAAAATTAAATTCGATAAAGCCAGTGGTATTCCTTTGGCACAAGTAGGTTTCCATTCAAAAATCTACGATGAATCCGGTGAGAAAATTTATTCAATGAAAGGGGAGCTCAAAGATGGTTTAATTATAAGCGACAGCTTTCAATTTTATTGCGAAGTGCGAGAAGTCACATGGATTAACCTTTGGATGATCATGGGTGAGGGAAAACTTAAAACTACTGATATAAATATCGTAATAGATTATCGCGGGTTCACAATAACCTTGCCAAATACAGGGGGTCAATATATTCCGGTAACCATTTCTATGTTTGTAAGTCCTAAAGGTGAATATGTTTTAGGTGAAAATCCCGAAGTTTTTACTTGGCCAGAAGGAGGATGGGCTACTGCGATGATTATGGTTGGTGGAATCCCGAGTGTCGGTGTGGTAACCTATTTAACAAAATACATGGAAAAAGTTGTCCCTTAACGCTAAGTCAATCGTAACAGATAAGAAATATTTTCTAAAATCTTTTTTTTTTTAAAAACGCATTAATTTGATGATAGAATTAAAATAAAAAAAAATGAGTTGATTAAAAAAAATGACCGAAATTAAAAAACTTACAAAAATCGTACTTATAATGTATGCTATAATTTTTTTCATATTTGGGGTCATGCTTACATTTCTATATGATATGGCCATGAATCCTGAGGGTTGGACAAATCCCTATTTCCCAAGAATGTTTGGAGGAGTTAATTTCTTATCTTCCCTTTTCGCAATTTTAATGCTTCGTAAAAAGGAATGGGAAGAAATTAAATTGACATTTGGGTATTTGTTAGGATTACTTATATCGACATTAATCATTGAAGTTGCTGTATTAGCTACATTAGGCTCCACTTTTGGAGCTTCGATGATTCAAACAGGTTCAGGTACTATAATCTTAGAGGCTGTACTTTTAACGCTTGGAATTGTCTCGTATGTCAAACAGAGAAATTAAACGCATAAAATGAAAAAATTTCAAATTATTTTTTTTTCTTTTTTTTATATGTATTCAGAGAATCTTTACAATAGATTTAAAACAATAATTAGCTTAGATAATCATAAGATTATAATCCAAATAAATGAGTATATGTCCCATCCAGCACTGAATAAATTAACAAGAGGAGAAGAGCTTTTTGATTCTGGTTATCTTGATGAAGCTCTTGAAATATTGAGCGACCAAAGTCAATATGAGGGGCTTAATCTCCAGCAAAAAAGTTATTTTCAGTTTCTAATGGGATTGATTCTCTTATATCTTAATAAAGGGGAAGATCTCGTTAGCTTAGGCGAAACAATTTATAAAGAAGGTCAAAAATGTAATGATAAACTCCAATCTTTTGATGGATTATTT
>JAGXNQ010000201.1 GCA_019894955.1 Promethearchaeota archaeon | reverse complement strand
TTAATCTCCTGAGAATTTTTTCTAAATCACAAGTTCAATCTCATTTACACTTCTTAAACGTACTTATTATAACATATAATATTTCTAAACCATTACTCTAATTTCTTTAGCCCTAATTTTTAGCTTAACGTTAAAAAACATTGGAAGAGGCAATTTTTTAGTAAAATTAATGGATTGTGGTTTTGGTTAAGAGATATAATTAATACTTTTATCTGAGAATCTCGGTTTGGCTAACATTATATTCACCCCACCAGCAGATCATTAACAAGAGTGTATCATGATTAATAAAGTGATGACTCCTAGTAATTATAATTATCATGCAATTGAAAAAAATAAGTAATCTCATATTTATAGTAGCAATTATTTTTATGGCGGTAATAATCTACATGGGCATGAATCAACAACCGGAAGTAGAAGAACCATTTGACAATGAAGGCAGGTATGACTCAACCATCCTCAATAACATGGGCGTGATCTATAATGACTCATTAGACATTGCCCATTGGAATAACGGCTATAGTGAGAGCACTAATTGTCCATGGGGGGTCACACATAGTGGGCTCGATTATATATTTTACAATAATTCTATCGTAATTGCTGCAGCCCCTGGATTGGTAGAGGAAATTTACATGGGCTGGCAAATACTTCCTTACAATAATATCTATTGGGTTTCAGTGCAGATCAAATTCAATGAATCAATGACAATCACCTATGGATTTGAAGGGAATTCAGCAGATGCCGGAGTATGGTCCCAACAGGAGGCCATGCTTGATGTAGAAATAGGAGATTGGGTGACCAAAGGGGATCAGATCGGCAGATTCCTCAGACCCACCGAATATGATCACGTTCACTTTAGCATATATCGCTATAATCAAGCCATCTGCCCAAGACTCGCTATGGGTGAAGATGATTACAACGAGATCATGAGCTTGATTCACACATTTCAGCCCACTTGGGAACTTTGCTACCCATAGACGAGTGACTGTAATTTCTATAATATTCTTAAGCGTTTTTAAATCTATTTTTCGACACAGGACTAGTTATTAAAACCATATTCCAAAAATGTCGAGTCATATATTAGACTTTTCTAAATGGCGTAAATATAGTATAAACAGAACTCTTTTCTGCTGAAAGTTTTAAGAAGACGATGTAGTAAAATTAAAATTGAAAAATGAGGAGATTTTAATATCGAAGCCTCCAAATTTCATAATAATTAAAAATAAAAAAAAAAGGAATTTATATTTTAATAAACATCATTGATTTTATTCATGATTATTTAGCCAACATTGATAGTTTGATTGAAATATATTCTTATGAGCAAAATTAACAGCTATGCAACCTCCCCTGCAATTAGAAAGCCATGAACAACTTTGACATTTTCCTTGAATATCAGAGTTGGTTAAGCTACGGAAATAATTGAGGAAATTAGAGTTCTTCCAAATCCAGTTAAAATTGTGTTCTCTAATGTTGTCAGCTTTAACACCAATAAAATAATTACATGGTAATATTTCTCCAGTAGAGGTTAGAGTGCAATAATGCCTTGCTCCTTTGCACCCGATTTGCCCTTCGCTATCGCTATATTCTAAAGGGGGATATAATAAACACTCAAAAGCCATCGGTTTTATCTGCAATTTGCTTTTTTTCTCTCTATTTCGCATATTTATACAAAGCTCTTTCATTTCTTTCGGATCTACTTCCAAATCAATTATCTGTCTTCCACGACCGAAAGGTATAAAAGGAATTATCCTAAATGATTGAGCACCTAACTTTATGGCAAATTCATAAATTAATGGAATTTGATGTATATTAATCTTAGTGACAACAGTAGCTATTAAAAATTGTACATCAAACTCTCTAAGATGTTTGATTCCACTTCTAGTTTTTTCCCATGCTCCGGAAATTCGACGAATTTTATCATGGACCATAGACGTTGCTCCATCCAGACTTATATGTATGTTTATACTTAACTTTTTTAACATCAATGCTATTCTTTTAGTAATTAAAGTACCATTAGTTGCTAATTGCAGACTTAGATCATGACTTCTTGCATATTCTGCTATTTTAAAAAATTTTGAAGCATCTATCATAGGTTCGCCGCCCGTAAACATAATATTTTGCACACCAAGTTTTGATATTTCATCTATAAATTGATAAGATTCATCCAAATCTAATTCTAATTTATTCGATTTGCCCGCACTAACAGCACAATGGACACATGAGAGGTTGCATCGATTAGTTAAATTCCAAAAGATTGTATTTGGTGGAGTTAATTGCCACTTTTTCATAGATGTTCTACGTGACCAAACAATACCTTCATCACTCAAAATATTTAAGATTTTTTTAGATTTTGAGACAATTCGATCCGGTTTAGTATGATAGATTCGATTTAGTTTGCTAATTATCTCTGAATAAGTATGTTGTCCATCACAGAGATTTAAAAGTCTAAATGTATCCCGATTTAATCCATAGTGAATACCAGTGATAGGATTTTTGACAAAATACTTATTTTCATTTCTTTCAAATTTAATTGGGAAAAACGGAAAGTAATTAAGATTTTCTATTAAAACCACCTTTAGATTTAACCACTATTCTCGATATTTTTCATTAAATTGTTTCAGAGAAGGTCTAAATTTAGTGAAGCAAGGTCCTGGCAAGCAATCTGGCTCGGATGGAAAATCTTTGTCAATTTTAGGGCGTTCCTCTTTTATAATCAAGCTTCCTAATTCCGTTAAAGCACCACTCCTTACAAAACCTTCTCTCCATGGGAAGCATTTTTTTAAAGGTCCTACATCAACTTTTGGTACCTTAAAATAAAAACCTGGACTTGAACCTAGATCTACAATTGCTCGGCATACATTACTAGTCTCAACATACACTTCACAAGAGACAATTACTGCTACATGTTCATTTGCTCTTAGATCAGCTTGGAGTTTTGTATTTGCAGAAGTTATGTAATATACTGGACCTTCTCGATCACCTGGAGCTTCAATGTTCTCCTCCATTACCACAACATACTCGACTTCATGAAGATCCTCCCCTTGCCGAGCTTGTACTCTTAGTTTAATCCAAACAGTTCCCCTTCCATTTATTACATCTGAAGGTGGACATGTACCAGAATTAAATGGCCATATAAGCCACCAACCATTCAAATAGATCTCGGGTTTAATGCAATAAGTTCGAGTTTCTCCCGGTTTAAATTGAAATACGAAATACCTAAAAATCTGACCTATATAATTATGGGGTACATTTCCATTAATATCTACAACGGGTTGTGCTTGCATTTTATTTGCATCATACGGACCAGATACAGTTACTCTGTTCATACCCGATTCATCTTCTATAATTATACCTTCATCCTCTGTACCATGATACACAAAATCACAGACTTCTTTATAGTCACAGCCACACAATAACACGTACGCTAAATTATAATCCTTTAATAGTCCTTGAATTTTATTATTTGCTTCTTTTATCAATGCCGATTTGTCAATTCTCATTAGTTTTTCTTGGCTTTTTGCTCTAGCTTCACCTTGGCTTATCCTTATTTTATGCAATCTATCTATAAGATTGTTGTGCTCCTTTTCAATGCTTTCTTCTAACGCTTTTACTTTGTCTATATCAACTCCTCTTAATTTTAATGATTCATTTCGAATATCTGATCTAAGCTTATAAAGATCTTTTCTAATTTCTTTTACATTTTCATTCATTTGATTTACCTCTTTTTTTTTAATAACTTACAATTTTCATAGTTCGTCACTCTTGTCAAAAACTATGGCAATAGAAATTAGTTGGTGTGTTACATATTTAGTTAAATTTCTCGAACTTTGATTGGATTTTTAAAGTGTTACTGGATTTTATTTGAATATTCAAATTAAGTTGATTAGTTTTAGTTCTAAGATTAATTAATAATGATTTTGTAAAAGTGGTAATAGAAAGGTAAATTCAGAGTCTGATTTCAATGAAAATTTAGTGAAAAAAGGGGGATAATTAACAGGAACTCTTCTTAAACAAGTGGAATTTTTATCAACCTTATGATTTAGTGGAAGATTATTTTTATAGTTATGAATAATCAAGAAGATCAAATACAAAAGTTTTAAATAATATATAAGTTAAAAAGTGTGTTCAATGAAAGTTCTTATAGTTTATGAGACTAAATATGGTAATACCAAAAATGTTGCTGAAACCATAGCTGAAGTGATTAAGGAGGCTGGAAATGAAGTCACGGTTGTGAAAGTCGATGCTGTGGAGATGGATAGCATTAAGGATTATGGAGCAATTG
>JAGXNQ010000200.1 GCA_019894955.1 Promethearchaeota archaeon | reverse complement strand
CTATTAAAGTACAAGCATGTTCACATTCATTTGTACATATTCTTCCACAGATTGAGGGTAATGGGTTATTTTCTCTAATTAAGTCAACTGCATCTTGATATTGTCCCTGTCGGATTAATGATATATACCCTTGAGCATTAACTCCAGAAGGACACCCGTTGCAACATGGAGAACAAACTAGACCTTTATCAGTTTCTTCAGTTCGCATTTGAGAATTGCAGAATAATCCAATTTTTAATATATCTCTATTCATTTCTTCTGCTAATTTAGCGGCACCTCTCATTTCACAAGGTACTCCAACAATACCTACAGGGTCAAAAGTCTCACCAGTAAGTTCAACTAATCTTTCAAGAACTCCAGAACGACCATAATAAGCGCCTGCATTCTTTATAACCTCATTAGGATCAGATACTCTATCAGCTACAGGTTTATCATCTATTTCTTGAACCATTACAACCTCTTTTAGAGTATCATTTTCTAATAATTCCTTTGTTAATGTTGTAACAAAACCTCCACTTGAAGCATTAGATAAAATTTCTTGATTTTTCGTTCTCAATGAATAAACTGCTAATGGTTGTTTTTCTTTGAATTTTTTTTGAATCACTTGAGGACATGTCTGATAACATTTTCCGCACTCTTCACCGTTTCGTTCAAGAATACAATAATCTTTAAGTGTTGGTCTTAAAATATTCATTTCAATATGTTTGCAAGAGCCAGCGCATAAACCGCATCCTTGACAGAGACCAGCATCAATAATTTCATTTTTTAGTAGTACAAAACTCATCTTTCTACCTCTTTAATTTTAATTTCTTTTACAATTCCAATTGGATCTATTTTATATTCCACTGAACCATTCTTATAGGCTCCCTCAACCACATCAAAAACGTGGGTTTTATAATCTTCAAAATTATCTTTATCGTCAATTTGTGACCTAAATCCACCAAAAGCAACGTTTGATAAGTTCATGTTTCCACCAATCTTTCTTATTTCATCAGTAATCTTTTTGTATTGTTTAGGATCTTTACTTTTAATCGCTTCATGCAATTGATTTTCTAGCTCTAATAGTTCTTTTCTGTATTTTTTCGTTGTTTCACTGACTTCAATTTTATTTGCTTCTTCATAGGTCTCTATGATTTTAAGAGTTAATGAGATTGAATGATCTCCACCTAATAAACCAGAGATTAATGGTAATTCTTCGATTAATCTTCCTAAAAATACATCATCAAGTATGTTTCCAGATGAAGCTATTCTACCTCTTGGTAATCCTGAAGTGGGTAACGTGAATCTAAAGAAATTCCCTAAAACATCAGGTAAACTGTCTGTTACGTCATCGTCTTGATCGGCAAGTTTATCAGTAGCACCTAATTCAGAATGCTCAGTAGCAACTTCAATATTCCCCATTAAAGTACCAAACATCCCTAACATTCTAATTCCTGGACGATCCAATGAAGATTTACATCCTCTACAAGGAGCATTATAATCAATACATCGTTCTTTACATTCTTTAGCAACAAATCCATTACAGAGATATCCTAGATCATTAAAACATGTTTTATCGTCATCTAATTCAATTTGGCGTTTTACTTCATCTAAATAATCACAAGTCGTTTTCCTACCACACACCATGCATAAATTTTTTAATTGTGAAGGTTCTTCGTTATCTATGACAGATTTTAGTTCTTCAATCTCTCCAAGACAACCGTTTATCTTTTGAGAGTCAGCAATGAATCTTTTTAATGGCAAAATGTTATTTCCTCGTTGATTCGCAAGAGCAAATACTCCACCTGTAGTAGCACAATTTCCATAACCAATTACTTTTCCAGAATTCGATTTAATCTTATCTAAGACTTCTTTATCTTCAGCTAAAAGATATCCTGTTATGACGGATAAATCGGTTTTTGTTTCCTTCCAGTTCTTTGGATCTTCGATAAATTCTAAATTGTACTTTGGTTCTACATTCAATAGAATAGTTTCATTGTAGCATTTATTACAACCATTAAATTGAAATACTTTAACATCCATCTTTGATAGTCCCCTCCTCATTAATTGCAGTCGCTAATCGTATTACGATATCTTCAAAATCACCTACAGCTGTTTCTCCTTCTGCAGCACGGGAGGTATATTGATTGACAAACTGATCACTATAGCCTAATTCCTTGAATACCTTTTTCAGAAGCTTTATTCTATGCATCGATAAAATATTCCCGTTAAAGAAATGACACGCTCCTAAACAGCATCCAATACAAGCTACTGCATCAGCACCACTATTTATAGCATCCATTATTTGAATGGGACCAACTTGACCAGTACACTGAACGCGGACAATCCGAAATGCAGGATTATATGACATTCGTGCTACTCCAGCTGTGTTTGCTGAACCTTGACCACACTCATTGCACATGAAGACAACAATGTTCTCCATTTTTTCCAATACTTCTGGATCTATGTTTTTACAGCTCATCTTCGCAAACCACCCCTCCACTAATTGCTATTATTTCATCTTTTAATTGGTCATCACTAAAGTTAAGTAATTGTATTGCTCCTGTAGGACAGGCTGGCATGCACATACCACATGATTTGCATGCGATTTCATTAACCATGGGCGTTCTGTCATCATTTATCTCAATTGCAGCAGGAGCACAGACAGTTTTACATAAACCACATCTAACACATAAGTCAAAATCAACTGAAGGAACTAACATCTCCTTTTCGATATACCCCTTTACTAACGGAGCAGCTGCTAATGCCGCAGCATTTCCAGCTTGAGCAACTGATTCAGAAATATCTTTTGGTCCTTGAATGGCTCCAGCTAAGAAAATACCACCCTTACTACTTAATGTAGGGTTCATCTTAATGTGAAATTCTTTTAAGAAGCCTTCCTTTGATCTAAGCACATGAAGTTTCGAACCTAAGGGGCCAATACCTTCAGGTGGTACCATTGCCGCTGATAAAACTACCATATCTGCCTTTAGTTGTAAAGGAGTCATACTTAAAGTATCTTCAACGACTACTTCTAAATCTCTTGAGATTGGATCTCTCACTATCTCTGATGGACGACCTCTGATAAATCTTACTCCAACTTCTTGAGCGGACATGTATAATTCCTCAAAATTTAATCCAGGAGTTCTAATATCGATATAACAGATGGTAACATTGCTATCAGGGTACATTTCTTTCACTATCCTCGCATTTTTAATTGCAAATTTACAACATACTCCGGTACAATATTTATTTCCCACCTGCTCATTTCTACTACCAACGCATTGAATCATTACCACGTTTTTAGGAATTTTTGCATCAGAAGGTCTTAAAACTTGACTGTTCGTAAGTGAACCAGGAGCTAACATTCTCTCCAATTTTAACTGCGTGATGATATCTTCATATCCTTCTTGACCATAATGATAAGCTTCAATTTCAGTTGGATTATACTCATCATAACCAACAGCAACAACAATCGAACCAACTTTGAACGTTTTAGTCTCTGTTTGCATTGAAAAATCAATTGCTTGAACTGGACATATGTTAATACATGTATTACACTCGATACAATTCTTTTTATCTCTTACAAATGTAGCCGGAATCGCTTGCGGATAAGCTTTATAAATAGCATTTCTTACGGACATTCCGCTATCCCATTCGCTTGGTAGTTCAACAGGACAATGTGCAGCACATTCTCCACAAGAAGTACAATTATCCTTGACATACCGAGGTTTAATCTCCACCTCGACCTCAAAATTCCCCATTGAACCCTCCACACTCTTTACTTGAGCGTTTGTATATAATTCAACTAAGGGATGATTTGCAACTCCATTTGTTAATGGCGATATTGAACATTGCGGACATTCTAGTGTTGGGAATGTTTTGTTGAGTTGAGTCATGTGACCACCAATGGTCGATAACTTTTCTATTAAATAAACAGGAATTCCTAATTCAGCAAGGTCATGAGCTGAACGAAGTCCTGCAATACCAGCTCCTATTACTAAAGCTGCTTTTGTTGTAGCGACTCTGCGAGTTTCTACATCCTCTAATTTTCTTGCCCTATTAACTCCTGCTTCCACCAATTTTCTTGCTTTTTCTGTAGCTTTAACTTTTTCTTTCCTATGAACCCAACTGTTGTATTCCCTAACATTAACTTGTTGGTGTCGATGTTTATTTAGTCCAACTTCTGAAATAGCATTAGCAAAAGTTCTACCATGCTGATTTTTTGAACATGATGCGACAACAGTTCTATTAACACCTAATTCTTCAATGGAATCCTTAACCATTTGTACTCCTGGTTTAGAACACATGAACAT
>JAGXNQ010000001.1 GCA_019894955.1 Promethearchaeota archaeon | reverse complement strand
TGTTTAAACCATTTATTGAATAATAATAAACTCATTATTCCCAATACAACGATTCTAATTAAGCTAGCAATAACCGATAGCATGGTATTAGGTAATTGCGTTAATGAATATTGTATTGTAGACCAGAAGATCACATATAACAATGTAAAAATCGTTCCAATAATAACCACGCTCCCAATTAGGTACCACTTATACTTAATCTTTTTTGTATCCAATTTTTTTAGCTCCTTTATTTTTTAGATAATTTCATCATAAAAATGATTTTATCAGACTAATATAATAAATCTTCTATAAAAAACCCTCGAAAAATATTATCGTTGATTTACCTTTGAATAGTTAGAATTTTCTTTTTTTCAGATCATTATTTTTTAAAAAATGCTCGTTAAATATTGGACTCTTAAAATGTAAAATATTTCAATATAATCTATTTTGATAATACTTAAATTTTTAATTGAAATAAAATGAAAGACAATATAATTACTATAACCCGAGAAGAGTGGGAACGAATGTTAGAATATAGAAAAGCCCCGATTAAAAAAAGGTATGAAGAATGTCACCTTTTGTTTTTAGACGAAAAGGAGGAATTTAAAATCCAGATTGAATAATAAAAAAAAATCCAATTTATAGTTTATACATTGACTAAATATATCATCTTGTAGTTTTTTTAAAATGATAATTTAAAAATATGTAATTTTAATTTAGAGTTAGAGAATAGAATATATAACTTCAATTTTTAGAATTATTAGATGATAGTAAATGGTTTATTTCATAATAAATGGATTAGGATTTAATTGTCGAAACGACAAAAGAACTTGCGCTAATAAAGATATCTCTTGTAGAATATGTATTATTGATAAAATAAAGGAAATTGGATTTGAAATAACCACTAATTTAAAAATATTAAAAATCATCTCTGATGATAAACGTCAAGAAATGGAAAGAGAATCCATCTGGCAAAAATTTCTCGATGTACTCAATATTAAACATATTATTATTATGGATAATGAATCTGGATTATCATTATTGAATTATCCCGTATCTAGTGCAGAAATTGATGCTAGTTTACTGAGTGGATTTATTCAAGCAAATATAACCTTCTCGGAATCAAATGAAGTATCGGGTAATACAGATGCGTCCATTATAGAACATCGCTTTTATGAATTTCAGTATAATGATTTTAATATATTACTAAAAAATGGAGAATTCATACGGATTTGTTTGATTCTCGATCATAAGGCCTCTCCACATATGAGAACAAATGTAGATCCGTTTTTAGATATCTTTGAAGATACCTTTAATGATAATTTTACAACACTACGAGAGACAGGTCTTTTTAATGATGAAGGAATGAATGATTATATTATCGACTCATTTAACATTGATTTAGTATTCCCTATGACACTAACCTATGCTATTCCTCCTGAGATATTAGAGCAAATTAATGAAAATTGGGTTCAAAAAGCAATATTTGAATTAGCAAAGGAGTCCTTAAGTGATAAACCATTTTTTTATATAAATACTCTCTTAAATAAAGTTGAGAAAATAGCCCACATTCAACTAAAAGTAATTTTATATGAAATTTATCAATTATTTGAAAAAAAAATCATTATAACAATGCCAATAGAAACGATTTTAAGCGATTTAGAAAAAAAGCACGATACCACACAGAAACGTGAGATTAAAATGCAACCAATATCTTCAATGATTATTAATGACGAGGATTTGGTTGAATTAAAAAATAAAATTCAAAATGTGGACGAATATACAGGAAAGGAGATTATTAAAGAAATACTAAAGAAAGGAAAATCGGCTGAACGCTCGTTAGCTTATCAAAATGCTGAAAAAGAATATAAAAAAGCCGTAATTCTATCAAGAGAATTCAAATTTAGAGAGGAAGAAAAAAGTGCTTCCCGCCTTCTATTTAATTCTGAGAAGAAGGTAAAAGCAATAGAACTTGAATTTTCTATTGAAACGGGAGAAAAATCGGAAAAGAATAAGGATTATATTAAAGCTATTCACAAATACCAAAATGCCATTAAAATTATGGAAGATGATTTGATTTATAGTGTTCCTGATCCTCGAATTAAAAAATTAAAGCGAAAAATCATCAAATTGAGAGAAGAGATTTAATATGAATATTTTTAAAAGTAATATCAATTTATTTGATAATTATGCCTAGGTTAGAAAAAAGTATAGAAATTGATGCTTCTTTACAAAAAGTATATGAAATTCTGAATGATTATCTAAGTCTTCCAGTGTGGAATATTGTGGTGACGGAATGTGAACAAATAGAACCCCATAAATATTTCTTAAAAACTAATGTTGGAGATGTTATCAATACTGAAATTGAAAATATCCCCGAAAAAAAGATGACTTCAACACAAGAAGGAAGTCCAATGCAAAAAATAGGATATATTTTCTCTTCCAAAGGAGATAGTGTAATAGTAACGCTCTGGACAGAATTTGAGTTAGAAGATCAACGATTTGTTCTTGATATGGCTGGAGATTTATTTTTAAAAAGCCTTAAAGTGTATATAGATTTTTTGAGCTCTGGTGGAAACCCTAAAGATTACAAGAAGTCTTTTAGCAAAATTAAAAAAGCCTAATATATCTAATTTTACTTTTTATCTCGTGCTATATAACTATCTCTAGTTCATAATAAGCAGATTCTAGACAAATAATGGAATAATAATTCCAACACTAATGAACACATATGTGAATGATAAATTTTTATTTTGTTCTTATATTACAGAAATCAAATACAATTATGTGATTTTAAATCATAAATTAGATAAAAATAGATATGAATCCTCAGATAAGAAAGAATGTAAAAGTAGTCGTGACTGGAGGAGGGGGAGTTGGAAAAACTTCCTTCCTAAATCGCTTAGTTTATGATAATTTCAATATGAAAAGCGAACTAACGAGGGGCATTGATTTCTTTTCCAAAAATATGAATATTAATGGAAGTGAAATTAATTTCGTAATGTGGGACTTTGCAGGTCAAAGACAATTTAGGACATTACTTGAGGATTTTGTTGATGGTTCTATAGCAATATTTATCTTATTTGATTTAACACGCATTACAAGTCTTCAGAATGTTGAAGAATGGTTAGAAAGATTAAGAGAATTTAGTACCATGCCAACGTTAATCTTGGGAACAAAATATGACCTTGTAGACAATAACATGATTGTGATTATTGATAATTATCTCAATAATATTATAGAAAGGAGTCATATAAATATCAATTACCTTAAGATATCATCAAAAACGGGGTATAACGTAAAAGAGGCTTTTGATATTTTGGTAAATAGACTCTCTTATCATCAGAAATAAGTTGTAAACAATTAACAATTATGATCTTTATGATTCCTGCTTGGTTGAGTTTTTTAATCGTTCTTACGTTAATATTATTTTTTTCAAAAAAAGAATTAGGAATAGTCTTAATCTTTGGATCGATACTACTTGGAGTACTTACAAACGTAGATTTGTTTAAATCTAGCTTAAATGTTTTTTGCGAATTGTCTACTATATTAATTGCCTTATCTGTTTTTCTTATAGCACTTTTAGGTGGAATTATGGAAGAATCTGGATTAATTTTAGAACTCATCAATAAATTACGTGTTTCGAATAAAATATCATTAATGTTAAGCCCTGCTATATTTGGTCTCCTGCCTGTTGCTGGAGGTGCCCTAATGTCTGCTCCAATTGTAGATCAAATTGATCCAACCCTTTCTTCACATAAAAAAGTGAGTATTAATGTATGGTATCGACATGTTTTACTTTTAATTTACCCCTTATCTTCTGCAATATTAGTTGCTAGTTCTCTATCGGGATTGGCGCTCTATAATATAATCATCGCACTAATAATTCCATTTTTTGGGATGTTTGCAATTGGATATATTACACTATTGAGGCCAATTACATCAAGAAACACAAATTCAGAAAGAAATTTGAAAGTTGTTTTATATAATATCTTTCCAATTATTATTGCTCCCATCATAGATTTCCTAGGTCGGTTATTCTTTCCATTTATTGTACCAGAATTTTTTCTGTTAATTGGTCTATTTACTAGTATTAGTATCGCTTTACAAATTTCTCACACAACACCTTCTTCAATTTTTAAAATTATGAAAAAAATGAAAATTTGGAGATTTCCTCTATTAATAATTGCAATGTTCTTGTTTTTAGATGTGTTTATTAGTTCTAGTATTCCTGAGGACTTAGGGGGTTTGAACCTTTCCTTTGAATTATTCATCCTAATAGGATTTTTTTTAGGATTTGCAACAGGTAGAGTACAATTACCTATTTCCATTTTAATTCCAATTTATCTAACTCAAAATTCACTATTTATTATGCCTCTATTTAATTTTACCTTTATGTACGTAGCAATTTTTTTAGGCTATTTAATAACACCACTCCATCCATGTCTTGCATATAATATCAACTACTTTAAAACAGATTTTAAAAAAACAATTAAAACCCTTTCAGCTCCAACTTTTATATGTTTAGGGATTCTTTTTGCAGCTTATTTTATTATGAAGTTGATTATAATGATTACTTGAATATTTGAAAAAAAAGAAGATCTAAATTTTTACAACCCAACCATATTCATCCTCAATATCCATTCGCTGGATTCCTGTTAATAGTTCATAAAGTTTCCTTGTCGTTTCTCCAGGTTCACCATCACTAAATATTCTCTTTTTATCTTCTAATACAACAGATTTAATTGGAGTAATAACAGCGGCAGTTCCTGCACAAAAGGTCTCGGTGCAAGACTCTTCAAAAATTTCTTTATATGAAATATCCCTCTCTTCTGTCGCCATTCCTAATTTCTTATCACCTAATTCTAATATAGATTTTCTTGTAATTCCTGGTAAAATTGTCCCTGACGTTTTAGGTGTGATCAAAGCACCATCAATTACGGCAAAAAAGTTAGCTGTTCCAACTTCTTCAATATATTCTCTATTTACAGCATCTAAAAAGATAACCTGTGAAAAACCCCTAGATTTAGTTTCTTTAACAGGTAACATTGATCCTGCATAATTTGCACAAGTTTTTGCTGAACCTGTTCCGCCTGGAGCGGCTCTGGTGTAAATCGTGGACATTTCTAAATCAATACCTCTAAAGCCTTCGGGAAAGTACGGTCCAACAGGAACGGTGTAGATGATAAATTTGTATTCTAGAGCAGGTTTTACTCCCAATATAGGACCATTCCCAATCATCAAGGGTCGTATATAAAGTGCACCTCCGCTATCATAAGGCGGTATGAAATCCTCATTTGCCTTTACAACTTGTTTAAGAGCATTGATAAATAACTCAATATCATAAGTAGGCATTAACATTCGACTCGCACTTTTATTCAATCGCTTTGCATTTTCTTTGGGACGAAAGAGTGTGATTTCACCATCTTTCGTTTTGAGAGCTTTCATTCCTTCAAAAATACCTTGACCATAGTTTAAAACACATGCTGCCGGTGAGATCTCAAAGTTGGAAAATGGAACTAATTGTCCTTCACTCCATTCACCATCTTTATAATCTGCTACATACATCATTTTGGTTTCTATAAAATTGAAACCAAGTGAGTAAAAATCAATTTCTTTTGGGTCCATCTTTTTCAAATCCTAACTTTCTTTTAGAAATATTTAAGGATTCGTTTCTTAAAAAATTTTTTTGAATTTTCTAAATTATACCTATAAAACAAATTAGATATAGAAAACCACTGAAAATAAAAAAGAATAAATATCTGAAATGAGATTTATTATTTAAATTTTTAAAGATTGAATATTATAAATTATCCTTGTTCTTGAAAATGTCAGGTATAAAACATAATTATAAAGAGTTTAAATTAGTTATTGCTGGTTTAGACAATGCTGGGAAAAGTAGTGCATTAATCGCTTTACGTCAGAAATATAACTTTTATGAACGAATCAAAAATTTAAAACCAACTATAAAAATTGATTATAGTTCTTTTAAATTCCTTGAAACCTATAGGATTAACATCTGGGATATGGGAGGCCAGAAAAAATTTAGAAAGATTTACGTCAATAATCCTATATATTTTTCTGAAACTGATTACCTCTATTTTCTCATTGATATACAAGATGAATTGAAATTTGATGAAGTAATGCAATATTTATATGATCTTTTAAATATTTATAGAGGAATGGATTACACGAATGATGTTGTAGTATGTTTTAATAAGCATGATCCGAGATTTAAAAATGATACAGATTTTCAAGATCGTGGTATAATGTTGGAAAATTTAATCGCATCTCAAAATCAAGATATGAAATTTAAATTCTTTCACACTTCCTACTATGATATTTCTTCCATTTCAAAAGCTATATCCTATTCTCTAAACAAGTTGCTAAGTTTGGAACAAAGTAGTAAGGAATTAAAAATCCTAGTCGATAAATTTGGATGTAATCATGCAATAATATATACCGAATCAGGGATTGTAATAGCAGATCATTATAAAGAAACTATGGATACAAGAGCATTTGAGGAGATTATTAGTACCAAAATTAATGATGATCTTGAGTTTTTTCAGAGACTTAAGGATAATAACGTGAATATTGATGATAGAGTATCAATATCAGAAGAAAAAACGGAATATGTAAAAATGTTCTCAGTATCTTCAAAAGAAGGAGATAATATTTTTTATATAGAAGTAAGTATGCCAGCAAATATGATAAATGAGATAAAAATTGAACTAGAAAAGTTTCAAAAGATATTGGAAACTGCTTTTACTTGAAAAAAATAGTTTATTACAGAAATAAAATTATAATTTGAATGACAAATTTAGTTAAAAATAAAAATTAACATTCATATCACTTTTCAAAATTAAATAGTAGTGATTTTATGTCCCTAAAAAAAGTTACGATAAAGAATATTTTAGAAAAAAAGCAAAATGGAGAAAAAATAGTAACTATTACTGCTTATGATTATGCTCTAGCTAAAATAGTCGATGCTTGTGATATAGACTTAATTCTTGTGGGAGATTCATTAGCAATGGTTATGCTAGGATATCAGAATACGTTATCAGTCTCGATGGATGAAATGATTCATCATACTAAGGCTGTAAGTAGAGCTGTCTCAAATGCTTTAATCGTTGGAGATATGCCCTTTTTATCTTATAAAATAAATAAAACAGATGCTGTGAAAAACGCCGGTAGATTCATCCAAGAAGGAGGTGCAGAAGCTGTAAAAGTTGAAGGAGGAACTGAAATTTGTACCACGATCGAGAGAATGATAGATGCTGATATTGAAGTAATGGGTCATATTGGTCTTACACCTCAAAAAATATACAGGTTTGGAGGATTTATGGTACAAGGAAAAACAATTGAAAATGCAAAACATCTAATATTAGATGCAAAAAATCTTCAAAAAGCGGGTGTTTTTTCAATAGTATTAGAAAGTATACCTTGGCAAATCGCAGAACTTATTACTAAAGAAATAGATATTCCAACAATAGGGATAGGTGCGGGATCACATTGTGATGGACAAATTCTCGTATTGCATGATATGTTAGGTATTTTCACAGATTTCAAGCCAAAATTTTTAAAGTACTTTGGAAATGTAAGAGAATCTATAATTGAAGCATTAAATCAATATAAGAATGAAGTGATAAATGCTATTTATCCAAATAAAGATCATTCTTATGATTATTTTGCAGATCAATTAGAGGATTTAAAAGAATGGGTTGAAAACAATGATCTTAATAAAGAAGCAGCTGAATTAAGCAAAACTATAAAGAAATAACTACTTTTAAATAGATAAAATAAATATTCCTCTATTAGTCGTATATTTGAAGAAAAATTGTTCTTGTATTAGGTATAAACGTAAAATAGTAAAATAAGTAAAAATATAATAAATTAAACTTATATTAATAATAATAATTACTACAATTTAGTAATAGTATATCAGTTCACTATAATAATTCTCATAAGAAAATGGTCGAATCGCCATGTCAGAAGAATATGACTACTTGTTTAAATCAATCGTCGTAGGGGATGGCGGCGTAGGTAAAACCGCTCTAACTTTACGCTTTTCCAAGGATTTTTTTACAGAAGATTATAAAATGACAATTGGAGTTGACTTTCACGTAAAGACAATAACCATTAATACCATAGAAGGACCTATCAAAGCCAAACTCCAACTTTGGGACACAGGAGGTCAAGAACGCTTTAGCTCAATCCGTCCAATGTATTATAGAGGTTCACTTGGAGCAGTCTTAGTATTTGATCTTACCAATGCAGTAAGCTTTGAACATTTACCTCAATGGATTGAAGAAGTGAGAGCTAATCTAAAAACCGAAATTCCATTGTTGCTTGTGGGAAATAAAAGCGATTTAACTGATCAACGTATGGTTTCACTTGAAGAAATAAATAATTTTACCCGAGATTTTAACCTCTATTATATGGAGACTTCTGCTAAAACAGGGGACGGCGTTGGAGATTGTTTCTATATCTTAGCTTGCTTGATGATTGGTCAAGGAGTTCCAGCACAACTATTAAACAATATTGTATATAATCCTGGTCAAATCCCGGTAAGTAGTAATGAGGAAAGAAGTTCATTTCTATTAGAGACTAATGATTTTGCTGCACCTCCCGTACCAGAACCCGTAAGAATAGTTCCAGAAATCGAATATGACGCACCTCCCATACCAGAACCCGTAAGAATAATTCCAGAAATCAAATATGCTGCACCTCCCGTGCCAGAACCAATAATTGAAACAAAAACAACACCAATAATTGAAACAAAAACAACACCAATAATTGAAACAAAAACAAAACCAATACCTTCATTTGAATTTACATCCATACCCGAAGTTTCCATTCCAGATCCTGCTGAATTTGAATTTAAAACACCAGAAGAAATTTTCTCGCAAGAAGCAAAAATGCCACAAAAAACAACGCAATCTTCAAAATTATCTCAAGGACCAATAAAAGAATCATATAAACCAAAAACCGTTCCTTTTTCTCCTAATATACCTGTTCCTGCCCCCACTCCAGAAGAATTTAAATCTCATAAAGGAACAATTTCACCTCAAACCACCACTACGAAAACTGTACCGTTTATTGTTTCAAAAAAAGAGGAACCAATAAAACCCAAACCTGCCTCAATGACATTTGAACCAGCACCAAGTTCCACAACTATTTCTCCACCTTCTCAATCATTAGTTGACTATATGCCAGAAACAATTATATCTAAAAAAGAAAAGAAAAAGCTTGATAAAGATAAGAAGAAAAAGGAAAAAGAAATTAAATTTAAAGAGGAGAAAGAAAAGCAAGATAGATTGATTGAGGAAATGAAACAAAGTAAAAAAGAAAAACTGAAAAAAGAAAAGAAAAAGGGGGGTCCGGAACAAGAAGTAGTTTTTCCTAAATCAGACGCAACTATGAGCACACCTTCGTTATTCCAAGCATTAACACAAAAAACGGAAAATGTGAAAATTGAAGAATCAGCCCCATTCGTATCTTTCGCTTCAAGCAAGGAACCAAAGATAGAAGAATCATCTACTTTGAGAATTATTCCAAATGTAGCAAATATTGAACCAGAATCTAATTCGTTCACAGTAATAACATCAAGTCCAAAACCTAGTATAGAGGAAGAACCTCAACCTAAAGAATTTTTAACATGTTCACAATGTGGGGCAATATTATCTTCTGATTACGCGTTTTGTAACAAATGTGGGAATAAATTAGTATAAAATTTTAATACCTAATGTTTATTTTCCACAAATAGGACAGGTATTCCACATTTTCTTTATTTTTGAATTACAGTGAGGACATAATTTAAGATCAGGGTCGATTTCAGTTTGAGGATTACCAAATATCGTAATATTATCTTCAGCTCGATAATCTTTTAGATTTTGAGGAGTCTGAATTTTAGAAACTCGATGGGGCATTTTTGGGGTTTCAGTCTTTGGTTTGAAATATTCTTGTTTAATAGGACGAGTAATTACTTCTTGTTTTTTCGGTTTTTCTGGAATCTCTACTTTTTTCGAAATTTCTTGATTTTCAATTTTTTTGGAATTAATTGATGAGCTTGAAGTATCCTCATAAGGTGATCCCACAATATAATAATAATAATTACCATCATTATTTTCTACTATGATCTCTCCATTTTTTAATCGCACCTCAATAAAGTAGATGATAGTAGATCCTGTGGGCACATCCGCAAGTTCTGCAACGAAATAATCAGTTTTACTTATCATTTCCATTTGATACCATGAAATTCCTTGATCAGCAGAAAAATTCAATTGAACTCGCTCAAGAGCTTCATCAAAATCTTCTTCGGTTATTTTAACTATGATTTTAATTGTTTTCTTTAGGGCATCCTTTGTACCACTAGTCTTTTCTGCTTCAACAAAGTCCCAGGCTATACCACATTTTGGACAATTTGTAAACCAATTTGGATATTCAAAATTGCAATTTAAGCACGTTTTTGTAAAATATCTGGTTGTTTTAATTCCCAATGACTTTTTCTTATCTTTCGCCATTCTTTTTTTCAATCTTAAAGTGGTATTCTCTTAATTCTTAGAGTTCTTAAATTATAAAATTACTTTCATTCTTATTAAGATTTACTTTGAGCTGCTTAAAATTTCTTCAAGATCCTCTATAAATCGATTCAAATGTTCATATTTAACATGAGGCATCATTACTGCTCTAATTAGATTAAAATCTATAAATTTACCCAACATCCAATTCTTTTCCCTTAATTTATTATCAATTTCACATATTGATTCATTATCTTCGGTTGTAATCCCAACTAAATTAAGAACTGGTTGAGCGGCAAGTTTAATCCCTTGAATTTCTGAAATTTTTTTAGCTAAATATTCAGTATTCCGCATGCAGTTTTGGACCATTTTTGTAAACCCATCCCTCCCTAAATATTTCATTATAGCCCAAAAAGCAATTACTGAAGCTCCAGGTCGTGTGCCGACGATATGAAAATGTTTAAAATTCCCTCCTGCTAAATATGGAATTTCAAATCCCGTCTTTTCTAAAATTGATTCATCTTTTAAGAAAAATCCCCCAGAGGGAATAATACCAAGACCCATTTTATGAGGATCTGCAGTAATAGAGTCTACTTCTTTAACAGAAAAATCCCATAAAGGAACTTTGTAACCGATATCCTTTAGAAAAGGTAAAATAAAACCTCCAAAAGCAGCATCTACATGAAAAAAGATGTCTTTATCATGTACCAAATTTCCTATTTCTTTTATCGGATCAATTAATCCTAATGATGTTGTTCCAGCAATCCCTACTACTCCACAAGTATTTTTATTAATTAAACTCGCATAATGGGCGATATCTAATTCATAATTCTCCTTTATCTTAGCTTTCCTCAATTTTATACCTAAAAGATCTGCCGCTTTATCAAAAGAGATGTGAGAAGAGATAGGTAGGACTACTTCTGGTTTATTTATTTCAGGATGTAATTTCTTAGCAATTCTCATAGCTATAATATTCGCTTCTGATCCTCCCGTAGTAAATGTTCCGACTATATTTTTGCCGTTGAATAAATCACCAATTTCTCTAGTGAGTTCTTCTTCTAATTTTGTTGTTCCTAAAAATAAACCTGGATCACCAAGGTTTTTAGAAATATATTTCGTGTAGATTTCCTTCCCAAAATCATGGGGATCCGTACACATCGATCCTAATATTGATCCCGAATCGTAAGAAAAATCTTGTTTAAGCTTCCCTTCAAGTATTTCAGTTATTTCCTTTTTAGTAAGTCCTTCTTTTAACATTATTGCTCTAAATTCGTTTAATAGAATATAGAAATATGCAACCAATTAAAATTTTATAACTATAAACCATCAGAATAGAAATTATTTTATGAATCTATTAGGATCTCTTTTAAAGTACTTTTTCATAGTCATCATTAAAACATCTACAAGATCAATTTTATAATAATTTGCAATGCACACAATTGAAAACAGAAGATCTCCCAATTCTTCTTCCAATTTAGATTCTGTATGTTGTAATTTCTTCGGCTTAAACCCTTCTTGATAGTTTACTTCCCGTGAAAATTCACCCAATTCTTCCATTATAGCACTTAACATTGATAGTGGGGGCCAATAATCCCCATGATCACGGATCCAATCGTTAATTTTAGATTGAATTTCATTAAAAGAATTTTTTTTTTTCATAATATGTTTAATTATGAATTCTATTTATAGAATTAAAATAAAATTAGGATAACATATCTTTCTGACATTTCTTTCTTTTTTTTTCGACAGAAATTCGCTGCTCTCCTTTTTTGTTTAAATATAACAGTTAAAATTAGGTAATAAAAGATTTAATATAATTTTTTATGAAAAAATTTCCTGGAATATACTTATTAGGTATTGGTCAGATTTTTGTGAGCTAGATTCTTTTTGATTTGAATTATCTTTTATTTCTTTAGTTAGGAAATATTGTATATATTTTCTCGTTTTCTTGCTTCCCATTCCGCCTTTTTCCCTGGGTTGTACCTATTAACTTGGCTGTAATATCCTGTAATACGAGAATAAACCTTGACATCTTCAGAAAGACATTGGGGGCATTTAAAATCTCCACCTCGGAACATCTTTCTACAATGAGGACAGAAAGTAAAATCAGGAGTATATGCAAAGTAAGCCGTATTTGTATTAAGACAAATATTTTTAGTTAATTCCCAGAGCCCTTGGATGTCTGGTTTTTGTTCACCCATCCAAATATGTGTTATTACGCCACCTTCAACAATAGGATGGTAGTCTCCTTGTTTCCTAATTCTCTCGGATAATGGGATATTAGCATCATATCGCAAGTGACTTGAATTTGTATAGTATGCGGATTTACCCTTGGATTGAACAATCGCTTTTTTTGGAAAGTGTTTTAAATCTAACCTTGCTAATCTATTCGAGGTTGATTCACTAGGCTGTTCCCAAAGAGAATATGATTTTCCATCTCTTTCTGTCATGGTATTGCATTTAGCTACCATAAATTCAAGAATTCTTTTTCCTAAAGAATAACCAATATCGTTTTCATGCAATTCAAAATTAGTCAAACTCTGAACAGCTTCATTCAACCCCGTAAAACCAATGGAAAGGTTTTGATCTTTCAATTTAAATATCGATTCACCGTTAATTTTACCACTACATAGGGGTAAATGACCTGTTTTTAATCTTTTTTCCATTAAATTCCATTTTTTTCTTAAGATACGTGCAGCTAATTCCATTTTTTCATCTAAAATATGAAAATAATCCTCCTCGTTATTAGAAAGATATGCATATCTTGGTAAATTTAAGCTCACACTCTGTAAAGAGCCTATTGTCACGTAGTTTTCCCAAATATTAGCATTTTTCCTTTTCTCTGGATCTAAAATGCATTGTTTAATGATTTGATTACCACTTAAAAATTTTCGGCAACATTGACTATGAATTTCATCAGGCATCCAATCTGGACACATATTAAGAAAATATGGTGTACCCATTGTTGCAACTTCTTCCATAACTTTCAAGTAAGAAGGTTCAAATTCTTTTAACCATTCTTTCTTAATTTTGATTTCATGTTTCGGAAATGCAAAAAGTTTTCCATTATGATCCCCTTGAATATAAACATCGGTTAAGGCATCAAATAGTTCCAAGCATTCAACCTTATAATCCCCGTAGGTACCATTTATTTTTCCATGAGGACCAATAGCCGGAATCTTAATTAATCCATCAGGAACAGTAGGTGTACAAGATATTGATGTGAATGGGACTTGCCCTCCACGTGCAGCGAAAATTTGGTTTGTTTCAAAAATTAAACATTGCATTGATTGTTCAATTTCTCTCTTCGACAATCCTCTTGCATATGGTGCTAGAAAGGTCGTTATATAATCATATCCTTGCCCACCTGAAAATTCACCTTGAATAATCCCTAACCACTTTGCTAGATGTGTTACTGCAACCCGTAAACTTCCCGCGGGTCCAGACTTACTACAATGTGCCCAACTGTCTACAGGGGGTAATCCATGTTCCAAAATCATTCTTGGATCCCATTCCTGACAAAAAGGTCTCAAATCAAAATACCTAAGCATGTGAATATGAAGATCACCGTATAAATGAGCATGAGCTTCTTCAGAATCTAAAATTCTCAGAAGAGCATATTCGTCTGAAATTCGATTTGCTGCCCAATGGTGAATACTTTCAGGATTCATGTCTTGATTAGCATTTTCATTAATACCTTTTTCTAAAATTGCTTCATAATCCATTAAAGGCATTCCAATCCTAGTATATAATTTTCGAGCCTCTTCATAATGTTCTTCAGATAAAATAGAACATACAATTTCTCTAATATGTGGTCCAGAAAGAAATTTAATTCCAGAAGAAATAATTCTTCGAACAACTAATTGCGTTAATTCATTAGCAGATTCAGGGTTTATACCTGTTTCTTTTATTATACTACCTTCTATCTTGGAAGGATCAAAAGTTACTACATCTCCTTCAGTTCTAAAGACTCTTGGCAATAAATTATTTAAAAAACCTCTTTTACTTAAATTCTCTCTCTTTTCTTCTATTGGTTCTGATTCAGGAATTATTACCATATTTAATCATCTAATTTTTTGATATTAAAGATTCTTATACCCTTTTTTTCCCCCGATAATGAATTAAATGTTATTTTATTTTGTCGGCTCGTTTGATGAGATTGAGCTTATAACCAATTAATCTCTATCGTTAATATTTTACATTTTTTAATATAAAAATTTATTCATTTCTCCAATATAAAGTTATTTTATCAATTATCTGAGCGTGATTTTAAAATCGGTTGAGCTTTTTCCTATTAGTAAACACACCACATTATATAAATTCGATATTCTGATGTTTTTTTTAATTGGATCCTTCCAAGTTAAAAATATGTCGTCATCGATGGTTTTTTGATTTGTTTATGAGATTTTTTATTTGATTGAACACTAAATACGAGTATATTTAAAAAAAAAATAATTTCTTTTGATGAAATTATGAATAAAATCAGCAAGAAAGATGTCCAAGCAATAGAAGCTTTAGATGGAATATTCAGAAAGACTTTAACCTATAATGAAAATTTAATGCTCTGTCATTTCTATCTCGAAAAAGGTTCTGAAGTACCGCTACACTCCCACGAACAGCACCAAGTTGGGTATGTCATTAAAGGAAAATTACGATTCATTACAGAACAATCAGAATTTATTGCACAAGAAGGAGATAGTTACATTTTTAATTCAAATGAAAAACACGGAGCTTTTATACTCGAAGATTCGGAAGTTATTGATGTATTTAACCCCGCGAGAAATGATTATAAGTAGGTAACCTTACCATTGATATGCCGCAACAGAGAAAATAGCAAACAAGCAGATTAGTAATTCCCCAATTAGCCAATCATAATAATATTTCTTCTTTAAATCCCTATTGCTTTTAATCACAGAGGATAAACCAAAACTAATTGCAGAATTTATCCCTAAAAATACTATAATTGCAAATACTGGGGCTTCAAGTACAATTTCAATTAAATCCAAGGTAAAATCTAAGATAAACCAGGTTCCTAAAAATCCTAAGATCGCTACTAAAAAGATCCAACCCGTAAAATTGATAATTTTTTCAAATATAATATCCTCTTCAATACCTGAATCAGTAGGAGTTGGTCGTTTTTTCTTTATACTTGACATATTTTTTAAACCGTATGAGTTATGATGTCTTTAATTGTGTATGATTCTTAACTTTTTTTTTTTCGATTTTATTATGGACGATTTTTCAAAAATAAAATAGCTTTTGCAATATCTCCATCACAATCATTTAGTACTGCACGGGCTTCTTCAGTCTCCACATTTGCTTGGCTAGCTACTAACATCACATCATTCTCAGTGATTTCTAATTTCATTTCATCTTGGGATAATAATTCCTCGTCTTGATCTGATTCAATGATTATTTCTTCTCCTTGAGAAGCTTCGTGAGCATCTCCAATTACTTGATAAATCTCTTGTCCCATTTGTTTCATTAAAATTACTTCTGGTTGATCAATAATGAGTGTTTTATCAGGTCCTTCAATAATCACTCGTGTTGCTTCAATTTGATCCATATCTATTCCTTGTTGCTGCATGCGTCTACGCATCTGTCGAGATCCTGCTTGTGAGCTTTCCCTTTGTTTAACTGCTTGTGGCCTTTTCGGTTTACTTTTTTCCTTATTTTGTAAATCTTTTGGTAATTTAACCATTATAATCACAAGATAATTTGATATTTATAATCTGATATAATTAATTGAGCCTTATATTTTTGATTTATTGCCTTTTCGAACATTGATTGCAATACCAGATTTAAAGGTTTTGATATATGGAATTGGCATAGATAACCTACCAATAGCAAGTATCTCATCTTCTTGGTTCACTACAATAACCTCATCTAAGGGTCGTAATTTGATATCAATTTCTAATAAATGTTTACAAAAGACATTCCGACCTTTTTGAATGAATTCTGAAATATCATTTGGAACAACGGCTCTCATTTTAGGTACGGGTAATTCAGATATTATCTTTGCTGCCGAATAAAAGGTTAATGTAAATAATCCAATTTTTGGACGAAAATTTAACAGAATCTTATCTTTATCGTAAATATGTTTCATTTTACCAGTATTCTTGGAAAAAATTATACTAATACTTTCTGTATCATTAAAAAGTATATTAGTTATAGCAGGTCCAAATTGATAATCTGAAATAGCTCTTATTTTTCTTAAAATGAGAAAAGATGAAGATTTTTTCATATTTCAATGTTTTAAATATTTAAACATAAAATAAGTTTTTTATCATTTATGCAACGATTATGAATATAGTCTTGATTCATTTCCCTTATCTTTTACTTTACTCATAACTTTTTCAACAGCATCTATGAAATCAACTTCAGAAATTGCATCAGCTTCTTTTCGAATCGCAAACATTCCAGCTTCTGTACACATCGCTTTAATATCAGCGCCAGTTGCACCTTCGGTTAAATCTACAAGCTTTTTTATATTAATTTCTTCATTTACATTAAGGGATCTAGTGTGAATTTTAAAAATTGAATAACGTGCATCATCATCTGGTATTGGAAAATCGATCATTCGATCGAATCTACCAGGCCTTAATAAAGCGGGATCTAAAATATCTACTCTGTTCGTTGCGCCAATAATTTTTACATCTCCTCGCTGCTCAAAACCATCTAATTCGCTTAATAATTGCATTAAAGTCCTTTGAACTTCACGATCTCCTGAGGTTGCTATTTTTAATCGTTGAGAACCAATAGCATCCAACTCATCAATAAAAAGGATCGTTGGAGCTTTTTTCTTAGCCATATTAAAGATTTCTCTAACTAATCTAGCACCTTCTCCGATGAATTTTTGAACTAATTCGGATCCGATAATTCTAATAAAAGTAGCTTCAGTTTCATGGGCTATGGCTTTTGCAACCAAAGTTTTACCTGTACCAGGGGGACCATATAATAATACACCTTTAGGAGGTTCAATTCCAATCTTCTTAAATAAATCAGGTCGTTTTAAGGGTAATTCAACGGTCTCTCTGACTTCTAGGAGTTGGTCGGACAAACCTCCAATATCTTCATAACATAAATCAGGAATAGAATCGATAACTTCCATGCCTTTAACAAAAGGATCTAATTTTAAAGGTAATATTTCCATGATTGCAAAAGTTCTTTGGTTTAGAGCAACTCTCATTCCCGGAGTTAATTTTTCATTTTTTACTTTCCGACTTGCGTTTACTACAAAACTGGGTCCCGTGGAACTTTTAACGATAACTTTGCCATTTTCATCAAGTAAGTCAATAATGGTAGCAGAAACTAACGGAGGTTCTCGTAATCTATCAATTTCGTTCCTCAAACCATTTAATTCTTGTTCTAATCTCATACGCTCTGCATCTAATAACTGTTTTTCAGTTTCTAAATTACGAAGTCTTTTTTCCAGATGTCTAGTATACGTGATTAGATATTCTCCATCCTTGGTTTCCTCTCTTTTCTTTTTTTCTTTAGTAACAGTCATAAAATATTAACCCCTATATGTATGTATTTTTATTGTAACTATTTTATTAATAAACTTTTATTCATTTAAATTTAAGGTCTTCCCTAAATATCAAAAAAAGGAGATATCTAAAAAATATATAGGTTATATTTTATAATGAACTTCGCTTTAAAACCGAAAAATATAAGAGTTCTTGAAGAGATTTTATAATTATATCCTCATCCTTAAATAGTTTTAAACGCGAGGTAATTTTATGAGTGGTAAAAGAACAAACGACACAGAACACAAATGCGAAATTTGTGATAGCATAATTTGGGGTCGAGGGGTTAAAGTAATAATAGAGGGTGCAAAAATAACTGTATGTCAAAATTGTGCCCAACATGGAAAAAAGATAGTGAATAAAACTCCTTCTGCATCCCTACGAAAGGTAGAACAATATAGAAAATCGTCTAGTACAAAATCTTTCAAATCTCAAAATGAACCACAAAGTGAACTTGAAATTGTCAAAGATTTTACTATTAAAATCAGACAAGTTAGACAATCATTGGGATTAAATCAAGATCAATTTGCACAAAAGTTAAATGAAAAACCATCATTACTTAAAAGGATCGAAACTGGTAAAGCAAAACCTTCAATCAAATTAGCTAAAAAGATTGAGAAAGTATATGGAATTAAATTAATTACAACATCAGAAACTTTAGATACATCGACTCAAGTCAGTAAATATATGAAAAAATCTTCAGGAACATCATTAGGAGATATGGCTTTTGTAAAAAAGAAGAAATAATCTAAAATTAAATATCCTTAGTCATGTTAATTTTTTGATTCAATGTAATTTTCTCTTTTAAGAATTGGATAATCTCCTGATTATTTTGTGCCTCTAAGGGGCCTCCGCATTCGGGACACCTAAAATTAAATTCAAATGCTTGTTCAAAAATGAATTTTATATTTTGATCATTACAATTTTGACATGTAAAAAAATAATTATCTTCTTCATATTGGAGTCTTTCTCGTAATTTTGTTTCGTTTAATTTTTTCTTTTCACTTAAAATTTCTTCTATCCTCTCAAACTCGTGCCACCAATAATAAATAAACCAACCAGTTGATTTATCACGAATTCTTCTAAATTGAGCTAATTTTTCGCTATATAGTTTATATAAAGTTTTACGAACTGTATTCAGTTTCAAGATTTCCGTATCATCCGGTTCAAAATCCACTTCACTCCCTTCTAATCTTTGTTTAATGTTTTCAGTTATGTCTTCATCAGTAATATCTTTATTCTCAGAATTTAGAAGCTCAATACCTACTTCAATTGCTACGTCTCCTCCTATAATGTATAGAAATGAGCTTAATAGAGGATTCATTTCTTTTTCAGACATTATTTCACTTTCAGTATTTCTTTTTTTTTCACTATTATGCGAATATTTCTTAAAAATTAAATTTTTGTGTTATATTAAACCACAATATCGTACTGCTTTTCAAATACTTCATCGTCTACATCAATGGAGCGTATCATCTTACCTTTCCGTATTGCAAATATACGCAATAAACGAGAATCCTTTAAATCTTTTGGTGTTTCTATTTCAGTTATTTTATAATTATTTAAAATTGAAATTGATTTCCAAGTTTTTGGCAATTCTGATTTGAAATCTGAAAGTGTAGAATCTAAAATGAAATCCATATTTTTCTTTGTATTTTTTAAAATACCTGTGCAAAATTGAATTCGTTTATTTAAATCGTCGTCTTCAGGTGTTTTTTTTGATGGTTGAGGAATATTTTTTTTTGTTGTTATCTTACAAGATGGATTAATAATAAACGATAAAAGAACATAACTATTAGAGCGAAAAAATTCAAGACCTGCTAATAATTGCTCTTTCGTTACGTTATCCAATATAACTGATTTATAATTCTTGGTTTTCCCTGTAGATTTTTTTAACTTCCACTCTAAACCTAATTTAGATAGGTCTTTGCTAATATCACTTCCTGTAATCAGATTCCCTTTTATTTCAAAGTTACTATTAGCATCTTCAATTGAATTTACTACTGATTCTAATATCAGATCTTCATATTCATGGGTTCCCTTAAGTGTAATTTTGGCACTCGTAGCTCTAATTTTTAATGCGGGTCCGAGGAAATCCCCCCGTGAATATCTATAGAAATGTCTATGAATATCCATATGTTGTTGAGCAGGGTCTTCTAAATGAGGTTTTTCTATCAGCTTCTTCAAATAGTGCATTTAACAGTCTCTTTATATTTCAAGTATGAATATTATTAATTAACAACCGCTCATTGCTTTAAACTTTATTCATTTATACTTATTAATATCTGTATAAACTTATCAGAACCATAAAAAATTAATAGGAGCAATAAATATTGCTTTTTCATATCATTCTTCAGAATTAATATTCCTATACATTAATAAACTTAAAAAAAAACAAAACTTTTAGTTACAATAATCATAACAATTTGAGTCTATTTATAATGATTCTAAGTATAATGCAAATTAATGAGTTTGAAATACCTTCAATAACATTATGGACCTTAGCGTGGATTTTTTTACTGATAGGCATCTTTTCTGTAGTAGTATTAATACTTTACACAAAATATGGCAGAGAGTTATCAATGAAGTTAACTGTATTATCTATTGTGTTTTCTTCAGTCTTTCTTGGATTTGCAACTCACTTTTTCCTTTCAAGTATTGGGATATAATTGGATAATTTTCATTTATTGTACAAATAAGACTAAATCTCATAAAAAAAAGAGTTAATATTTAAAAAAGAAGGTACGTATTTTCTCTTAAATTAAAATATAATACAAAAAAATTATAAAAGAGTGAAAATTAATGATATTTCAAGGTGAACAAACACTTTTTTTTGTTTTATGGCTGATAGTTGCAACAATAATTGTAGCATTGATCATATACATAGCGGTATTACTAATCGCATCCAAGACCAAAGCATCTGATAAGAAACTCTTGATAATTCTCCTAGCTTTCATTTGTGTTTTAATTATACCGATAGTGTTAGGTGCAATAAATAGCGTTTTAGGTGCGATTGGTCAATTAATAGCTTTCAGTGGTACAAATTACTTAACTCAATTGACTCCTATTATTGGATTCTTAATCATCTTAATCCTAATAAAATTTTTCTTGGACATAACATGGGATCACGCTGTATGGATTTCTTTAACTACGTTATTCTTCTTGTTCCTTTTGTATACAATGATACCTGATCTTTATTCATTCCTAGGATTTGGAATTTAATTTTTTTTTTTTTTTTGAAGAATTGAATCTGGTAAATAAGAATTAAAATAATAAAAATGAGTAAGTTAAACATTAATAAATTAAATTTTTTCCTTCAATTTTAGACGTGGTGCTAACCCTAATGACATCATTTCTTGCAACAGTAGTTTAAATGCATATGAACATACAACTTTAGAAATAATGGTCCCTTCACCACATACTGGACAATACCGTTTATCTCGGTTTCGATCATATACAGCTAACAATCCACATTTTTCGCAGACTAATATCACTGTTCTATCAGATTCATCTAACAGACGTTCTTTTAATAACAAGGCAGAACCATGTCCTACTAAACAATCTCGTTCCATTTCTCCAAACCTTAATCCTCCTTCTCTCGCTCGACCTTCAGTAGGTTGTCTTGTTAAGATTTGAACTGGACCACGTGCTCGAGCATGAAGTTTATCAGCAACCAGATGGTACAGTTTCTGGTAATAAATTGGAGTACAATATATTCCTGCTTCATACCTTTCTCCAGTGATTCCATTATACATTATTTCACGTCCATTGAATTCGAACCCAGCTTGTACGAGTTGATCTTGAAGTTTGGTAATGTCTTTCCATTCAAAAGCAGTCGCATCCCCTAATTCTCCTGTAGAGCAAGCGATCTTCCCACTAATTCCTTCAAAAAGCTGTCCTAATGTCATTCTTGATGGCATAGCATGTGGATTGACAATAATATCTGGAATTACACCTTTAGAAGTAAATGGTAAATCTTCTTGAGGTTGAACTAATCCAAGCACGCCTTTTTGACCATGGCGCGACGAAAACTTATCTCCTAATTCAGGTATCCTTAAATCTCTTACTTTAATTTTAACCAATTTATTTCCATCAACAGTTTCTGAGATGATTACCGTATCAACTATTCCTTGCTCGTTATGTCTCATATTTTTTGAAGTTTCACGTCTATTAGGTTGCATTAATTCAAATTCTTCATATGATTTAATGAATCTTGGAGGTGAAGTCCTACCTATTAGCACGTCTCCTCCACCCACAGTTGTTTCGGGCTCAATAATTCCATCCTCCTCAGATAATAAACGATAAGACTCAGCTGATTTGAAACCTCTTACGCCTCTTTCTGGGATCTCAAATTTATCAACCTCCCCACCTGGATATTTTCTTTCCTCAGCATCGTATGTTCGGAAAAAATGACTTCTCGCGAGACCCCTTTCAATTGAAGCTTTATTGATAATAATAGCATCTTCTATGTTATAACCCTCGTAACTCATCATTGCTATAATGAAATTCTGTCCTGATGGGCGTTTATTAATTCCTATAATCTCCATTGGACTAGTTTTTACTAGTGCCTGTTGAGGATAATGTAGAGTATGTCCTCGAGTGTCTAATCTTAAATGCATATTTGCTGCAAATAAACCTAAAGCTTGTTTAACCATTCCTGCTTCATAGGTGTTTCTAGGTGATTGATTATGCTCGGGGAATGGAATAATTGAAGCACAGATACCTAATATCGCTGCTGGTGAAATTTCTAAATGGGTGTGTTCATTAGTTATATCCTCTTCAAACATTGCTATATAGGCGTTTTCTTCTTCTTCTGCATCTAAATATTCGATTACTCCTTTTTGAATCAAATCTGTCCATACATACTTGCCTTGTTTTAACTTATCAATATCTTCGCCTGTAATCAATAATTTTTTATTTTTGATTACAAAAAGTGGCCTGGTTGCTCTTCCAGCATCACAATTAATTTGAATTTCTTTTGAATCAATATAAAAACCGATGTTAACATGTTGACCTATTTCACCTTTTCTTCGTTTTTCTCGTAATTGGCGAATAAATGGATTATATTGCTGATGAATCCCCACAAGTTTACCATTCAAGAAAACTTTCGATTTATCACCTTTAACATGTTTCACTTCATTAATTGGAATAACTCCTAAGTCGATAATTATGTTTTCAATTATTCTTTCATCTGCTCCTACCGAAATAATTGAAGCTAAAGCCAAGTTTTTTACTAATCCACAATTAGGTCCTTCAGGAGTTTCTGCTGGACAAATTTTTCCCCATTGAGTTGGATGCAAATCTCGAGCTTCAAAATGAGGTTGACTGCGACTTAATGGTGAAATAACCCTTCTTAGATGGCTTAATGTTCCCACATGATTGGTTCGATTCAGTAATTGACTAACTCCTGCCTTGCCTCCGACCCAATTGCCAGTTGCTAATGCATGTCTAATGCGTTCAGTTATTACATCTGCTCGAACTGCGGTTTTAATATTTGGAGCTCTCCCTCGAACCGCTGTTCGCTCTAACTGATATTTGATATCTTTTACTAAATTAAGAAAAGCAACTCTAAATAAGGATGTAAATAATTCACCTGCTAGTTTTAGTCGTTTGTTGGCATAATGATCTTTATCATCTGGTTCTCTAAGTATCAAAGCAAGTTCCATGACTTTTTGTGCCATTTGTCCCAAATAATATGCTTTCTTAATCCGATCTTCTTCAGCATTACCAATATGAGGTAACAAGTATCTATCAAGAACTTGAAGTGCACGTCTAATACGATAATCTTTAGTTTGCCCTATGGCAACTCTTTTACCAATATAATCTAAAGCATTTTGTTGAGATTTCTCTGGGTCTTTTAAAACTTGGATTTCAGAAGCAACATCAATTACAGGAATTAACTCTTTCTGAATTTCTTCATTTTCAGATATAGCTTGGAAAATTTCTCTGTCAGAATGTAATCCTAAAGCCCTCATCAAAATAGCGAGCGGAATCTTTCCTGGAACTGATGGGAAAGATACTCTTAAATTTCCATCTTTTTTTCTTTCAATTGTTACGGGTGCTCGGAATCCACTTCTAGTTGAAAATACCTTGGCTTGATGGGTTGCGCTTGAGCTTCTACTTGCTTCTTCTGCTAATATCCTATTAGGAGCTAAATCCTCTTGTGTAACTAAAACCCGTTCGGTTCCATTTATAATGAAATATCCTCCGGGATCAAGGGGATCTTCCCCTCTATTAATTAACTCTTGTTCTGTCAAGCTTTCAAGTGGACATCGGCAGCTCTTTAACATTATTGGAATCTTTCCAATATAGATATTTAAAGTTTCTTCAGCTTCTTCTCTTTGTGTTCTTTCATCAATAGTAATGGGGGTCATTTCAAGAGTTATATCAGCGGCATAGCTTAATTCTCTGATCCGTGCTTCTATTGGAGTTATTTCCATTGTTGCTCCATCAGCTTCTCTAACTTTTGGAACCCCTACATTTATCTTTCCAAATTTTATTTTAAACCCTGGAATGTCAGGAACAACTTCACTAGATTCATCCACAATTGCTTGCATTTCATATTCGATGAAATTATTATAAGAATCAAGATGCTGTCGAACTAAACCCTTTTCATCAAATAGACTTTTTAAAATTGCCCATTTATCAATGTTAGATAATTTTTCAGTACTCAAATCTATATACCTTATTAATGTTTTATAATGAGATTGAAATTATACTTTCTCTTTTTTAACAAAACGGTAATAATCTATTGATTTCACCGTTGTTTCAGACTCTCTCACGATTTTAACTACATCCCCCTCTTTTGCCCCGATTGCTATTGCAACTGGGTCTTTTTCAAACATTTGGGGTAGATTAGTCACTGTTATTCTGAATTTCTCTAATAGTTGTTTAGTTTCTTCCTTTGTTAAAAGATAATGTTTAGGAACAAGTTCATGTAGCAATACGTCAATCTTTTTCTTCTTAGCCAAAAGGAATCCTCATATCTCACGTAAGTATTAGATGAAGAAATACAGTATTTCTAAAAAATTTTACGTTATTCTTCGAAAATAAAAATACTTTTAAAAATTATTAGATTTGATTGTAATAAAATACCCAATATCCACTTCGTTTGCATAAAACCTTTATATTGTTATCTGAAAATCGATCAAGTAAATATTTATATACATATTCTGATCCCATTTTCTTCTTTATTACAAATTGAAACGAACCATTTGGTTTTAGGTAATTTGGAAGGTAAGTAAAAAGATCTAGGAACTCTTTTCGACCTTTTCGTAGAGGTGGATTCATGTATATGGCATCAAACATTACTTTTGTTTCTTCTATGGGGTTAAAATAATTACCCGCATAAATTTTGTATTTTCCTTTATTTTTTGATAAATTTAATCTCACATTTTCCCGAGTACACCAAATTGCACGGTTGTTTACATCTATAAAATAGACGGAACTAAAGGGTGATTCGTAAGCCAATACAATTCCGATAACTCCATAACCGCAACCCAAATCTAATAACACACTTGGTTTATTGGGGATAATCATATGATCTACTAACACTTTTGTTCCTAAATCTAATTTTTTATAAGAAAAAACACCCGTGAGAGTTTTAAACATGTAAAGGTGTCTTCTTAAACTTACAGGAACCGTATATATCTTCAAAGAAACATCCGGAAAGGTTGTCGAGTAATCTTGATGATTATGAGTCATTTTACAATCACATTAATCTGATTTCTTTCCTTTCCAGTGTGGATATATTTTTCGTTTCATGAAAATTTTATCTATTTTTACCATTATTCCGGATTTTGCTTTATAAATTTTCATGGCATTAAAAATGGGTGTACCAAACCCTATTAATTCTTTCTTCAAAGTCATTATAGCAACTTGAATATTTGGTTTAATACGAGCATCAATATAACAGATACCAGCTGCGGCAACATCTGCACCATGACAAACCGCATCAACAGCAGTATCTCTTAAATATATCTTAGGAAGATGTGAAACCATTTCTTCCATTGGAAGAATAATTTTTCGAATATAGTATTCATTGCCTTCTTCTTGAAATAACTCCCAAGCATCCTTCAAATTTTGGAGTGACATTAAAGTATTATCCTCTCGGAAATTACCAACTCGTGTTCTCCTAAGTTCTAGCATGTTTCCTCCGGTACATAAAGTTTCTCCTATATCAAAACATAATTTTCTTATGTAAGTACCAGCCTCACATCCCACGCGAAAAAGAACGTGTTGATTATTAATTTCTAAAACTTTGTTATAATAAATCTCTCTGATTCTCATTCTTCGTACTACCGCGGATTTAAGTGGAGGAGTTTGATAGATCTTCCCCGTGAATAGCTTAAAGGCTTTTTCTATCTTTTTTGGATCCTCCAGCGAATGTATATACATGATACCTATATATTCTTTCCCTGCAGATAATAGAGCTGATAAAACTCGAGTAGCACTACCAAGAGCGCAAGGCAAAACACCGGTCACTTTAGGATCGAGAGTTCCACCATGACCAGCAATTTGAATATCTAATATCTTACGAACCCAAGAAACAACTTCATGACTTGTCGGTCCGCTAGGTTTATCCAAATTAATGACACCTAGTTGGAGTAATTCATTAATACTCCGATTTTGGGGTATTTTTCCATATTCTGGGTTTGTAATATCTTGCGATTTAATTATTAATTGTTCTGATTCATCAGAAGGGAGTTTTAACTCAGTTTTTATCATAATTTTGAAAAAAATGTAAACTTTTATTAGTTTATATAATTAATGAATATTTTAATTTATTATGTAAACTGAAATAACTGAATCTAAATTGAATTTTTGAATATTTTGGAAAATTAAAACGGGCCATGTGGGAATCGAACCCACGACCTTCAGGTTAAAAGCCTGCCGCGCTACCTGCCTGCGCTAATGGCCCATATCATTATGACATTTTTAAAAATAGATATTAACTCATTTAAAATGTTAAAATTGTATTAGAATAAATCCTCCCTAATTTAAAACTTTTTCTGTACATTCAATACCGATAAGATATCGTGTTTTAAGGTAAAGCAGCGGTTATAAGAAGTGTTCAAATCCCTTAGTTTGTAACACTTTTCTTTTATTATTGTGAATAATGTAAATTTTACCATCTGAATTGACTTTTCCTACAGCAAAAATCCTCCCTTTGTTCGATTCAATAATTTTTTTTGCTTTTTCATAATTATTAGGAGGTATTGTGAATATATGGATGAATTCTTCACCAGCATTGAATATCAAATCCTCTAGCGGGATATTATGAATAGTTGAAAATGATCGTGCTTCATCATCAATCAGATTATCATTGAAATTTATATCAAAACCAATACCTGGATTTGACAACATTAAATCTCTTAAAGAACCTGCCAATCCATCTGATGAATCAATACTTGCTGTGGAAAGTTGATTTTCTGCTAATGTAAATGCAATTTTGTCATCAAGAAAAGGTTCTAAAACACTTTGGATAGATCTATCATAATTAATATATTTATCAATATCTTTATATTGGTTTAATAAGATTTCAAAACCTACCCCTGTTAAGCCAAATTTCGAAGTAATAACTACAATATCGGAGATATCCATCCCTTTTCTATAAATAATATTATGAGGATTTTCAAATCCAAAGACTGTTGGATTTATAATGATTTCATTTGTCATATTCATATCTCCTCCTATATATCTGATATTCCATCTACAACAATAATCAACTATTCCTTCTATTATCTCTTTAAATGATTGAACATCAAGGCTAGGCGGTAATCCAATTGAAATGAAAGCTCCAACAGGATGAACTCCCTTTACGACTAAATCACTAATATTCATTAAAATAGATTTACGCCCCATTTGATAAAATGTCATTTTTTTTGGTGCATCAGTTGTAGAAACAAACATATCTGAATTGAAGACCAAGACTTTATTAGGAGAGGAATTGTCAATTTTGTAGAAAAAAGAATCATCCCTTAGAAGATGGTTACCCGTTTTTTGAAAAACGATTTCCTCAATAATTGCAATTATTTTTTTTTCCCCTAATTCCTTCAATTTAGTAGAATCTGACATCGAAAAATTTTATAATTGTTTTATATTATAATTATTAAACAGATCTTGTGCCTCTGTGGCTTAGCGGTATAGCAACGTTCTCATCTTTTTATGTGGGGATGCTAAAGATTCGTAATCTGTAGATCGGGGGTTCAAAAACTACGCGAAGCTTCTTCCGAATTGAGCAATTCCCCCCAGGGGCTCTATATTTCTTCACCTACAAGATAATTCTTAATCATCTGCAATGCCAACATTCTAAAAGCATCATTAATACTTTCACCGGTCTTAGCGGATGTCTCAATATATGGAATTCCAAGTTTTTCAGCTGTTTTTTCTCCATCTTCCCTGGAAACTACTCTATTATCTACTAAATCAATCTTATTTCCAATTAGAATAAGTGATATGTTAGGGGAAGCTGAAATGATTTCTTTATGCCAATTTTCAATGCTTTGGAATGAAGAAGGATTTGTAACATCGAATGCTAATATACCTGCTTCAGCGTTTGATAAATAAGATTGTCTAACTTTCTTGAATTGGGCTTGTCCCGCAAGATCCCAAAGCACAAATCGAACCAAGCTCTCTAATCCATCAAATTTGCATTCTTTCTTCATAATTGAAGTTCCAATAGTTGATTTGTAATCTTTTGCGAACTCGTTTTCAACAAACCGATGAACCATGGATGTCTTACCAACGGCTCCGTCACCTCCAAGGATTAATTTGAAAGCATATTCTCCCGATTGTACTTTTATCTTTTGGAGTTGATTTACTTTTTTTTCAATATTATTAATCCTTTTTTCTGAAATTAGCTTTGGTATTACAGGACTTACAGTTCTTCCGTCAAATATTCGAGCAATTTTTTCTGCGGCTAAATAGGCATATGGAAAGACAGGATCCACTCCAGCAATCGCATCTAATATCGTCACTAAAACAGCTTCAGGACCAGCTTCACAGAAAATCAATCTATATTCTTCAGTATCAAACGTTCCCGTACCAAAGGATCCTGAACTAAATTCTTTGGTGATCCTTGTTAAAACAGGCTCAACTAAAGCACTTACTCCACCAACTATATCCTCATCCAATTGTTTTTCCGATGCACCAAAAATTCTATCGATAATTAAACCTTCTCGATTTACAATGATAACAGCTATTAAATTTTCTCCAATACTCTGCATGTACCATTTTAATAATGCCTGTAACTTTTTTGTATCAACTGACATAAGTGCACAAATCTTCTCTAAGTATATATGTAATTAAAATTACATAATAAAAAGCTTTATTTAAATAAATATAAATATATACATAAAAAGTTCTTAGATCCTAGCTAAAAAGAAGATTATAAAGACATATAATTAATTCTTTTGTTTAAAATTTGGTCTTCTCTTTTCAAGAAAAGCATTTAATCCTTCTAGAAAGTCCTCAGCTCCAGCGCATTTTTCAATATTTTTAGCTTCTTCTTCTAAATGCGTTTCGAGATCATTAAGATATGAATTTTTGATTAAGTTTTTACTTGATTGAAGAGCTTTGATAGGTCCTGTGCCCAATTGAGACGCTATATTCTTCACATCTTCAATAAAGTCATCATTTGATAAAAATATTTTATTCACTAAACCATAACTTTGGGCTTCTTGTGAATTTAAAATACGATTTAACAATATCATTTCAGATGCCAGGGAATAACCGACAACTTTAGGTAAATGGAAAGAAGTAGAACTATCAGGAGAAAGACCAATTCCTGTGAAAGCAGCTCCAAACGTTGCTTTTTCATTACAGTATCTTAAATCACATGAACAAGCATAACCTAAAGCCGCACCAAAACATGGTCCGTTAATAGCAGCCACTATAGGTATTTTTATACTCTTGATTAATCGTATTCCTTCATGTAATTTTGCCGCCAGTTTAGCCATTGATGCAACGGGATCAGCATATTCTTTAAATTCCCTTATATCGCCTCCTACACTAAAAGTTTTTCCCTTTCCTGTTATTATCATGCAATTAATAGAATTTTCTTTTATCACTGTTCTCAACGCATCACAAAATTCGCTAGTGAGTGCATAATTAAAAGCATTCATATTATTTGGACGATTAAAAGATAATATTAAAAACCCCTTCTCCTTAAAATACTCTATTTCAATATATCTATAATCTATCATTACAATTATTCAAAAAATTATTATTTAAAATACTTTATAACTATAAAAAAGGTTTTTAAAATTTCTCTTATTTTATGAAATTAAATCTTGATTTTAAAATATTTGAAATCTTGATTTCTCTAAGAATTAAGCAGGAATTGCCAAGCATGGTCTACGGCGCTAGACTGAGGTTCTAGACTGAGAATATAACCAATTCTCGGAGATAATGACATAGGTCTTCGTGGGTTCGAATCCCACTTCCTGCATTTTTCTCATTTTTTCCTTTTAGAGGTAGAAAATAAAAGTTAGATTTAATAGTTGACTATCACATTACTATTCAAAATAATGCCTATATTTTTACACATCCACTAGGATATGAATGATGACTTCAATATTAGATGATCCAGAAGCAACCATTAAACACGTCAACTCCTTAGCATTTAATAGGTCTACCGGTTCAGAGGGAGAAACAGAAGCAGTTTTTTATATCCGCGATCAATTAGATAATAAAGATATTGAAAATCGTTTTGAATATTTTACATATATGGGTCCAAGAAAAGTAGTAATGAGACTTGTATATCTCATTTTCTTAACTTATCTATTATTCTTTAAATTCTTAATGGTCATTGCTATCTACTTTTCTATAAAATATTTATTTGTAACCACGCGCAATTATTCATTAGTAAAAGAAGAAACTTCAAAAAATTTAGTATCAACAATATCAGCAATTAATCGAAGAAAAAAACTTCCGGTAGTTATACTCACAGCTCATTACGATTCATTTTCAGCTAACCTTCCATTTAGACTTCAGAGTATCTTGTTTTTTATTTTCAGGATTTTCATAATTCCTTATTTTATTATCAAATTAACCTTTTCACTCTGGATTCTTGGGAGTTTTAATCTAACTACATATCAATCACCAATCATTTTAGATTTCATTCTGAAGTCATCTTTGATAGAATTTGTCATCCTTTTCTTGATTTTCTTACTTATTTATAATACTAAAAAATCAACGGGTGCCATTGACAATGCGAGTGGAGTTTCTATAATACTCGAATTAGCTAAAAAATTAAATGAGAAACCTTTAAAAAATATGGATGTTATCATAGTTTTCACAGGTGCTGAAGAATGGGGATTAATTGGTGCAAAAAGATTCTGCAAACGAAATCAAAAATCTTTTTCAGAGAAATACATTCTCGATAAATCGCTAAATATAAATTTTGACATGATTGGGTCCTATATAGGATTACTTAATAAGAAAAATTTATTCCTCAGAAAATTAATCAATCAAACACTAAATAAAAATATTGTAGATACTGCAAACAAATTAGGAATATCAATAGTTAAACACGAGATTACTCCAAAGACTGACCATAAGGTTTTTCTAAAATTTGGAAAAAAAACCAAATCAGATTTTCAAGTTGCTTGCTTCCACTCTGCTAAGGATGTAAAATACATCCATTCTCCAAGAGATACTCCAGATAAATGTAATGTTCAAAATTTAAATAATGTTTTGGAAATCAGTCTTGAAACCTTACGCAAAATCGATTCAGAGTTATATCCTTCAGAAAAAATCTGATAATTTTTGCTGTTTTATTTTTGGATTATTAGTTAAACTTTCCACATATTGTTCAATTAATTCCATTCTTTGCACGGTATAGTGATCCAGATTGAATTCTTTGCAAAGTTTTTGAGCTCTAGGAATATATTTCTCTATACCTCCCCTATTTACCGTTAAAATCACTTTTTTACCACATTTTGGACATTTACCATTATTAGAAATTGGAGGACGTCGAAATTTTTCATTACATTTAACACATCTGAACTCTTGAACTGAAAATTTACGTAAATTCCCAAGTATATCTGGATTGAAGTGTGTAGAGAGAATTTTTTCAGCAACTTTCTTTGCATCAACAGCTTTGATAATTTTCGCAATATGTAATTGAGCTTCAATCTTCTCTTCCATAGTTTCATGAGTTTTATATGCTGTCATCAATGGGCCCTCATTAATATCCTCCGTGGGAATATTAAATCCGATATCTTCGTATTGCTTTTCTGTGCCTAATCGAGTTTTCACTAAATTCATAATATCCTCAACTTTTTGTGGTGATGCAAAATTTTGAGTTGCTTCATAAAATTCTAAAGGATATCGGTACAAAGTGTCGATGTTATGTGCTTCCACATCAATTTCATTAGGATCCAACTTAGTAGAAATTACTAACGTAGCATCCATTCTCCCTCCAATCCTACTAGGTAAATAATATCTGGAAAAATTTAACAATGGATCCAGTAAAAGCATTATACCATCTTCATCGCCATCACAATTACGACGCTTGGCAGCATGCCAATAAGGATGAGCATAAATAGACCTTGCTGGTGAAGTACCAATTATTCTACCAATGATGCCCGCACTAGTATGAGGTGCTAAACCAACAACCAAGTGACCAATTAAATCATCTAGACCAGATACATTATAAAACCTCTTCAATTGATAAAAACTTTCAAGCTCCTCATCTAAAAATTTCGTAAGCCGTAGAAAATAATTGGCACAATCCTCCGATAAGAGAACGTCTTGTACTTTTAATTCTATTATTTGATCAGCTTCCTCTAATGGGTTACCTTGATAATCATATTCATATCCTAATTCCTTCAGTTTTTTAATAGATGTGCCAATTTCTTTAGGTTTAAAATGGGTTAATGGTATGTCAGTAGCGTCATATCGTATCTCTGCCGTTTTATATACTAATAAACCATTCTTTGCTCTTAATATACCTTTCTCAATAGGTTCAGGAAGCTTAAATTGATTGGTTAATCCAAAAATCGCTTTAAATTTTTTAGGTAGAGTCAATCCTAATGAATCGAGAGCAGTATTGATATAATTTTTAAAGTTAAGAGATGCTTCCTTTGAGAAACTTAACGCTTGACCGCATTGAGAGCATTTATCATTATTCTTAGAATATGTTTTTTTACATTTTACACAGATCTTTTGTACTTCTGTATGACTTCCACATTTTGGACATTTATTAAAAAGGGAAACATAATTACAATTAGGACATTTTTTTCTACCTGCGTCAATTTTAATTGTTCCAAGCTCTATAGCTTTTTCTACTAATCGATGATTCCCAACACTTTCACTTAATGGAAACAATGAATGAACGCCTTTCATTGATTTTCGTTCAGATTTTTCTGGTCGTCCCATTCTAGTCCCCATGTAGTAAGGGGCTTTATTCCTTATTTCAAGACCAGATCTTAATTTAAAATAAGAAAAACTATCATTAATACCTTCCAAGGAAATATGATTTGAATTTAAAAGATCGAAAAGCGATTGAAAAATAAAATTCTTGGCATTACTGAATTCAATAACTCCATCCTTGAGCAAATGGACAATAAAAGCCTTTTCTAAAATTTCTTTTATTTTGGGATCGTTTTTCAAATAAATTTTCTTTTCTGAGTGATCAAAACCTTCACTCATAGCCGTTCGAAGTACTTCTAATTCAGTTATAGATACATTTCCCCAATAATCTGTATAAAAAGGGTGTAGTGGGATTTTTAAACTGTACGCTAATTTTATTGCATCTTCTGCTGAAGGAACGTTAGAAAAAGGGTCTTGTATGAAAATTTTTAGTTTTGGAGGTATATTTCCTGTTTTTTGAAGAGCGTTTTCTAATTCTAATGCCCACCATTCTTCAACATAACCTGATGGGATTAATTTATGGTTATTTTCTGCAAATTCTCCGAAACCAAACAAAATATCCCCTAAAAAGAGTATACTTTCTACTTCTGGAAAAATACGTTTTGCTTTTTCCTTAGTTTTAACTCTAATCACACTTCCATCCTTCAATTTTACTATTGGAGGCTCTATGGAGCTTACAGGACAAATACTTGCACTTTTCCCAGGGCGCTCTATTCTTAGTTGAGTACCAATTGCTATAAAATTATCCAATAGAGTCATTGTCGCCGGATGCATACCAGCAGCTGCAAGACCTGTGTTTCTAGATCTACCATAACGAATTCGGTGACCTCCGATACGTGAAGGATGGCTAAAAACAGGTCTTCCCGCTATTATATCTGAAACATATTTAGAATTTGGAGATATTTCGTTTTGATTAATATTCTCATTTTTTTTCGAAGTTTCTGTTTTTTGAGAAATTTTTTTTAGTGATTTTAACCATTCCCACCCTTCTAAATTCATGCTTGCAGCAATCTTCATTAATTTTGGAGCTTTAAGAAGTATCCCATCATTCAACACTAAACAAGCACCTCCTCGAATTTTATTCGTATCAACCCGGGGGAGATCCCGAAAAGCCGAAACTTCCTCATCCTCAGTCGAATCTCCATTAATTTCAATTGGTAGATGTTCAACAGCGAATCTTATTTCATCATTTGAAGAAGGGTATTGAAGATGGACTCTCCGATCATATAATTTAATTTCTTCCACATATCGTCCAATCTCTGCTTCAGTAGCCTCATACTTAGGGATATTTGACTTCTTTCTTACATAATCTGCAATTAGCACACATAAAGCTGCAGTAGTACCACCAGCAGCCCTTATTGGTCCCGCAAAAAAGAGTGATAGATAAGATTTTCCATAATTATCTTTTCTAATGATAATTTTAGATATTCCTTCTAATGGAGCACTAACAACCCCCATTGTCTTTATTGCTAATCCTGCTCTAATAGCACGTTCCACTCTTTCGTCTAAAATCCCAATATTTCCTAACTTTTTTTCCAAAATATCAGAAACAACTTGAAACACAATTTCATCATCAGATTTGCCCAGATTCTTTAAATTTCGGATTACATCAGCAATTCCTTCTGGACCTACAAGTTTTTCTACTCTTCCAGCTAGATCTTTTGCTTGTGGTGATTCTACAAATAATTCAGGATCTAAACCTTTCTGACGGGCTTCTTCAGCAATTTCATAACAGTTATCTACATTTTGCTGAATCAATGCAAAATATTCTTCCATATCTTTGCTTGTATCTGACATGATGACGCACTATTGGTATGAACTGAATCCATTAAACAAAATTTATTATGGACATATTGTATATAAATAAATCTTGAAAACATAAATGGAATTATTAATAGATTAATTGAAAACTTACTTAAATAACCAAATGAGATGGTTGATTTTTAAATAAATCGATTGAAATGATACTCTCTCTTATAATATAAGATGAGATGTTTGTTCTTTAATAATAAACAATATAATTATTCATTACAATACATATTATAATTTTTATCACGAGAGAATAAACCTTGGATCAAGAGTATTTTTCCCAAAAGAAGGTATTGATAAATAGATTAGCTAATTCTGGAATAAATATTTCTCCCAAATCTATTGAAATCATATTGAAAATGGATAATCCTCTAATTAAAACTGATCTCATAATAGAAGAAATGAATATCAACCCCACTTTTAATGGACATCTCACTTTAGATGTAATACAAAGAATATCAAATGAAGAAATCCAGAGAGTGTTGAAAAGAGAGAATATAAAAATAAAATGCAATGAAAAAACAGAGTATAAAGAAAATAACCTGAAGATTGATAAAGTAAATATTCCAGCTTCAATAAAGAAAGAAGTTAAGAATTCATTAAATACTCAAAATTCTATTAGTATTCCTCAAAGAAAAAAACCTATGACTATTGATCCTCTTCCTGCAAAAAGACAACATTCAAAAATTAAACAATTTGAATCGACAAAGTCATCGCTTTCATTTAAACCCATAGCTAAAGATTATGAATTTGAATATAAGATTTTAAAGGATCCAAATGGTAAATTATTCACAAATGGAAATTTCGATGATTTCTATGAGATGACTGTAGATAAATACAATTCATTACGTGAATTAATGAGAAAACGAACTGAAGTACTCTCAGCAACAAATATTGAAAAAATAAATAGATTATCTAACAATGCTGAGGTATCTACGATGGGATTGATTAAAAGTATACGTTTAACAAAAAATCAAAATTATTTATTAATATTAGAAGATCTAACGGGAGAAGTTAATGTATTAATTAAGAAAAATAATGAAGATCTTGATGAATTGAAAAAAACTGAACGGATCGTAAACGATCAAATGATATACGTGGAAGGTGTCTATAATCCAAGTAATTCCAAAGGTAAAGGGATTATATTTGCAAATAATTTCACGAAAATAGATATCCCTACTAATTTTCAAACTAATAAAGCCAAAGAACCTCTTGCTGTTGCGTTGATCTCTGATACTCACATCGGAAGTAAAGAATTTGAAGAAACATTATTCAATAAATTTATCCAATTCTTAAACGGTAAAGTCGGTGATAATAAAGTAAGAAAACTAGCCGGAAAAATTAAATATTTGGTTATTAATGGAGATTTAATTGATGGAATCGGTGTGTACCCAAACCAAAATGAAGACCTCCTTATATCAGATATCTATAAACAATATGATAAAGCTACAGAATTTATAAAAGAGGTACCTGAATATATCAAGATTTTCTATGTATCGGGTAATCATGAACCTGTGAGGAACGCTATTGCAAGACCCGCTGTCCCTAAAAAATATTGTAAAGGATTAGCAGATTTAGGAGTTAAATTCTTAGGAAATCCCTCTCTAATAAGTACCCATGGTGTTAATACCCTTATATTTCATGGTGAAAGTATGCACGATTTAAATATGTCCGTTCCTGATTTAGATATAAAAAAACCAACTGAAACAATGAAAGAATTGCTTATATGTAGACATCTCGCACCTGTGTATGGTGGAAAGACTCAAATTGCACCCACGAGCAAGGATTGGCTCGTAATTGACACGATTCCAGATATATTTCACACGGGTCATCTCCATATTAATGGATTTAGTCGTTATCGAAATGTTAATCTAATCAACTCAGGATGCTTTCAAGGACAAACAGACTTTATGCGAAGTTTTGGCATAGATCCAACAATAGGAATAGTACCAGTTATTGAATTAGATTCCTTAAAATCTAGTTCATTAGATTTTAAGAAGCAACTATAGATATGAATTATTATGGATTTAACAATTCCCCGTAAAGAACTTTCAGATATGGTACTATATATTTGGAAAATCATTGGATTATCTTCAATATCATCAAATGATCTTCTTTATAGACTTTCATTTGATTTATTTTTATACGATCCTAAAGAAGCTAAGAATTTTGTTGAAACTGCAATTTCTCAAAAATATTTAACGTTAGATAATGGTAATCTCAAATTGTCAAAGGAACTAAATCAAGAATTATCAATGTGGCAATTAAAAAGAAAGAATGAAATATCTGAGAAATTGTCTTCCTCTAGAATGATTAAAGATTTAAGGACTGAAAAAGGAAATTTAATAAAAAATTCTAATCAATTCAAAAACCTATTTAAAATATTCGTTGATGAGGCTACAGCGGGAAGATCAGCTTCTATTTTAAAATCTGATATAAATTTTCTCAAATTTGATGAAAAAACGGGAATTCTTAAAGCTACTGTAAAAGGATCCCAAGAAAATAATTATAAAATTGAGATAAATATTGATCTAAAAATATTAAAACATGATTGTTCTGATTTTCAAACAAAAAAATCCAAATCGAAAAAATTTTGTAAACATTTAGCTAAAATGTTTTTTCTGTTAAAAGAACAAGATGAAACTTCAGCTACTTATTTCCTAAAAGAAATTGGAGATAACATCAATGATTGGGAATTTGAAGGTTAAAGTAACTTTTTAAAAACGTTATTTTTGATTTTCACTTTATCTGTTTGCAATAATAAGGGTTTATAATTCAATAAATCAGCCATTGATATGTGTTTTACTTGAGATAATACTTTTTCAATCAATGATATATCAATGTCTAATGTGATAATTTTAGTTCTCCCATAGTGCCCCAATGATCTTGTATTGGCTGTTATAATACCCGCTAAAGCAAGTTCATTTATATAATCTGATATTCTTCGTTTAGTTAATAATTTTGTATTTGTTAGCTTATTTGCAAGTTCTAAGTGTATTTCATATATATCTCCTGAAGTGATTATATTTTCCTTTGAAAACTTTCTCATTAAGTAAATAGCAGTGAGTGTTAATTGAGACTGTAACGGCATCCCTAATATGTATTCAACTACATGATCTTTCTCTATATCTTGTTGAGCTTTATTTACATCCGATTCAGAGATGAATGCTCTCTGATTTCTCTCTGAATGCTCTCCAGCTTTTCTTAACAATTGAAGGGCTTTACGAGAATCACCGTGTTCCTTAGCAGCTAACCCTGCACATAATTTTATTACTCCTTCATTAATAACACCCTCTTGAAATGCAACTTTTGCTCGTTTCTCAAGAATATCTGATAATTCATTTGCATTATATGGATGAAAAACCAATTCTTCTTGTCCCAAACTAGATTTTACTCGAGGATCTAAAAATTCTTTAAATTTCAATTTATTTGAAATACCAATGACATTAGCTCTACAGACATCTAAATTTTCATTTAGTCTGGTTAGATCATAAAGAATTTCGTTTCCTCCCTTTTTTTCAATAAGAATATCAATTTCGTCTAAAACAAGAAAACACACATTTGTTTTTATATATAAATCGAGTAATCCTAATAACTTCTTAAAAATGATATCTTTTGGCAAACCCGTAGGAGGTATTTTTTCTTTTCCGGAAATAGTATTATAAATATGTGCTAAAACTCGATAAGGTGTTGAAACAACATTACAATTGATATAAATCCACCAAGGGGGATTTGAATCACAGTATTGAGCTAACTTCTGACTGACATATCTTATTGTAGCAGTTTTACCAGTCCCTGTCATCCCATAACATAAGAAATTTGGAGGAACATCCCCTTTCAAAGCACAAGCAGTGAGTCCTGCTATTTGTTCAATCTCAGCATCTCTATGTGGTAATTCATCTGGTATGAAAGATGGATCTAGTGCTTCTCGATTTTTAAAAATTTTAGGACCATCCATGTATTTTTTGTAAAATTGATCAATGTTAAAATTATAGCTATCGTTATTATTTGGGTTAGTCAACACTCACATCATTCCTTTAAGGGGTATTTGTAGGATTAATAGCAAAAAAATTCCAATCGAAATCATATTATTTCCAATGCATAATATAAATATAAATTTATTTATTGAAATCATATTAAAGATTTAATAAGACCATTTTGCAACAACCTAATCAATAAAATATAATATTATTGTCGGGAATATAAAAGATCATTATTAGTTGACCAATATTATTAAGCACCTATTAAAAAGGAAAGTAAAACTTAAAATTTAATTTCAATAAAAAATTATCCAATCTAATTTTCCTTATTTAGTTTGATTTTAAAATGTCAGAATACGATAATAACGATCCTTCAAAAAAGAAACATATTAGAATCGCATTGATACTAGCGCTTACTTGCGGATTGATGATCTTCTTAGATTTTATAGTTATTTCACAGATTTTTTCATGGGCAGATTGGGTGGCAACTCTGGTTTTAAGCATGTTATTTATTGTTCCTGCATACCTTTCTAATGCCGGAATGGTTTTCGTAGGTGGCGGAAAACCAATTGATAAAGGGAAATTTTGTAAAGATGGAAGAAGAATATTAGGGGATCATAAAACCGTAAATGGACTAATTAAAGGACCTCTCTTTATCGGAATACCTATCTCTATTGGTATTTTTTTATTATTTCTCGTATTATGGTCGGGAATCCAACTAATTCCCATTACCGTTAACGATCTAGGAATATCTAAACTATATTCTGATTTGATGTTATATGAATTTTACTTCATTGGTGGACCACCTCCATTTGGGCTTATAATGTTGTTAATAAGGATAATATTAGTCTCATATGGAGCATCTTTAGGTGATTTAGCAGGTTCTTTCATAAAAAGACGTTTTAATTATCCCAGTGGAGCTCCATTTTGGATCGTTGATCAACTAGATTTTGCTTTGGGAGCAATAATTCTTGCTTCAATTCCTGCTTTCATATTTCCCGGGATGTATTATGCTCCTGATTTGAACATTATCATATTCTTAATGATAATTACACCATCAATAAGCATCATAGCAAACACAATCGCCTACGTTGTTGGATGGAAAGATGTTCCATGGTAAATTAAAGCTTCACAACTTCACATTTTATATTAACTGGAAATCCTTTATTTTCTCCAAAACTTACATTCTTTTCAAATAGCTTATTCACCGCTTTTATATATTCTCCCCGACAACCGATTGCAATTCCTCGTTCCACAAAACTTAAAAAACCAACTACTATCTCTATTTTACCAGAATAAAAATTTCGATGTACACTTATATCATGAACATAAGGATCAGGAAAGAAATTATATAGTAGCCTTAATAGGTTTTTTTCTTCTCGAATTATAAGTAGCTTCTTAACTTGTAGTTGTCTTCTCATGAGAGGTAACGAGAGCTTTGCATTAAAATAATCCCGACCATCTACAAAAAAGAACACGAAGTTACTAATTAAGATAATATTTTTAGGATAAACCTTACAGCATTGATAAAAATAATGATGAAGGAGTATTTCCTGATTTGTATATTTTTTTTTAATGTGGAGTCTCTGATTTAGTAATGAATTCGTAGAATCTATAGAATTTATATCCAACATGTATAAGTTATTTTTTCAACAATCATTTTAAAGTCCTCTAAGAAAAAAATAAAGAATATGAGATACTTTATTATTAAAGATTCAAATTTATAAATTTATAATGAGAATGAAAAGAACGTGAAAATACCAGGATTTGAGTATATAGATCACACCGCAGATGTTCAAGCTCGTTGTTATGGGTTTTCTCTCGAACAAGCTTTTGAACAAACTGCCTATAGTTTGATGATGACTATCTCACCGAATTTGGAAAAAATCCAAATTCTAGAGAAAAAAGAAATTACAATCAAATCAGAAGATAAGGAAGCTTTACTATTTGATTTTTTGTCAGAATTTTTATACATCTTTGATGTTGAAGGTTTATTATTTTCCCAAATAATCGTTGAGAAAATTAAAAAAATAGAGAATAAATACACATTAATAGCGAATGCCAGTGGAGAGAAATTTAATAAATTACGTCATGATATCGGGATTGAAGTAAAAGCAATCACGTACTCATATATGAATATTGAAGAAAAAAATGAAAAAACCATAATCGATATTGTTTTTGATATATGATTATCCTTTAACAACTCCTAATGGCACTAAACGTACAATCTTCTCAATGATTCCAAGATCATGACTAACCTGAACTACTTGATCAATATCTTTATAGGCTCCAGGAGCTTCTTCAGCAACAACTGCATTCGAAGCGGCTCTTATCGATATACCTTTATTTCCAAGACTATCTGTTAATTGCCGAATATTAGGAAGATATTTTCGTTTCGCTTTGGATCTAGACATTAATCGACCTGATCCATGTGCCGTCGATCCAAATGAGAGTTCCATCGCTTTTGGTCTACCAACACAAAGATATGATGCTGAACCCATAGTACCCGGGATTAATGCGGGTTGTCCAATATCTTGATAATCCTGTGGTAATTCTGGATGACCTGGAGGGAAAGCACGTGTAGCTCCTTTTCTATGTACATTTAATTTCATCTTCTTGCCATCTACTTCATGTTCTTCTATCTTAAGAATATTATGAGCAACACCATATATCAAAGTGAAATCTAAATCATCAGCACTCAGTTTAAAATGTGATTGAAAAGATTCTCTTAGCCAATGTGTAATTATTTGTCTGTTACTAAATCCAAAATTCGCAGCACATGCCATTCGACTTAAATATTCCTCAGCTTCTGCTGTATTAGCGGGTACACAAGCAAGTTCTCTATCTGGAACATTAATCTCGTATTTTTTCATGGCTTGTTCTACAGCTCTCAACGAATCGGTACATACTTGGTGACCTAAAGCTCTCGATCCTGTATGAACCATTACTGTGACTTGATCTTCTTGAAAAATTCCTAATTTTTTTGCTATTTCCTTATTAAAAATTTTTTCTACTTTTTGAATTTCTAAAAAATGGTTTCCACTTCCTAATGAACCGAGCTGTTTTATACCTCTTTGCTTTGCTTTATCTGAAACTAAATCTGCATTCGCTTCTTTTAAGAAACCATTTTCCTCACAATGTTTTAAATCTCCTTCCAAAGCATAGCCTTTATCAAGTGCCCAGTTTAACCCATTATTTAATACATTATCTAAATCTGTATAAGATATGTTTAATTTACCTTTTGATCCCAATCCTGAAGGAATATTTTTGAATATTAAGTCTAACAATGCTGGAATTTTATTCTTTACATCTTTTATCATTAAATTCGTTCTTAACAAATTTACACCACAATTTATATCATACCCCACGCCTCCTGGAGAAATCATGCCTGTTTCGGCATCTGTTCCAGCAACCCCCCCTATACAAAACCCATAACCTTGATGAGCATCAGAAAGAGCTATAGCATGTTTCTTGATGCCTGGAAGACACGCAACATTACTTATCTGATCCAGGGTTCTATCTTGTTTAATCTTCTCCATAATGTATTCATTAGCATACACGTGAACTGGAACCCTCATCTCAAATTTCTTTATCGTGCCTTCTACACGTGCCATTAAAGTGGTAGGGGGAATTTCATATATATTATCCGCGATTTTTTTTATATTCATATTCTTCAAAGTTGTTCTAAATTCATAAAATTTTGTTTGAAAATTTTGTAAGTTTATTTTATTTATGGATTTGTTTAAACTTTATGATTATTTTGTATCAAATCACTTCAAAAAAATAGAAAATCAAGAAATGTGATCACTTGATATCAATGAATTTCAGTAAACCCAAATCATCCAAGTCATCAATAATAACTTCAATCTCCGATTGTGGAATACCTACTTCCTCCGCTATATCCGAAATTGTATGAAATCCATCTGCTAAATGAGCAATTTTGTAGGCATTCTTATCCAAAAAGCCCTGTGTAATAACCTGAGTAGGTAATCGCTTCGAAGTCCATTCCGGCTTCTGATCTTGCACAGTACGCAAATCTTCTTCTGAAACAACTAAACCTTTCTTAGAGATTTGTTTACTTTTTTTTGTAAAATCCTTTTCATATATTTTTAAAATTGGAATTTTGAGCGGGACTTCCGCAATCTTCCCCCTTTGCAAGATATTATCTATGACTGATTCGAATTCTCTAAACATTCGAACATCTCCTGACCAATTCGCAATTTTATCACCAAATTCTTCCACGAATCTCTCGATTATATCACTTAAAGCCTTATGTGTAATTTTCGCATCATCATTCTTATCTGCAGCAGCCGTGCAGAGAATTCCATCTTTAAAAACTAATAACAGGTAAAATACCTGCATATCTATAATTTTTAATTCACCCGAACCCTTCGAGAACTCAACGCTAAAATCCTTAAGTGCGGTTAAAAAACCAGAAACTAAATCTTGGTTGAATTCAATATTTCCATAACTTCGATGGATCAGACATATTCCCGAATGTTGGTGTATCAGATATAGGTTATGAAGAACTTTAGGCACCTCCTAATTCATTTATAACGCTCTTATTACAGAAGCAAGACTTCAATTAATTGTTTTAATATTAATAATATTCCCAATATTTATAATTTCTGAATTAAATAAGTTGATAATAAAATTCAAGTTTTTTGTTCTGAAAGAGAAAATTCTATTCATAGAGGATATGCAAAATCGACACATAATTCCTTACACATTATAATCAATGCACCAAACTCTGTAATTCCCTCGATCTCTCTCTTCTTTCCCGATACATACTCTCTAATTTCTTTTCTTGTTAATCCTGTATCTTCAATTATTGCTCTTAGGATTTCTTCATTCATATAATTTTAACATCTTTTTAAAATTTGAATTCGGATTATATTACTATCCAAAATTAATTATTTAAACTCCAATTAAACACTAAAGTCTCGATTTAAAAAAATTATGATAATACAAGTTATCTATCTATTATTTTCTTTATAGACAATTTAAAATTGAATATTAATTCGTGTTTAATTTAGAAATTCAAAATAATTTTAACCAATTTTTATCAATCTTCAGGTTTTCAAATTGTTTCTTATCACCGAAATCAGCATAAAAATCATTTTTTCTCATTTGAACAACTTTTATTTTCCAATTTAAGTTTTTAATTCCATTACTTATCGTCTCTGGGACTTCTATTTCTCCTCTTTTTGAGGGTTTTTGAGTTTTTAAGATGTCAAAAATATCTTCCTGTAGAATAAAAATTCCTGCGTTATTGAGATTAGTATCAGATGTACCTCTTGCAGGTTTTTCGATAATTTGTTTACAATAATTTCCCTCGAGATATATTGCTGCACCTTTATAAGGATCATCTACGCGATTTGCAACCATTATGAAATCCTCATTTTCGATTTCCCTGAGTTTTACCACTTCTTTATAAATACCAGGTGTAACCAAAGTGTCCCCCCAAGTCAAGAAAAAATGAGAGTCCTTTATATAAGATTCACATATTAACAATGCTCCACCAGTGCCGTTAAGTTTTTCCTGGGTTATATATTCTACACTTATACCAAACTTTCTTCCGTCCTTAAGATGATTCATTATTTGCTCTTTCTTATAACCGACCACGATAATAAAATCGGAAATTCCAGATTTTTTGATTGATTGGATTAGATAATCAAGAATTGCTTTACCATGGATTGGAATCATGACTTTTTGGTATCGCTTCGTGTATGGTTCCATTCGAGTTCCATAACCAGCACATAAAATAATGGCTTTCATTTCATTTAACAAAATAATTCAATAATTAAAAATATTAAAAACCCAGGCTTTTCCCCCTGCATTTTCTATAGCTTTTGCTACTTCTGATTGTTTTCCCGGACATAATGCAATCATGCATCCCCCTCCTCCAGCACCCATTTGTTTTGCTCCAAGAGCTCCAGCTTGCTTGGAAGCTTCACATAAAGATTGAATTTTTTCAGTATCTGCTTTCAAATTTTGTTCCTGTTCCTGTTGTTGATTCATTAAATGGCCAAGTAGTGTAAAATCCTGATTAATCAATGCATATTTACCTTTTTGTACCCCTTCTTCAATATTTCTGAAGGCTTTTAATGTAGTTGGATCTTCCTCTTTAATTTGAGATTTAATTCGATTAAGTACAGAACTTGCTTTCCTGTCTTCAAGTGAATCTCCAATAACCATTGGAATTGTAGAAACATTCAATAATTCAACCTTAGGATTAACACCTGTCTGAATGAATGTAACCCCTCCATAAGCGATGCTATATTGATCCATTCTACCACATTGGATTCCTAATTCTTGATTTTCTCCCCAGAAAGCAAGTTCAGCAATATCCTTAGTTTGAAATTTCAAGTCATATGCTCTATTCATTACTCCAAGAAACCCTACAGATATAGCGGCAGAAGTTGCTAGACCCCGTCCAATAGGAATATTGGAATTAACTTCCAGATAAAATCCCGTATTAATTTTTTCCTTCAATCGGCTGTATAATACACTCCAATAGGAGAGATCATTATTTCGGGGAGGGGTATCTCCTAAATGAAATTGTATTTTTTCTTTAGTGTTATGACTGTAAAATGTAATAGATGAGTTGTCAGATTTTATAAAATTGAAATTCATCATCAAATTAATCGTTGCTGCGATCACGGGTTTCTCCATTAAATCAACTTTGTCACCTAAGATACAAATGCGACCGGGTATTGAAATAGAGAATTTATCTAACATATTACTGCTCAAATTTCTAATCTTAGGATAAAATAAATCTTATTTAGAAAAAAAAGTTTGTATTTAAACATTCATATATAATGGTAAATCAAAGAATTTGTCAATGGTGAAGAAGATAAAATATTGTATTTTTTTTGTGACGGTCTCAAATATTGAAGAAGGTACTGATATCTCTAGAATCTTAGTCGAAGAAAAGCTAGCCGCTTGTGTAAGCATTGTACCAAATATTATTTCTACTTATTGGTGGAAAAATAATATTGAAATTGAGAAAGAATTTTTATTGATTATAAAAACTGTTGAAAGTAAAAGTGATTTGATTATTCAAAAGATCCAAGAAACCCATAGTTATGAAAATCCCGAATGTATAAGAATTCCTATAACAAAGGGCTCAGAAAAATATTTAAATTGGATTGCCAATGTCGTAAATAATAGTAAGGAGTAATTTCAATGAGTTTTGATATTTTTCGTGTTGATTGGATACTTGTTAGTTCAGTTGCTATCATTCTTTTAATAACATTTTTAATTTTGGTTAAAATTTATAAGATTTTGACACGTTGGAGAAATACTCTAGTTAATGAAGATATCCTCTTATCATCTCAAAATTCAGTACAAAGAACAAACGAGTCTATTATTAAAGCTTGCCGATGGAACTTAGCTATTAATAATAAACTCATGAATAAAAGCGATCCTATAATAATCATCCTTCGTACAAAAAGAAGAATTAGTTTGCTAAGAGTCGTAACAGAAGGGCTCAGTAGTTATGGATTAAGAGTGATTAATGTATTATTATCATTAAGTAAAAAATCCTCGATCGATTCATCTAAAAATGATATCAACGATGAGATAATATGTGTTATCAATTCTATAATGGAAAATACATCTGGTTCAGCAAATAATGATAAATACATATTAATATCTTATAATGACAAAAATTTCAATCCCATATACATAAAAAATGAAAAGAATTACCTAGGTCATATTATTATAAATTCAAAGCTTAATATTAAAGAAAAACAGGAAAATTTGATAGAAAATACGGGATTTAACTCCACAAAGGATAGCTATCTTATTTTCAGTGAATATAGCATTATTAAATTCAAAAATAAAACCATTGAGAAATATCGTGGAACACAAAACTTTCATAATTCAATTATAGTTAGGGATGCTACTCGAAATTTTAAATATTTTGAAACAATTTTATTTGGAATTATTCTAAAACTCATTAATAAAATTAAATCTTAAATGAGTTAACAATGGATAAAATATTAAGAAATCATAATAGAATCATCAAATACAAAAAAAAAGATTGGGAACTTCTAAAAAGTAAAAGACTACAAGCTTTAAAATTATTAGATCTTTTTGTTATGGCAGGATTTAATCCATACATTTACGGAAGTTTAGCTCGTGGAGACGTACATATAGATAGCGATATTGATATTGTGTTTCTGAAAAGAATATCATCATTTCTAATTGAGCATGTTTTATTTAAGAATGGTTATAATAATTATTTTAGAGAAATAGTTATGGCAACTCCAGGAGATACAATAAAATTGTATATCTATTTAAGTGAATTAGAAAGTATCACAATCCCAATATCCTCTTTCGATAAAAAATCTTTAGAATTTTATTCATTTGGAGGAAAAATCAATCAAGATCAAATAAAAAGAGAAATAAGAGTCCCAGGAATAGATAAACGATTAGTTTTTATCAAACCCACAAGTAATGGTCATGAAGAATCATCAATTTTGGGGAACGAGCATAATGTGGCTAAAGAGATTAATGTAAATATTGAAACAATTATGGAAAGAAGGAATGTACTTTTGAGGCGAGAACAATTTGGGCGTACAGGGGTATTTTTAAAAAGACCATTAAATCCTGACGAATCTACTGAAAATGTGCTAAAAACACTTGCTAGAAAAAAAACAATTATTAGAAAAAAATTACGAGAAATATGAGAAAAAATAGTTTTTATGATTCAGGAAAAGGAACATTTCTAATTAAAGGAAGAGGGATTCCAAAGGGATGCCAAATTTGCCTGAAGGGAGCAAAAACAGTATTATTTCTCAATGGATTGTGCCAAAATCCAGACCATTGTTACTGGTATTGTCCTATTTCTGAAGAAAGGAAAAATAAATCATTAATGTTTGCTAATGAAATCCAAATTAATACAAAAGAAGAAATCCTCGATGAAATTAATAATACAAATGCGTTAGGCATGGGAATAACAGGTGGTGATCCTCTATTTACCCCAAATATTAAATCTACCCTAGAAATAATTAGGTTTATCAGACACAAAATGGGTAAGAAATTCCATATACACCTTTATTCAAATGGTGTTAATTTTGATGAGAATTTAGCCATCGATCTTGCTAATTCTGGTTTAGACGAGATTAGATTTAATCCTTCTCGGTCCAATTGGAATGTTATCAAATTAGCTCTTAAAAAAGGGATGCAAGTTGGTGCTGAAGTTCCTTTAATTCCTCAAAATAAATATTTAAATGAATTAGAACAATTTATTATCTATTTAGATAAAATTGGGGCTGATTTTCTCAATATAAATGAATTCGAATATAGTGTATCTAATAGTGCTCAATTAAAAGATAGAGGTTATGATTTAAAGAATGGGACTATAGCTTCTGTTGAGAATAGTAAAGAGATGGCGTTTGAACTAATAGAACGGATGGCACCCAAAGTATCAATTAAAATCCATTTTTGCACAATAATTGCAAAAGATTATTGGCAATTAAGCAAGCGTTATTATCGCCGAGCAAAAAAAATACGAAAACCATATGAATCAATTTCTCCTGAAGGGTTATTGATTTATAGTCAAATTGAAGGACCTTTAGATAAATTACATGAATTAAAAGAAGAAATTTTAAAGAATGCAAATTTAAAATCGCATCATTTAGAAATTGATACTGCAGGATTAAAGTTATCTGTTGAGGCTTCACTAAATGACGATATTATTCAATTAGTTGATAAGAAAGGATTAAAATTTTATATTTTGGAAACTACTCCTTTCAGAGAAGAGAAATATAAACAAATAACAGAGAAATCTCCAATTAATGTATTTTGGGAGGATTTTGGATTAAATGAAGATAGAAAAAGTCAAGATTAATGATTTGAATCAGATCAATTCACTTGAGAAAACCACTTTCAAGGATGATTCATTTTCAAAAGAGACAATTGAACAATTATTATATAATAATACTTTTTTTTTTAAACTATTAAATAGTAATGAAAAAATAATAGGATTTGTAATCGTACTAGAGCAAGAAAGAAATACACTCAACATTATAAGTTTGCTCATAAAAGAAGGTTATCGAAATATGGGATTAGGTTCTTTTCTCCTAAACCACGTATTAATGGAAGTTGAAAAATCACAAATTTTTAAACGAATAATCTTAAATGTACGAACATCTAATTTGAGTGCTCTTAAACTATACAAGAACCATGATTTTCGCATAATCAAAGAAATTGATAATTATTACCGAATAGGTGATAATGCTTTCTTAATGGAGCTTAAACTCTAGCTTTTTACTATTAACTTAAACTTATAAATAAAAATTATTATAATATCAGTATATCTAAATGCTTTAAAATCAGATTACTATACAAAAAATAAGAAACGTTGAGGTATAATGACCCCAGTCGATAATGAACTGAAAGAGGAAATAAAAAAGGGTGTAACTCTCCAAAAAGTAGACGATGCAGAAATGAAGAAACGTGAAGAAGAAAAGAAGAAGCGGATGGAAGAATTGGAGAAGATCAAAGAAGCTCTTGGAGAGAAATGATTATTTTTTTTTTAATTTTTATTTATTTATTTTTATAATCTGAAGTATAAATTTATTGGAAAAAGTACTTTCCTAATACTAATACAATTTATTTTTTGCCTTACCTTAAGAGAAATTGATTGTTTATGAAAATTCTGGAAAGAAATGATAAAACTAGAGAAATAACGGTTCAAATTGAGAATTTAAACGATTTATGGAGCTTATACAATGTAATATCAGAGAATGATAAAGTTGCCGCTCGAACTCAGAGAAGAATTGTATTAAAAGAAGGATCAAAAGGAGAACGTAAACCAATGTACCTTAAAATTAACGTTGAAGATGTGTCATTTCATGAATTTTCAAATCGTCTAAGGATTAAGGGTACAATTTTAGAAGGACCTGAAGACTTCGTAAGTTTTGGAACCTACCATACTTTAAATATTGAAATTGGTCAGAAATTGGTAATTATTAAGGAGAAATGGTTGAGAAACGAAATAAAGAGATTAAGTGAACACTCCAAATTCGAAGTTAATTTTAACATGCTAATAGTTGCTATTGAAACGGGATTGGCTACTATATCACTCACAACAAATTTCAGCCATAAAAGAATCGCTACTATTAAAAAGAACATACCCGGAAAACGATACGAGCAAACACACAGAAATAAAGCAATCCAAGAATTTTTTATGGAAATAGAAAAGATAGTAGGAGAAAATATTAAGCTCAATGATATTAATTTGATTGTTTTATGCGGACCGGGAAGTATCAGGGATCATTTCTTGACTTATTTGAAAGAAAAAGTAAAAGTACCATATACAAATAAAATTCAAAACTTTCATGCGAGTTCTGGGACTGAAAGTGGAATTATTGAGATTCTAAAATCTAAACAATTAGCGAAAATAAAAAAAAATGTAAAAATTCTGCAAGAGACCCAAAATATCGAAGAAATTTTTACATTATTTGATAAAAACCCTGATCTTATTGCTATCGGTTTTGATGAGGTAGATATCGCATCGGAGAGGGGTGCAGTAAAAGAATTATTTCTTGTAGATACCCTAATTAGGGGAGCACAAAAAAATCAAAAACTACATATTGAAAAAATAATTAGCAATGTAGAGAAGTCACAAGGAGTAATCCACATTATGAGTAGTGAGCATCCAACTGGACAGCGTATAGAAGATTTGGGATCTCTCTTAGCAATATTAAGATATAAATTTTAACCAATAATGGCGTATAATATGTATCAAGATACTATTTATGTTAACGAAACATCAAATATCCCGTTGATGGGGGTAGACTTTTTAGGATTAATAGATCGCGGGACAAACGTTATTGAAATTAAACCCATCACATTATGTAATTTAAAATGTAAATATTGCTTTGTTAGTGCTGGAGATTACAAGACAAATTTTATTGTTAGTTCAGACTATATAATAAAGGGAATCAAAAAAATAATAGAAATTAAAGGTGCTCACGATATAGAGATCCACATTGCCCCTTATGGCGAAAGTTTACTTTATCCTGAATTATATGATTTAATTTCGAAATTATGGAGAATTGAAGGAATTTCGACAATCTCTATGCAAAGTAACGGATTATTATTAACAAAAAAAATAATCAAAAAATTAGAATCATTAAATCTCTCAAGGATAAATGTTAGTTTAAACACACTTAATGAAGATCTAGCAAGAAAATTGTGTGGTTGTAAAGTTTATGGTATAAATGAATTACTGGACAATTTAAATTTACTTATTGCATCAAAAATAGAAGTACTTATTGCACCGGTATGGTTCCCAGGGAAAAATGACATAGATATTGAGAATATCATTAAATATATAATTTCCTTAAAAAATCAAGGATATCCACAAATTCCTAAAATAGGAATACAGAAGTATTTAGTATATAAAACTGGTAGAAAACTCAGCAGAACTTATCCAAAATCGTGGGGATATTTTTACGAGCAACTTACAAAATTAGAAAAAAAATATAAACTAAAATTAAAACTTGGACCTAAAGATTTTGGGATTCATAGGAGAGAATCAATTTCTACCTTAAATTTAAGAAAAAATGATGAAATAAAATTAATTATTGTATCTAAAGGACGTTGGGAGCAAGAATGTATTGGTAAAATTACTGAAGAGATAGGTATTAAAGTGCTACTACAAAAACCTCTTAAATTTACAGAAAATATGATAGGTAGTGAAATAAAAGCGAAGATTATAAAAGCTAATTATAAAGATAATATCTTGACAGCTAGATATCCTTCTACTTAAAACACTTTAAAAAACCTAAAAATTATAATATCAAATTGTTAACATAATATTATATAAAATGATTATTTATTCGAGTTGAAAAATATGAGTCCGATTATAACACATGAAGACGAGCTAGAATTAGCAAAGATCGAGCAAGATCTCGTGAAAGAGATTAAAAAACTAGCGAAAGCTCAATCATCATTGGTAAATTCTCAGAAAAAATACGCAGAAAACCTAACTAAAGCCACTCTCGCAAGAGAAATGATGAATCGAACTTATAGAGACGTTTTAAAACAAATGCAAACTTTAGCAAGAGAGAGAAGATCGAATATTAAAGACGAAGAAGTTCAATTGTTTGATGATATCATCCATCAAAATGATAAATATATTGAAACTAACAAGAGTTATATTGATTCTATAAAAAACCTTACTCTGAAAAAAGATTATTTAATTGAAAAAAAAGATGAATTTGCTGATGCATTAAATGAAGTAGCCCAAAGGAGAAGTAATATCATAAAAAAGGCTTTATTTGTTGAAAAAAAGAAAAATAACCTGGAAGAAGGCGAAAAAATAAAAATATATGAATCTGAACTAGATGATATCCAAAGAGAATTTGATAGAGCTCGAGACGTAATGCTTAAAAAAATTAATCAATTTTTACAAGTTAGAGACGAGGTAGACAACTTATGGTTAAAAGTAAAAGATTCCGTATCCAAGTCAAGCTAACTAATTCTTCATTATTTTTTTTCTAATATTGATTTAACGACTCTTCCTAAGTAACTGCTTAAATTTATTAAACACCTCTAACATATAATTATTAAAAATTTTTATGAAAATTAGTTAACCGAGATTAAAAAATGTGTGCTGAAGAATTTACCAGCTTTTTAGAGAACGCTCGTAAATCACCGATTGATGAAAAAATTAATGCGTTTGGAGACATTGTAGAAAAAATGATGACAATGTTCTTAAGGATTCCAGATCTAGTTGATAATGCTCTATTGGCAATTAATCAACAAATCACATCTATGGAATCACGAATTAATACGATAAATACAGAAGTTACTAATATTAAATCAAGAGCAACTCTCTCTACTCCAATTTTAGCCACACCTAGCGCCCCAAGTAGCGCGCCTCCTCCATCCGGAGGACCACCTGGAAGACCGCCAGGAGGACCACCCGGGGGACCACCAGGAGGACCACCCGGGGGACCACCAGGAGGACCACCACCATCACCTGGAGCTCCTGGAGGAGTTCGTCCAGCAAGCCCCGTAAGTTTAAGGGGTGCTATTATGGGTGAATTAAAGCAATTGTTTGCCAAACGGAACCAAGGTTAATATATAACTGCGCATCAATACTTCATTTACCCTGCTAGATTTTTAATCCAATTACTTTTATCATCCCATCTAATTTTTTGACCTATTACTATCAAAAATAATTAAAAAAAATTAATATCTAAAAAAACAGTTATTCAAAAAAAATTAATGCTATTAAATAGATTTAAAGAAAGCATGGAAGTAAATACCAAATCAAATCAATGACTTGAAGTATCAAAACTCTAGAAATCCTGGATCATCGAAAATATCTTCGATTTTCTTTTCCTTCTTTATATCGGTTTCGTCATGTTCAGCAAATAAAGATTCTTCATCAGTTTTAATTCCCTTTTCCAATTCTAGCGAGTCTAACTGAAGTAAAGCGTTCTTTTCAAGCCTATTATATTCTTCAGCTCTAATTTTCCATTTATCTACCTCATC
>JAGXNQ010000019.1:23106-28008 GCA_019894955.1 Promethearchaeota archaeon | reverse complement strand
AGCTTTCAGGTAAATTTCCCAATTATCCATTCCTTCCTCCCTAATTTGGGTAGGAGAAAAGAGAATTTGAGCTCCACTTTCAGCTGCTAATCGAGGGGTTTCAAAAAAGGCTATGTCGAAACAAATTAAAATTGCAAATGAAATTTTACTCTCTTGGAAAATAATTAACTCGTCACCAGGATTGAACACTTCTCTCTCATAAGCATACAAATGAATTTTATCTTGTCTACCAATCTCTTCCCCTTGATTGTTAAAATAATAACTTGTTATGAAAGGTTTATGTAAAGATTTTCTTTTTTCCCAGATAGCTCCAGCAATTATATTTATATTATAATCTTTTGCTAAATTTTTTATAAAATTATAATCCTCTCCTCTTTCAGGTTGTATAGCTTTTGATATATCTTTAGAAAAGGGGAGCCATCTCTCAGGTAAACAAATTATATCGCAATGCTTATGATTTTGTACAATTGTTTTTAAGATATTTTCTATTTCTTTATGACAGTTGGTTCGAGTTTGCAGAACTTCAGGTTGGACACAACTAATTTTCAACATTTGTTATTCGAATAAATATTATTTATTAATTCTCTCAATTATGGGGAAAATTTCATTTAAATTGTTGATTTCATAATCTGGTTTTAAATCATCAGTCAATTTGAGACCTGTATTAAAAGTATCATACTTCCCCCCGCGGTGGATGAAAATAGTATTGATATTATTTTGATTTGCAGGGACAATATCCTTATGGATATTATCACCAACATAAATTGTTTCAACACCCTTTACGTCAAATTTTTTTAAATAATAAGAGAAGAGTTTTGGGTTTGGTTTTCTTATTCCAATTTCATCTGATATGACAATTGAATCTACGAGTTTGTCAATTTTTAACCTTAAAATCTTTTCATATTGTTTTATTGGCAATCCATCGCTAATTATTACAGTTTTAATTCCAATTTTTTTTAATTTTTTTAGACAAGGGTCCACATCGTCATAAAGAGCAATTAAATCTATCTTCTCTTTATGATATGCCATAACTGCCGCAGCGATATACTTGAATTGTTTATTCAAAGATATTGAAAGAAATTCTAGCTCATTTAATCGTCTAATAAAATAGTTATAATGTTGTGATGAATTTGAGCCATATTCATTTACTATTTCATGGATGAGAGTAATAGCCACATCGCGATCAATTTCTAGTCCCAAATCAATCATTGCTTCTATTCCCTTAATTCTAGCAGCTTCTGATAACCCTGTTGAATCAAAGAGGCAATCATCAAGGTCAAATCCAATTAATTTTATAGAAGTCATAATTTTTTCAATAATTTAATTAGCCGTTTACACAAGATAGAAGTCTTGTTAGGTTAAATTTATTTATCTTTGACTATATATAATTTTTAATGTAATTTTACATTAATACCTTCAATTAATCACATACTCCTATATTTTGAGTATTCCTTGGAGATTTCATTAACCTTGAAGACAATTGTAGCTTTATCATACTTTCATCGAAAAATAGGACCAATCGTTTTTAATTCGTATCCGGAAAATGAACTGGATGAGCAATTATCTACTCGAATCGCAAATATCATGGATCAAACGGTTAGTGAAGGTTTTTTTACTCATTCTTTTGAAAATAAAATCTCCATGAATTATTACTTTGAAGTCCATTCTGATTGGGCAAGAGGCAATAAAGAAATGTTGATGGTCTCAAGTATTTTTTACCATCAATTAACACCTGAAATAGAGCAAAACGTTGTAAATTTATTAAATGAATTTTCTAAAAAACTGCAATCAAATGAAGAAATATACACTGCATTTTACATCAATGATATCAATAATATGACAGAACAAGAAAAAGAGAAGATTCATAACAATAATTCTCTTGTTAGATTGTGGGTAAAAGAGCTTTACTGGGCAACTATTGAAGATACAAGAGAGAAAAGCGAAGAAGAGAAAATTGCGACATTACTGAATAAGAAACATATTTTTTTAACTTTAAAGAAATTATCTAAAGGACCAATCTCTCTTGAGGAATTGAATGAATGGTTTAATGAACAGTTCCCTAAGTTAAGTTTTTCTCAATTAATGGATCTTCTAGGAAAAAGACAATTAATATTCATTAATCAAATTGGATTTGTAGAAAAATATGTTCTTTTATTAAAAGAAGTAAATGCTGAAAGAATACCCCCAGACAGCGTCATTGAATATTTAGAAGAATCTCCTGAAGAAATGGAGAGCGATATCATTGATATTTTACTTCCAAAGGTCCAAGATTATTTCAGTAATTATGAGAATAAGACGATAGAAGAACTAGAGGAGGATTCATTTATTTTATTTCAAATCGTTTCAGATTCGAAAAAATATAACGTGTTATCAGAGTTAAGAAATGGTCTAATACCCAAAGACAAATTACCAAGATTAGTATCAAAACGCACATTAGAATATCTAACCGCATCCTTGGATTTTTTAAAAAAATATGATGTTATAGAAGAAATAAAATATAAAAATGAAAGATATACCGCATTAAAGACTAACATACAAATTACAACAGCATTTCCAGAATATCTTAGAAAATTGTTGCCTAAAGAATCAAAACCCGTTGTTGCAAAAAAGTACGAGCCAAAACAAGTCAATACTGTTGATGAAAAGAATTCTTTCGATCATTTAAAATATCTTTTAGGAAATATGGGAATAGATATTCTACTTGCAGTTGAAAAGGGCGCAAGTAATTTTGAAACGATTAAGATAATATCTGGTGTTTCCATTGCATGCATCAAAGGGAGACTTCCCGTACTAATAGATTTTAATCTCGTAAAAAAGGATTTTTCTGGGGGCTATATTATAACACAATATGGTATTAATTTCATCAGAAGTTTAGAAAAAAAATCATAAACTAATTTTGGATTTCAGATTGGGGCGACAGAATCATCGCTATGAGCAATAGCTCTAATTGTCATAAGATCATCATTAATCTAAATTTTAGTCTAAATATTTTCGTTCAAATTATAAAATTTGTCAATATAGTACCCTTTCTTTTTTGGACCGCCACATTCTTCAATTAATTTTAGCAATCCCTCATTATTGGAAATTCTTTCTTTTAAATAATTAAAAATTTCTTTTGACAATTCCTTTCTTGCATTCAAATAATCCAAAATGTTCATTGCTTCTTTAGAAGTTGAACATCTTCTTAAAAAATCTATTACTCCTGGATTTGAGAGATTTTCTTCATATTTAATTACGACATTATTAGTTTCAACCTTTCTTAATTCATCTTCTTCTACTTCTATAGATGAAATCTTCATAGTTTTTTTTTCTTCATTTATTTCAGAAGTTAAATTTGGAAAATATTCCTCCAATTTAGTCTTAGCATACAAAATCTTAAGTCCTTCGTCTTCAGAAACTTGTAGTTCAATGAATTTTTCCTTTTCTTTGGTTTCTTTTTGGTCCATCAATAAAACATCTGCAAATTTTATACCTAACTAAATTAATTTAAGTTTGTTTATAAATTAACTCTTGAAGAACTAAAATGTGGAATCTTAAAGTTAAAAAAAATATTCAAAAATGAAAAAATTAATTAATTTTACACAATTTCGATATTTATAATATTATGGGAGTAGTTATAAAATGAAGTCTGGATATAGTTATGTTAAAGATACCTTTGAGATGCATGAAACAGGATATCAAACGCCTCATTGGGAAAGAGGAATCGAATATAGAAAAGGTAAATCAATAGAACGCGTCGATAAACCTACAAAACTATATCGCGCACGAACTTTAGGATACAAGGCTAAACAGGGCTATGTTATTGTAAGAGCACGCATCAGAAAAGGGGGTGCTCATAAAGTACGCCCAAAGCGAGGAAGAAAACCTCGAGCTATGGGGGTTTCCAAATACACGACTGGAAAGAACTTGCAGTGGGTTGCGGAAGAACGAGTTCAAAGAAAATATCCTAATATGGAAGTGCTAAATAGTTATAAAATTTATGCTGATGGTAGGAGTTGGTATTATGAAGTAATCCTTGTAGACCCCAATCATCCCGTAATAAAATCTGATCCAAAAATTAATTGGATCTGTGAAGCACCACATCATAAGAGGGTCACTAGGGGTTTAACTTCAGCTGGAAGAAGAGCTCGTGGATTACATAAGAAAGGATGGGGTTCAGAAAAAACACGACCTAGTAAAGGAGCAAATCAAGGTCGTGAAAAATAAATTATTTATAAATTAATTTTTATGAGCTTTTTCTGTTTAAATTGGCTTTATACTTTTGAGATTATAGTTTGTTAACGCTTAGAGTAAGTCCGCCATCAATAATCAAATTCTGTCCCGTAATATAATCTGCCGTGGACGATGCTAAGAATAGCGCTAAATCAGCAACCCATTGAGCTTCACCAATTTTATCAATTGGAAGCTTAACACTACGTGATTCAAGAAATTGTCGAATTAGTTTTGGGTCATTATTATAGATAGGGGTTAAAAAGACACCTGGAGAGATTGAATTCACAGTAATATTGCTCGATCCAAGTTCCAAGGCCCAGATTCTCGTGAACGCAATAAGAGCTGCCTTGCTAGCACTATAAATTCCGAGCATGGGATTGTGACCATTTTGAGTACCTGCTGTAGATGCTATATTTATTACTTTCGCTCGAACAGGCTCGAATTGTTTCTGGCGTTTCATTCTCCTAAAAAATGCTTTAGTTACATTTAATGGTCCTTTCACATTAACACCAAAAACCTTGTCATATACTTCCTCTTTAGCTTTAAGTGCAGTGTAAAGACCACCGTCAATTCCCGCATTATTAACTAAGAGAAATACATTATCAAAAGTTTCAAATGTTTGTTTAGCCATATCATCGACTTGCTTTGAGTCTGAAACATCTGCCTTAATTAGAAGAATTTTAGATTTAT
>JAGXNQ010000019.1:0-23008 GCA_019894955.1 Promethearchaeota archaeon | reverse complement strand
TAAGATTTTAAAACCAAATCTCTTGTTTCTTCAAGACCATCCATATTCACATCGTTTAATACTAAATCTGCACCTTTAGATGCGAAGGTAACCGCCATTTTTTGCCCAAATCCACTACCTGCACCAGTAATAAGTGCTACCTTTCCTTCTAAAAATCTATTATTATCCATTTTTTGTACACATCCAATTAAAAAAGTTAGAAAAATAAAAGTTAATATCCTGCTCCAAAAAGTCCCTTACTTTGTTTATAGGTCCCTAAAAACTTTCCTGCAGGTGGTGATTCAAAACTTATAGAAATATCAAGAACACTTGGTTTCCCTGAATCAATTGCTCGTTGTAAGGCCGGTTTAATATCTTCGGGCCTCTCAATTTTTTCTCCATAACACCCAAAAGCTTTGGCGATTTGGGAATAGTCGATAGCCGGAAGGTCAACGTCACAGTATCTTCGCTTCATACTATTTTTTTGATAAGTTTTTAACATTCCCCAAGCACAATTATTCGCTATGCAGATAATGATTGGCAAGTTTAGTCTGACTGCTGTTTCAAGTTCTTGGACGTTAAACATGAATGAACCGTCACCGTTAATGCATATTACGGGTTTATCTTTTTTAGCAAGCTTTGCAGCGATCGCATAACTTGAACCTACCCCTAGATGTCCCATTCCTATTGAGCAATAAGTACTCCTTGGATTCCTATGAAAGTTAGATATCAAACCAAATGTAAACACCGCAATATCTCCTCCATCTACCGATAAAAGGGTGTCAGGAGGGACAAAATCTAATATTTCAATAATCATCCGTTCTGGTTTCATTGGAGTTTTGTCAGATTTCAATATTTTATCAATTATAGCTTTATCGACTCCCCGAGCTTCTTGAAGATAATCGTTCCATTGAGACCATTTAGCAATCATATCTTTTGGTAGATTTTTTTCCATATCATTTAGCAATTGAGTGATTACAGCTTTAACATCCCCAATGATAGAGATTTCAGATGGTCTATTTTTCCCAATTTCTTTTGGATCGATGTCTACTTGAATGATTTTTTGGTTTTGATTCCATAAAGGTCCCATACCATATAATGTGGTATAATCCCAACGACAACCTAGTGAAAGAACTACATCTGCTTCAGAAGCAGCTCTTCGGAATGTGCTTGATAAGGGATATGACCCCGCATATGTATTCTCATCAATAGAAATAGCACCTAATCCATTAATAGTTGTTAATGCTGGGATTTTATATGTTCTTGATAGTTTTTTTAAATCATTTGAACCTTCAGAAGCAATTGTTCCCCCTCCTGAAATAATAATGGGTTTTTCGGCTGTTTTTAGGAGCTCTACAGCTTCTTTTATCACTTCTAAATTCCCACTTGGTCTATAAAAAGGGCGATATCTTTCAGGTGGTATGATTTTTTTAAAATCTTTATCAGTAGCTTCTCTTACTAGTGCAGTCTCTCTTAATTCAAGAAAAACGGGTCCCCTTCTCCCGGATAAAGCTGATTTAACGCATCTCTGTACGGCAAAAGGAATCTCATATGGTTCTTCTACTGAAATAGCTAGTTTGGTGATAGGTTTCAATAATTCCATTTGGTTCAATCCTCCCTGCAAGATTCCCGTATCATCAAACATTCTGGCGATTTGAGCACCGATCACTAACAATGGGATGGAATCTGCTTGCGCAGCAGCAACAGCAGGAACTAGATGAGTTACACCTGGTCCAGCCGTACCGAGACAAACTCCTATCTCTCCCGTGGCTCTTGCCCATGCATCTGCCATATGACCGCCTGCTTGTTCATGACGTACCATTACAGTATCAATGCCTTCTTCACGACCAAACCTTTCAACGGCATCATAAATTCTAGTTAGTTCTCCTCCAATAATTCCAAACATTTTTGTAATTCCTTCATTTAAAAGACATTTAACTAGTAAATCTCCACCATTCGATACTTGTTTAGACATATATGCAACTTATTAAAATTAAAAATTAAAGTTTCTTAAAATAAGATCTAGAATGAAAATGATATATTTTAAAAAGATATCAATTCAAGGTAAAATCCGATCAATTTTCTAGTATCTAAATAATAGAAATTAACTTTACCAGCTTTTCCCGTTTGAATGACTTCTATATTATATTCGGATTTAAATTCTGATAGGAGATCATTAGCATTTTTAGTATACACTCCCAAATGATGCAAGCCTTCATTACCTTCTTTAATAAAATCTAAATATAAATGATCTCCACCAGATTCTACTACCTCTACTATTTCCAATTGTTTCCCTCCGAAGTTTTGCATTATTTTTTTCATTTTAAATACGACTTCTTTTCCCATATAAATTACTGTTGAATCTTGTTCAACAATATTTATTTTTGACTGAAAATTTAAGAGACCGCCGAAATATGGCGTCGCTTTTTCAATATCTTTTACAACAATACCTATCTGATCAAATTTTTCTATTTTTAATTCATTCAATAAATAGCCACCTCGTCTATTTTACGCTATCTGCGAAATCTAAAGTACCTGTAGGCCTTCTTAATGGAAATTTTCCATTTAAAATCATTTTCTTTAATTCTTTCGCCAATAATATTGCTCCATTTCTGTCAGATTGTCTAAGGACTATAGGTACGTCATTTCCCTCAAATTTTATTGTCTTAAGGTCTAATTTAAAAGCATCTGGACATAAAATTGAACAAGTTCCACAATTGAAACATCGAGATCGATCAATGCCCGTAATTACTCCTTTTTTCATTATGAATGCATCAGTAGGACAAGTTTCTGGTACACTACATTCCTTACAAGTTTTACATGCTGAAGAATCAAAGATCATTAGATAATTTTTATCCCATACATCTCCATAAGATATTTGAGCTACTTTTTCTCGACCGACTAAACTCAAGATATTTAATTTTACATCTTTATCAGATCGAACAATATTTTCTAAAATCCTCTCATTAAGAATGGGAATTGGAACTGCTATACTACATATTGGCTCAAGACCATAAGATGTCTTGAAAGCACCCATATATTCTGGTTTCATAGAATTGAATGGAGCAATAGTCATCATATTTGGTTTTGCGACATAATTACGTGTTCCAGGACCCATCAAGTACCCTGTGCTTCCATTTACCAATAAAGGGGACCCTACACCAAATGATTCAAACTCAGGATCGTTCTGAAATGGATTTAATGCCCCACATCCAGAAAAAGTAATTTCTGACTTGTTTGGTTTAAATGGTAATCCCGAAAAAATAGTATTAACTTCATGTGATTCACAATTGATCATAGCATTATAATTTTTGATAGATTGTCTCGTACCCATTAATTTAGCGAATTGCATATCTTCTAATCGCATTTCTTTTTTTATTATCTCGCCTTCACTACTTTTTGCGACAACAGAAATAGCTTTCCCTTCTACAAGGTCCCTAAAAAGAGATCCTCCACAATAATTTTTTCTAGTCTGACTTTGAGCTGTTCCATAAATTATTAGATCAACTATACCTAAATATTCATTTGGACAAGGTCCTGGAAATACGGGAATTCCATTAATGGAAACTTCAATAAACTTCCTTAATGTTTTAGGAGGTGTAAGTCGAAAGGATAAAATACCCAAAATCCCACTCATTAAACCTTTCGTGGCTGTAGTAATTACATCAACATCTTCAAACTTTATTTCTTCTCCATCTTCTATACGTTCTATAAACTCTTGAACTGTGATTACTTTACTCGTGCCCAGTTCAATTTTCTTTATAATTTCTGATAAAGTTCTAGTTTTCACTCCTTTAACCACTACTTTCATTAAAGTCTATACCTTCTAAAATATTATGTTATAATAAAATTTTTTTATTAAAACATTACTTTCAAATCTTATAGAATTAATTAGAATTTAATGAACTTTAAGAGGTCCTTGGAGATTGTCCTACTTTGAATCAAGATTAAGATTAGATATGGAAAATTTTGAGGAAATTAAAAATAAATTTTCAGTTTGTGAAAAATTAGGCATAAGAAATGTAATTGTAGAACCTGTGGGAAATTTTAGAAACCTCGGGACTGACTTAAGAGAAAAATTAGAATCATTGACAAAGATGCATATCTATTACCGGATATCATTGCAACCTAAAAATGTGGATGATTTAAAAAACAAGTTAAGTACAAAGATTTTATCTGCAAACAAGAAATTACCAACAATTCTTTCGATTGAAACTCCGATTAAAGAAATTCAAATCCAAGCGGCTAAAGACTCCAGAGTTGATGTAATAACTTTTACAAATCCTCAAACAATGAAAACACTAACACCTGGAGTAATATCCTTGTCAAAACAAAATAGATCCTTTATAGAAATTTCACTATCATCAATGATGGTGGTGAACAAAGCTCAACAATCAAAAAATTTTCGAGAATTATATAGAATAATTCATTTAGTTAAGTCTTTAAGGGGAACTCTTTTAATTAATGGAAATTTTGAAGATCAATATCATTTAAGACATCCAAGATCTCTTATTAGTATTTGTCATACATTATTGGGACTTTCAATGATAGATGCAAAAAAAGCATTTAATGAAAATGTTAAAAAATTAATAGAAAGAGTATACGATCGATACGATAAGAATTTTATAGAGTATGGAATAAAATTTATTGAAGGAAGTGATTGAATATCGTTAGAAACGAACGTAATAGATATATTATTTTTAAAATCATTAACGAAGGAATTCTAGCAATACATCATTCAGATATATTAAAATCAATTTGGAAATCAATATGGCACTTCTTTGGAATGAAAGAAGCTACCAAAATTGGATTATGGTTGATTGAGATTGATTTGGAAAACAAGTTTGGAATAATCAGATGTGCCCACCAGACAAAAGAAATTATAATCACCGCATTGTCTCTTGTTACTGAGATAAACGGGAACAAAATCATTTTATCTCCTGTTAAAACTTCGGGAACGATAAAATCAATAAAAGAATATATCTCTATTGAGAAAAACTAAAAAAAACGTGTTATCACTAAGTAAAATGACAGAAAAAAAAATAACAATCGGATATATTGAGAAATGTGATGGATCATTAAGATTAAATCTTTTAAAAAATAAATTGTTCCAAAAATCTCAATTTATACTTGTAATTCAATCAAATTCAAAAGATTTTAGTAAGTTTATGATTTATCCGCTTAATGTAAACAAGATTTTAAAAATTACTGTATCCAACGTAAAAGAAATTGTAAAAGAACTTGAGCAATTTTATTCCATATTAAAAGATTTTAATATAATTCATAATACTGGTCTTACGGTAAGAAAGGATATTTTCGTTGTTGAAATTTATCTTAATCTAAGGTTCTCAGATTCAAAATATAAAGATTTAAAAACTTCTTTAGATAAGATTAAAAATAAGTATATAGATATAGATATTGAAGAGATTAGCTTGAATATTTGAGAACTAGGGATAGAAATGAATACTTGGAAAATTACAATAGAAATAGAAAATGGAAAACAAGAAGAGATTGAATTATATGATGCAAAAGCATACTTTGAAGGATATTTAAAGATTAAAAGGAGTTTTTTCAATCGTTTAATTAAAGCAATTAAAATCGCTAAAAATTATGCATTGAAACATGCAATAGAAGAAGTATTAAGTCCTGACAAGGAAGAATGGATTTTAAACCCTTGGATATTGTTGATTGTAAAAGATATTGAAAAAGAAATGCCTTTTTGGTTCCTTATTAAAAGAGAATTAGATTTATCAGGATTGCTAGTCGCAATAGGTCCAAAATCCTTTGCTGAGTTTAATAATCAAAATTTTAGCGATGCAAAACGAGACATAAAAAGAATTATTAATTTTATCGTGTCGTACCTTAACAAGTTTAATTGTACAATATTCATACCAAAATTCTTATCTAAATTATAAAAACTGTAACTTAACAATTTGAACAGTTCTTAAACAATTTACTTTGTTTGATATGATCAAATTGATCCACATTTTAATCAAATTAAATATTTTTTAAAATCAAGAAAGATAACAATAATATTCAAAAATTTAAAATTGGACTATTTTTTATTTTATTTATCATTTCTTAAAATGTTTAATAGCATAATATATAAAAAAGTGGCTTTAAAAAAGTGAAACGTCAAACTAATAAAATATTGATATTAACGATGATAATACTTATTACTTTCAGTTCAATCACATTAATTCAAAATGCTAGATGCTCAACTCCGCTAATACCAACCATTGGAAGTACACCTGTCATCGATGGAGTTATTGATCTGCAAAATGATGAGTGGGGGAGCGCTAGCAAGTATGACTTCAATTTATATCAAAATCTATCATCACCTGAAAATGGGCTACCCATTGATTTATGGATCATGCAAGATCAGACATCATTTTTCATATCTATTCAGTTTGAATTAGACCAACATGGATCGAGTGAATATGATGAGGAATTTGTTGGTATTCTAATTTCTAAAGATGAATTGGGCGATTATAGTGATGCAAGATTGATTCAATTTTCAAATATGAGTACAGAAGAATTCCAATATTTAGATTATTATATTAATAATTCAGTGTTTTTTTTAGATGATGTTTCTAACGGAGAGGGAGCAGCTGCTTTAGATGGCAATAAAATAGCGTATGAATTTGGGACACCAATCGAAATTGATGATGAAAGTGCTCAAGATGTATGGTTTCAGCATAAATTTACATATAATATTAGTATTGTTTTTGGAAAATCAGCATCATATCCTGAAGGGATTTTGATTGAAAACAATACTTTAATTGAAATTCAATTTCCAATATATATACCCCCGCCCCCCCCAAATCCTAAGTTACTAATTAATACTATTATATTTGGAGCGGTTGGTATATTTTTTATTTATTATGTTATTTCAATCAGAAAAATTAAAGATAAAGTCAAACGATTAAGGAGCTAAAATGTCAAAAATTAAAAAAGAGAATCAAATAAAAAGAAGTAATGTAAATGATGATAAATTCGCATTCAAATCTGTCATACGTTCCGCAGTATTAGGTGGGATTTTTTTCATTGTTTCAATTCTTTTTAATAGCGAAATTTTAGAGATATTCGATACAAGTATACTCCTTTGGAACATTATTGACTCAATTATAAAAGTTGTATTTATTCTGTTATTCTTCATTTTTATGATAATTAGTATGGGAAATTATAAAGAATTAACAGGTAAGCCTTTAAATTTCAAGGATATATTGTTGCTTTCAGTTCTATCACTTATTCAAGCTTTCTGGAACCCTATTGTCTTAACTTTTACATTTGCAGGTCTGTTAATTTTATTAGCTTACTTGTATTTATTGCAAGATAATTAATCTCTTTATTTTTTCATAAAATGGAGTTCTTATTGATTGGTCACAGAGGAACCAGATATCAATTTGATGAGAATACCTTAGAGGCATTCAAAATCGCAATTAATCAAGGAGCAAATTACATTGAATTTGATGTTAGATCATCTAAAGACGGAAAACTGGTCGTCATTCATGATGAAACTATCAATAGGACCACTAATGGTTTTGGTAAAGTAAAAGATATTCTCTATTCAGAAATTAGTAAAGCTAAAACTCTCATGAATAAATCAAGGATTCCATTGTTAGAGGAAGTATTAGAAGCTTTTCATGATAAAATCTACTTTATGATTGAATTAAAAGAATATGGTATCAGTGAACAAATTTTAGAACTAATTTCTCAAAAAAGGCTTAAAAACTCATGCATAATTAGCGGTAGAGATTTGGGAGAATTATTAAGAATAAAAATGAAATATCCGCATATTCAAACATGTTATAACATAACCAAGGCCAAAAACCCAGACTTAAAAACTTTCTTAACCTTAAATTCAGTAGAAATTAATCTCATCAGACCAGATTTAATAAGTTTGAGCTCAGAGAGAATTTCCTCAGAATTTATCAATAAATGCCATGAAAATCAAATATTAGCTTTAGCTTGGAATTTTATAGAATATAAAAATCCTAAGTTGATTATAAAAAAACTAATAAATATGAATATTGATGGTATTTTATTTGATAATCATAACAATATTGAAGAAATAGCTAAATTGGTTAACAAGAGATGAATTATGAGATTATTATTGATTTTCCAGAAGGGAGAGAAAGTATAATATCATCCTCTTTCAGTAGTTTTATCCATTTTTTAAATTGATCATCATTTTGATTGATAAACCTTGATTTAATCTCTTTCGCTAACTTTCCTTTTGTTAATCCATCTATCGATGGTTTTATTTTAATAATATGGGAAGCCTGAGTTTTTATTGCACTTAAAGGACCACAGAGAATTTTGAAGAATATAACCCGTTCATCTCCAACAGTATCTGTTTTTGATTCTTCTATTTCTAATCCCATCCCTAATTCTGTTTTTGCATTTTTTATCACATTCTTCTTACCAGAGATCATAAAAGAACCTTTAGGTAAGTATTCACCTGTTGGAGGAGTTTTTGATACTTGATTTGGATTTACATACCAGACGTCTACATAACCCCAATCTTCTTTCCAAGCATTAGAGTAACTCCCTACGAAAATTGCGGCTTCTTTTATTGTTTGGTCAGGAATTTCTTTATTTTCCGGATTCTTAACAACTACAAGAGGAGACCCCGGAATATTAGTATGAAAAACAAGATCTTCAGATAGCAAATGTGACTTAAATATTACCTCGTTTGAAGTAGCGTCTCTACCACCAATTACTAAGAATCCGTTTGAAGAATAAAACCATCTAAATTTCTCGTACCAGGCTTGTTTTCTTTTCTTTACTAAACCTAATACCTCTTCTTCAATCGATTCTTTCTCTTTAACAAAATTAGTCAATTTTTCCCTAGATATATTAATTGCTTCTACGGTTCCCAATATTTTTTGTTCAGCTTTTTTTCCCTTAGAATAGATTAAATTCGCATTTTCACCGATAGTTTTTCTTATATCTAAATTAACTTCTTGATTTAAGATATTAACAATCAATTTTCGACTTTCAGGAATGATTTTAATAAATAATTCGACACCTTCTACACCATTCTTTTTTGCATCCAAAAGTTTTTCATTTATTTCATACCAATTATACCCTTTATCTTTTGCTTCCGAAATTACGTGAAAAAGTTTTTCTAATTCACCAAAATGCGCATAAATAAAATCTCCATATTCATAGTATTTCTCTTTTTTTTTATGTAATTCCTGAAGGTATTCCTCTTGATTTTGCAGAATTCTTTTGTGAGCATCTATTTTAGTACTAATTTTTTGATTTTGGTGCGGTTTAATTGCTGAAAGGTCTAATTTAGAATAATAAGTATCCACAGCTTGATTAAATGTGTCGTAATAGATTTTATTAAAATTTAGAAACATCTCTAACTCAAATGGTAGAACCGCGAATTGTTTTTCATTTTCTTCATAGATGATATGAGCTTTAATCTCTCCAAACAGAAGTTGATTTCTAAGATTTTTAAATATAATAAAAAATTCCTTTAGTTGGGTGTCGTTAAGCGATCGTGCATTTGTTGTTTTTTCTATTTTCGCTCTAAAACATAATTCTTCACTGATTAATCCCGATATTCCAATTTTTCTTGCTAAAATTCTAACAATTTCATCATCCGAATCTTTAATTACATCAATAAACTCCATCTCATTAATAGTCAAAAATCCAATTCCGCGCTGACTTGGAAATTCGTATTCTCGATTTGCCAAAACATCTCTATCCCTAAACTTTTTGTAAGATTTAGCTATTTTAATAATATTGTTTTCATCAAGGAATAGATAATTCCCTTTATTAAATAGTTCAATTACAAATTTTGAATCTCCTTCCTCATAAGAGTGTATTTCGATAATGATAATTCTATCAAATTCATATTGAGAAACGGACTTAATTCTTCTATTCTTCAGTAGTTTCCTTAGTGACGTAATATATTGGCTTGGAAATTTAGGAATTGGATAATCATAATCTGTTAGGTTTATTCTCGAATCATTTTTTACAATTAAATTGACCTTTTCTCTCGTTTTCGTTGAGATTTTTAATATTAATAAATTTTCCAATTCATAAACATTTACTATTGTTCCTTCTGAAAGAATTTGATCTAATTCTTTTGAGATTGTATGTACTTCAAAATTTGAAAAATTTGTTTGAATTTTCATCGTTAATTATTCTGTAAGAGTAATGTTGTTATAATCCTATAATTTAAAATCATTTTTATAATAATCAATATTAATAGTAGTGATTATGCCAAAAAAAGATTCCCGCTTGAAGAAAGTTAATATCAAGAAGGAAAGACAAAAGCTTATTAAAGAAAAAATGAAACAGACAGATAAAAAAGAATATCAGAAAGAAAAAAAGAGTACATCTATTTTAGATAAACGCTTGGAAAAAGAAACAAACCTTTATTGGTATCGGGCATTAACTGGAACATTATCTGGGTTAATAGGACGAGTAATTGGTTTCTATGGGTTACCCTTTTTAATATGGATGCTCTGTTTTTGGTTTCTGATGCCGTTCGTAACCAATTTCGTGATTTTAAAATACAAATATGATAAAGAAACGTGGAATTGGAAGAAAATTCTTAAACCCGGTCTTGGAATCTTCTTCTTACTATTTATGATAACCTCAACAATCGTACATACGTTGTTTGCTTTCTTCTAAAATCTATAGTATTATTCTTTGCTTTACTCTCTTTTCCGTTTTACCTTTTGAACTGAAGGTTATTTCATCTAATTTATACATTCGATTACAATATACACATTGGATTTTCAATGGTTTTTCTTCCAATACACTAAATTCCGAGTCAATTGGTTCACCTGAATTAGAAATACAAGTTGTATTAGCACATAAAACTAATTGTTTGATAACTTTAGGAATTTTCACTTTTTTCTTTTCAATAACCTTATAATTCTCAATCAAAGATATGGAATTGTTTGGAGAAAGTATAGATATTTGTTGCATTTGGGTTTCATTTAGAAATTCACCTTCAATTTTAATAATATCTTTCTTTTGGAATTTACTTGAAGAGACATTTATACCAATTGTCATGAGGTTTGGAGATTCATCTAATCCAGTAAGGTTTAGAATAGTTAGAGCATATCCCCCCGTAATATGATCAATCACTGTTCCTTTCTTTATTTTATCAATTCTTAGTTTATCTTCGGACATAATCTTATTTATTAAACTATCCTTATTCATAAAATTTTTGTTATCATGATTGATAATTATATAAGAACACTTGAAAGAAAGAATAATATGGGTGTTATAATAACATTATATGAGAGGTTATCATCAATTTCTAAATTAAGAAAATCTAATCCCCCAATAATTAAAGCTCCAACCGATGGAAGGATAAACAGACCAAAAATAGAGATATTATATAAACCATTCAAGAAAACCAAGCAGATTATTCCTGATACAAAACCAAAAATCATTCCAGCAGCCAAACCTTCATAAGTTTTTTTTGTATTTCTAATATATCTACGTCCTACCATTCTACCGAATAAATTTGAAGCCATATCTCCAAATATTGACATCGTCATTGATGTACATATCACTAGCGGACCAAGTGGTTGAAAAATTCCATATAAAATTATTATTGAGAAACAACTAACTCCCATTGATATATGAGGTCCAATTCTGGTTTGAATCTCTCTTTCTCTGAGAATTAAATTTACAGGTTTTAAAGGATAGTAATCTGGTTTGATAATTCGTATTAAATCTACTGTAATTAAACCTATAAGAGAAATTCCAACTAGAAAAACTACTAAATATTGCGTAAATATCATTTTGTCTCCTTCTAAATTGTAGAGGGAAAAAAATAAATCTGAGATTATTGGTGGTAAGAAATTAAGGATATAGGAAAATACAGTCTGAACTAAAAACCCAAGTGTGAAATAAAAAAAAACTATAGCCAAAACAACCAAATGAGTTAATTTTCGATAAATTTCATATTTTAAAGGTAATACAGGAGTATATACTATATAATAACGTTTCCAAGAATCATCTTGATTCTTAATTCTTTTTTTTTCCCGATGAATAAAGAAATATAATATGGGTAAATAACCTATCATAAAAGAAATGATGAAAATATCAAATGGGAAAACAATAAAATCAAGATTTGAAATTTTCAATACTTGAATAAGAATTAAACTGCTTGTAATGCTAAATATTAAGACTATAGAATTACAGAGATTATTAATAAATGCGCTATTTTCTCTTTTTCTTCTTGATAAAACTGTTATATAAAATAATATAGCTGCATAAAAATAAAAAATACAAACCGTAATCAAAGATAAAGCATTCAAAGAAAAGCTAACTCACTATTTTATATAATAGAATTTATAATTACAAATTTAAGATTTTTACTGATTAAATAAAAAAAAGGAAAAATAAGATTAAAATTTTGATTCGTCAATTATTGGCATATCAGAAGCATTCAAAGCGTTAGAAATTTCTTCAGAAGGCAATTCAAAATCTACTAAATTCCCCATCATGTATTCTTTATACGCTAAAAGATCAAAATATCCATGACCACTGAAATTAAAAACAATAACTTTCTTTTCGTTATTTTCTCTTGCTATTACAGCTTGATCTATAGCTTCTTTTACAGCATGACAGGTTTCTGGAGCAGGAAGAATACCCTCAGTCCCTGCGAATTTAAGCCCCGCTTCTATAATTTCAGTTTGGAAATGCATTGAAGTTGTCATGAGCTTGTTATTGACTAAATTTGAAATAATGGGAGCAATTCCATGATATCTTAACCCTCCCGCATGTATTGGATGAGGTATGAATCCATGTCCTAAAGTATGCATTTTAAGAATAGGAGCCTTTTTTGCTGTATCTCCGTAATCCCATCGATATTCTCCTTTAGTTACACTCGGGCAAGCTCTAGGTTCGACTCCAATAAATTGCGTATTCGGGAGTTTTCCTTCCAATTTATCTCTCATAAACGGAAGCGCAAGTCCAGAAAAATTTGAACCACCACCCATACATCCAATAATTATATCTGGTTCAGAAATTCCAACTTTATTCAGTTGTATTTTTGTTTCTTGACCTATTATTGTTTGGTGCAAACAAACAAAATTAAGTACACTTCCTAAGGAGTATCTTGCATCATCTTTTGTTAAACTATGTTCTACTGCTTCTGAAATTGCAATTCCTAAGCTTCCAGGATGTTCTGGATTTTTATCAAAAAACTGTCTACCAGACATTGTATGCTTAGAAGGACTTGCATGTACTTCACCATTATAAGCTCTCATTAGTATTTTTCTCCCCGGTTTCTGAATGAAGCTAGCTCTTACCATATATACAACACAACTCAATCCAAATAAATTGCAACCATAAGAGAGGGCTGAACCCCATTGTCCTGCACCTGTTTCAGTGACCAATTCCTTTAATCCCTCTTTTTTTGCATAAAATGCTTGAGCTAATGCTGTATTAGGTTTATGGGATCCTGTTGTCGATACCGATTCGTTTTTGTAAAAAATTTTGATATCATCGCCTTCAATTCCCAAATCCTTTTCTAATCCATAAGCACGATGTAGAGGTGTTGGCCGGTAGGTCTGTGCATATATTTCTCTTAACTCTTTTGGAATGGGTATCATACTTTCTTGTGATACTTCTTGCATTACACATTCCTTAGGAAATATTGCAAAGGCTAATTCTGGAGGTGCTGGCATCCCATCCATTGGATTTATTAATGGAGTTATGGGTATTGGTAAATCTGGTAGAATGTTTACCCATTCTTTTGGGACTTCATTTGGTTCTAATAAAATTCTTGCATTTGATTTATTCATTTATACATATCCTTCATATTTTAATTATAAGTTTATGTCTCCTTATATTAATGGAATTCAAAAATATAATGCATAACTGCTAAGGCAATTAATAACTAATTTGAAAGAAAAGAAAGCGTTATTCGTAATCTGATTTAAACCGATGAGAGAGCGTTATTATGAACGCCACTGCCACTGCCAACGCCAAAAAGTCATTTTATCAGTGAACACAATTTAAAACCATATTAGTAATATTAGATTTAAAACTCGAATTAACTTATAAATTTAATGTTTAAATAATTATATTTTCAAAAAAATCTGAATAGTGAATAATTTAAAATTATTGAATGTAAAATGGAGTAAATCTTAACGTCCTTCGAAAATTTTATTCAAATTTTTCGCCGCTATTCGCATGACTTTAACCGTCTTCATTAGAGTCTCGATTATGGTTCCTGCACAAACGATTACTAAACGTCCCGCATTGCTCACAATAATATAACCGTTTTCTGCCCTTACTATTATTTCACTTAAATCCTCTTGAAATAATGTTTGAATCGTTGAGCTCCCTGTCATCAATAAAGCTGAGGCCAATCCACAGAATTGGTCCCCATCAACTTTATATTGTGGTAAAGCAGAGAATGCAATCTGATAACCCTCCTTTGACACGAGTGCAATAGCCTCTATGTCCGCATTTGAAGTAATAAATGTGATTTGAGGGCTAATTTTCTCAATATCTGCACTCGTAATTCCTAAATCACTCCCAAACTCTAAAATAATTCACCTTTCAAATATGTTTTTGAATATTAGATTATGCGAAAATTGCGTATTATAATTTATTATAAAAATAATCTCTTTTATGTTTTTATTTTTATACATTGTAAAAACCAAATTTTGATTAGATATTGATAAAAAAAACATAATCTGTTATGGCTCTGCTTAAATTTTAATACTTTATCAACTATAAGATATTTAAATTTTTTATTTGGTTGAAGCATAAAACCATTAATCTAAATTAAGAAGAAGTTTTTTATAATGATCACCACTCGAGAATCAATTAACTATCAATTTTCTCTAATATTTGGGTATTCCTCTCCAAATGATATTGTTGTTGGAGATGTTATCGGTCCAGGAAAATTAACTAAAGGTAAAATGAACCAATTGTCTCAAGAAGTTATCACCTATTTAAGGATGTATAATGCAATTTTGAGGGATTTTACTGGTTCTGAACTATTTAGTATTGAATTTGAACTTTATAACTATGATGAAAAAGAAGCGTTAACGAAAATCTTCCCAAAATCAATGTTATTAATCCCTGGTAAATTTAAAGACTGTGAAAGCCTGCTTCTAGCCTTAAAACCAGAAACTGGATATTTAGACACTCATAAATCACGAGAATCAATTAATAATGTAAGTAAATTATTTTTTGAAGTAGAAGAATTCACAGATCATCCCGATTTAAATAAAGACCAAAAAACCTTGGTACTTCGCAATTTTGCATCAAGATTCAGCAAAAAATTATATGGTGATTTACTCGAAGATAAATGGAATAAAAAGCTTATTGGAGTAAGCACATCTTTACCTACTGAAAAAGAAATGTTGGACACGTTTGCATCAATTAAATCAGATGTTAATTATTACTGGAATAAAAAACCTATTGAAATTAAATTTTCTAATCCTGCTTTTCAAAAAATGAGTGATCCCCTTGATGAACATCCAAGTAGAGAACACTTAAAATATGCAATTTCTGAACCTAGTGCAAATTATGTTGTTGAAAAAACACTGCAACTAGGGTCAAATTTATTAAATTTAGCTAATACGGGAACGATTGATGAATCAAAAGATAGTGTGATTACATTTATAATAGATCGTATCAATGCCAGGATTGAACAGATTAAAGAAAAACACACCGTTAAATGGATGATTGATAAATATGAAAAGGATTTAAAGATTATAGAAAATATTTTCAACCAATTTTTAGAAAAATCGAATGAATTTCTCCTTTCTGGAGAATCCGGTAGCTTACAAGAGTTGTTAAAAATATTTGGAGATTTTATCCATAAAGAACTAGGAAATAGCCAGAAAATACATGATGAAATTTACATAATCGCTAACCAATCGATTTCACAATCAATACATAATTCTGATAAAATTCGAGCTAATGATTTAAATTCTTCTGTATATATTTTTTCAGAAATAGTAAAAGCGAGCTTTAAAATCATAAAAGAGAGCCTGCCTCATTATTTAGCTCGAAGAAGATTAAAGACATTCATATTAAATCTTATTGACGAATTAATGAGTAAATTTACTCATGAACAAGAACCCGCCAAAAATATAGGGATTAATATATTAACTAAATTTCAAGAGTTTTTATTCAATCAAATTGAACTCAAGACAATTAATCTTACTAAAGGGACTCATTATGATGAGGAAATTTTGGTAAGAGAATTTAAAAAAATAATAAAGCACAGTGTTCCATTATTTTTTGATAAATCGCAATTAGATATTAGTGACATAATTTCTTTTGCAGAAATCCAAACGAATGCATCAGATTCAATAAAGGAACATATTGATAATTTTAAAACATTTTCTACTGAATTAGACTACTTATTAAGCTACATTTTACGTTATAGTACCATTAATCGTTTTTTAAAAGAAGAATCAAAAAACAAAATCATAGATCCAGTTACTTTTTCTAATAAGTTCCATCGATTTCTTGAAAAACGTATCGGTGGAATTAATCTAGCCTGGAAATATTATATCTTAGAATGGATAACAGATTATGCAAAACAGTTTTTTAAAGTAGAAGAACAGAGAAGCTGGACGTTAAATGAAATTGTATCAGATTTTATTAATTTTTTAGAAGAAAGAGAATTACGTGAACAAGAAATTGATCACTTTTTAATATTTTTAGATCAATACATTGCTAAGGTTTCCAATGACTTGAATCATGGAATCTTTCTGGAATTTTATAAACAGTTTGAATATTGTAGAGGAATTGCTATTGAATTCCCATTATATGTCCGAAAAAGAATAGAAACCGAACTTAGTTTATTAAACATGAAACAAGAAGAATTATCACCAATTGAATTTCTTAGATTGAATGAGCAAGATACATTTAATAATTACATTGAAGAAGTGAATTTAAAATACTTTTCAAAATTGATTCCTCGTCCAGTATCTATAATTTTAAATCATAAATTTACAGATAATGAGATAGAGTTGTTTAAAAGAGAATTATTTCATGTCTTTAATTTCAAATATTGGGGAAATAAGTCATTATTCGAAATTTCAGATAATTTTAAAGAGGTTTATAGAGCATGGTTGATAGAAGAATAAGTGGAATAAAGAGAAAAACCACCGCTATAGAAGGTACCTACAGGCACTTTCAAACGATAAATAGAATTCTTTCGCATTTTAAACGTGAACAAGATAAGATTTTAATAACAAAGTTAGTTCAAAATGATGGCACGCTTAAATCATTATTATTAGCTACTGCTTCTATACATCTTTATCATGATATGGGTATTAGATTGCTTGAAACACAACAATATAATAAATTAGCTTATGAAACTGCGAGTCACTTTGAAGAGCAACAAAAGAAATTACTTTTAGCAGAATTCGATATGCTACTGAAAAATTCTTTTAATCTCGAAATCGACCTAATTCATAAAATAATAAATTTAGAAAATTCCTTTTTGAATTTATTGATAAATGAAAGAAATACAGATTTATCAGATAATGAAAAACAGCGTCAAAAGAAAGAACTTGATGAAGAAATAGAACAGAAATTATTAGAAATTGTTACAAATTATCCTCCTTTCTATTTTTACGACTTTATTGGAGATTTGATAGGACTAGTTGATGAAATTAAAAATGAAATCTTAGAAGAAAGTGCTGCTTTTAAAGATCTCTCAGTTGATTTGGAAATAAAATTAGAAAAGAAAGAAAAAGAAGATAATTTCATCGAATTATCGACACTGGATAGACTAATTTCGAGAATTAAAAAGAGTTTTGAATTCAAATCTTATAAAGAACTACAAGTTCAAGCAATGCCGGTAAGAATGATTAAACGCAAAATAATGGAATATGAATCTGAAAAATTCCCCGTGTCTATTCATGGTTTAAGGATATTTATTAAAGGAAATATAATAAAAGAAAATTTACTAGATATTATTGATGAAAGCTTAACAGAAAAAATAGATTACGATAGTTTTGAAAAAAAAATCCTATTGTTCTTAAAATCCAAATTATTTGAGCAACTAAAGAATAACCCTAATGATTTTATATATTTACTTCAAAGCTTAAAAGAAACTAGTTTTGATGAGGTAATTTTTTCACTAAACATGAGAGGTGTTGATGATATACTCAAAATCGTTAATGTTGATGAAGATGTTATTGAAAAGGTAAAAATGAATATGGTTCGCTATAATATTCATGAACAAGATTTACTTCTTTTGAACGATCCAGAAAAGAATTTACTTTATCAAACTAATAAACTTCTTTGTGATCTAAAGTATCCCTTTCTTCAAAGTATTATAGGATCAATAGATAACTTATCAGACATTAATGTAATTAATTTAATATATCGAGAAGAGATAGTTCTTCAAAAATTTTGGAGTCTTTTAGAAGAACGACTTGGTTTTACGATTAATGATTTAAGAGAATTCGTAAGAAAAAAACAGATTGTAGAAAAAGTGTTTTTTCATGATCTCAACCTTTCAAATTATTCACAAATTATCTTGCTTCTTAATTTTGATGATTTTTTTAATAATATTGTTAAGGATATTTACTTACACATCTTATCTAAAATCCTCCGTCAATATAGCCGAATTATTGAGTTGTATGACAAGGTAACTAATGATAAAGGTTTATTCCTTTTAGCATTGACAAAAATTGAAGGCACTTTAGAATCTGAGGAATGGGTGAATATTAAATTCGAAGAATTGATTATCAATCGAATGATGAAACGTCAAGAAGAGCTAGTAATCGTATTTAATGCCAAAAATCAAGTTTTTCTTGTTAATGGATTTATTTTATCACTCTTACTAAACAGATCATTAAAGGAATGCATTTCAGAATTGAAAACTAAACCAAGTTATATATTTAGTGATGTAACTCCTTTATCGTTGAAAGCAGATATTATCTCTCCTGTTTCATACTGCCTAGCTTATGACTTAGTCAAAAGATTTGAAAAATTTAATGAAAAAGGGAAATCAAAGGTTATTAAATTAATTGAAGATGTAGAAAAAGAAAAAAAAGAGAAAAGGAGGATTATTCGTGAAAAACAAGAGGAAAACACATTTAATTGGATCGAAAGGCGTATAACCTCAGCAATTAGGGGAATTAGCCGTCCTGGAATCAACCCGAATCAATTCTATTGGCAAGAGAAAGATACAAAAACATTAGCAGAAAGTATTAAAATTCATAGTGACTCCGATCCAAATCCAGAGATTAAATTCTTAGAATTTTACAAAGATTCAATTAATTTAATGAAAAGATTAGAACCTGATTATAAACTTCCCGATGATGAAGAAATCAAGAATAATGTATCTCAAATTATTAAAGATGTCTTATATGAAAGATTAAAACATGATCCATCTCTTGAAGAAATTAAAAATATGGTAGATGGGGAAAGATTTGAGATAGCGACAAGAATTTCTACTAAAATTGGAAAGTATCTAGATAAACTTCTCTATTTTAAATTCAAGAAAAAACGGAAGAATGGTTAAAATAAAAAAAAATATTAAAATTGCCATAATTTATTAAAATAGAGTAAAAAAACTAAAACGAAATGATTTTGTCATGTCTTGGTTAAAAAAAGAATTCGGTTATATCAAAGATTCAATAGGTCAAATTCTAAAAGCTTTCCTAATAGTTATCCTATTATCATCAGGCTTAGCACTAGCAATATTTTTAAGATTCATAGGAACGAATGGAACAATAATTACATTCCTAAGTATCGTTTTTGAATGTGGGGCCTTAATTCTATGTCATTTTTTACTTCGAGGTTATATTAAACCAAAGGATGAAAAAAAGACAAATAAGATTACCAAGAAAAAGCTATAATCTAAATAAACCGTTCCCATTCTCTTTCTTTTAAATTATTTGAATCCAAAAAAGCTTTTATATCTGTTAATAATATCTGTGGGTCATACTCCCAGGCACCATTTTTGTTAAACGAGATGCATTTTAAGTTATTTATCCCTAACGTATTCTTTACAAGTAGACCATACATTGCAACTTGAGGTAAAGATATAATAAACTTACCTTCCGGTTTGTAATCTATTACTTTTAATGTATTTCCTTCGATTTGGATTAGATCAATATGTCCAGTAAGGCAAGTATTATCAATCTCCCTCCAAATCGGAACTTCTATGGCAATTGAATCCGGATCCTTAATTAAAATATTTTTTAATATAGGATTATGTCCGGGTTTCTTGTTTCGACCTACAAATGTCTCATATACCTTCTGAGCTCTCATTGGAAGTTTTGATTGAGAATTCAATTCTATAATCTTTCCCGTTCTTATGAGCTTTTTTCTGAAGAATTCAAGATATGTAGATTTGATTCCTCTCAATTTGAATTGAGAAATTCTTGGAATGCTCCTTGAATTAAAAAAATCATTTGGTATGTTTCCTTCATATACTTCTTCAAAGTGTCCTTTTAAACTTTCAAATTCCTCTTTATTTGAATTAATTTGATTAATTTTCTGAAAATAATGTGCCTTATTCCAATTAAAAGAGTAAGGAATATTTTGGTGAACGAATGTTTTTTTTATTAAATTATACTTCATACTAACAGAAGAAATTGCAATTTATCTTTAGAGTTTATTATATAATAATATCAGTAAGAAGTTTTAAAAAAAATGTATTAATGATTTATTAATTTATCACCGAGAATTATTGTATTTTAAAAAAGTTTATAGACAATCCAAGATTCTAATTGTGTGAGGATCTGTAGCCAAGCATGGATATGGCGTCGGACTTCTAATCCGAAGATCGCAGGTTCGAATCCTGCCAGGTCCATTTTCATTTTAATTTATTTATTAAAGAAAGTTTAAACTATCATTCTTTTGATTTTAAATATAAATCTAAAGACAATAAATCAATCTTTGGTGAGTATCCTTTAACCTTTCTTGAAGACAAGATTTTTACAATATGATAATTTTCCTCTTCCAGCTTCGGTTCTAAATTTTGAATAGAATGTTCAATGGGAGTGGATTTTTCATTAAAAAGATAATAATGAAGAATACCCCCTGACTCTTTTAGAAGAAAACAAGCGACATCAAGAAAATCAAAAGCTTTTTCTGGCAAATTCATTATGACGCGATCCATGCGGTTTTTTAAATCCTCACTTAACGTGCTTTTCTTCTCTACTAAGTTTTTGACATCCAAATTATAGGCTGTTATCTTGTCATTTACATTATTAAGACTTAAATTCTCCTCTAAATATTTATAAGCTGCTGGATTTATATCAAAAGAATGCATATTCACCCGGTGATTTTTAGCGATTTGTATTGAAAAAGGACCTACTCCTGCAAACATGTCAACTATGTTCTCATTTTCATTAAATTGACTTGTAGCTACTCTATTTCTTTCATACACCAATCGGGGAGAAAAATAAGTTTCTTTTATGTCAAGTTTAAACAAGCATTTATTTTCTTTATGGATTGTCTCAGGATTGTCTGGACCTTTTAAAATCGAAAATTCTCTCAAGCGAAATACTCCTTTTATTTCACTTTTCTTTTCATAAACTGATTTCAATCCCTTGTTGAGTCGTAATATTGCACTTGCTACTTGACTCTTATATTTAATGCTCTTATATTGACTTAATTCCAAAAAACGATCAAATTCGACAATTGCAATACTACCAATAACATCGTAAGATCTCGGAATTATCGCTAATACATCATTTGGTAATTTATCTTGAAGTAGTTCTTCTAGAGTGCGTCTTTCTATACTTTTTTTTGATTTACCTTTCTTATTAATGATTTCAATTGAAAATTGATTTTTAAGTAGCTTATGTAATTCATTAAATGATTCATTAGCAAGTGTTTTTATTGGAAAAAGAATATAATCACCATCATATCCAATTTGGTAATCGGGATGAATAATTCTCTGCTTCTTAAAATTTGAATTTAAAATCTTTATTAGATCTTCTCCCTTTTCTTTTTTAACCTTAATAAATTGGATAGTTTTTTTCATTATCTCGTAGTATTGAACGTCAATTTTATTTCTTTATTGGAAGAAGTTAGACTTTTAACTAAATTTCTATCTAAATCACGTGATGATTTAGAACAGTTAATTAATACTGTTCGATCACAGATAAAATCACTTTTACGGAAAACTAAATCAAATTCATGAGAAAGAGGTAATAACTTACTTCCAAAACCATAAAATTTATCATGGACTTCTTCTACTTGGATTACCACTTCGATTTTTGCTCCTTCCCAGATTTGTAGCTTTAATTTTGGGTCTAAATCGGAGCAAGCTTTTGATGAGTTGATACCTAAAACGCATGTTCCTCTATCAGTTAGATAATTCTCTTTTGTGATTTCGATGGTTGAATTATGAATACAAGAGACATTTACATGCCCAAAAGCAATTATACTCTCTAAAATAGTCATTATTTTAAATCATCATCTTTTAAACCATCATTGAAATATCCTAATGCGGATTCAATAGTAAGAAAAGTAAATACTTTTTCTTTAAATTTATCAGTTAAATAATTTTGAATGATGAAAATTACATTATTTTTTGAAATTTCTGTTAGCTCATTCAACTCATTTAGATATTCATTCGGTATTAAAATTGCGATTTTATCATATTGATCGTGATTTTTCTCAAAAAAGAATTTTGTATTGTTCAGCGCATTATGAGCATGACCTTGATACTTAAATTCTATGCTCCCTTCATGCTGACCAAGTGGAAAACTTTCCATTAGTTCATTAGGTATTACACCATAATACGACGACGCCAATATGATGTGAATTTTCTCTCGAAATACGCTGTTGTCAATGATTCCTAACCATTTTTGGATTTCTGATGAATATGTTCCTTTTACATCCAATTCGGGCAATATTATTAAAAATTTAACTTCTTTCGGTATTCGATAATTAGTGCCTAATTTATTAAAATAACGCCGAAATAGCGGTCTATTTACACTTTCAACAGACGAATAAAGCCTACCATGATTTTTATACGCCTTCTCATATATTTCAAAGAAATCTTCATTGTTTTTTACTGTTCTATACGCAC
>JAGXNQ010000199.1 GCA_019894955.1 Promethearchaeota archaeon | reverse complement strand
CTTTTAATCATAATTTTCTAAAAAAACTTCTGCTTTTATGGAAATTTTTTTCATATTATCAAAGGATCGGTTTAAATTATTCATCATTTTTTAGATTATAGTATTATTATGATATCATTTATTTTCAAGAAAAATAAAAATTTATCCTTATTTTAAAATTTATTAGAATTATCTAGATTTAAAACACCATATAATCAAATATTTAATTATCTTTTCAAAAATATCTTAAAATAAAGCTTTTTCTGTTTAAGGTTTAAGTAATTTATACTTTAATAACGAAATTTCAATCGAATCCAGACATTTAAGCTAAATAATTAGCTGATTTCTAACAAAAGAGCAAATAAATGTGTTCGGGATGACAGTAAAGTAAAAGACTTAAAATAAAATAGTTTAAAATTAATCTAATTTTTATTTCTTTAGTTTAAAATAAAAACTATTCTAAATAAGTTTTTAATCTTTTATGTTTAATTTGGAGGTTTTTTGATGAAAGTTAAATTTGATCATATTGATATAAAAATCTTGAAAATGTTGATAGAAGACGGTCGTCAAACCGTGACTCAAATATCAAAAAAAACAGCATTAAGCAATTCAGGAATTAAAAAAAGAGTCACTAAATTAAATGAATCTGGAATATTGAAGATACAAGGAAATTTTAACCTTGAAGCGATGGATTTTAAAGCTTGTATCATACTTCTTGAGATTAAAAATTTTGAATACATCTCGGAAATAAGTAATGCATATAATTCTTGTTCATACGTTTTTTTAGTTGCAGAAATATTAGGCAGTTTTAATTTAATGATAGGTTTATGTGGAAATGGTGACCAAGACTTAAATAATAAGTTAAAATTATGTGGTCCATCTAATAAAGAAGGAGTATTACATTCAAAAATTATTTTAATCTCAGATTTTAAATTTCCTCAATATTTACCTCTTCACCTTTCTTTAAAAAAGAATGAAGATATTAATAAAACTAATTCTTGCGGATTTAAATGTGTTGATTGTGCAGCTTTTATCAAAAATGAGTGTAAAGGTTGTTGTTAATAAAAGGATCAATAAATATAGTTAAAAAAAAAAATTAAAAAAAAGAAGTTATAGTTTTTCAATTTTAGCAGAACAAACTTTAAACTCGGGAATTTTAGCTATAGGATCTAATACAGGATTTGTAAGTATATTGGCTGCTGCTTCTTTAAAATGGAAGGGCATAAAGATCAAACCTTTCCTTACTCGATGAGTAACCTTAGCTTTTGTAATTACCTCTCCACGTCGAGAGGATACCTTAATCTTCTCCCCATCAATGATTCCCATTTCATTAGCATCTTCTATAGAAATTTCAATATAACCTTCTGGTACTCTGGCATGAAGTGTTGGAGATCTTCTACTCATTGTACCAGTATGGAAGTGCCATAAAAGTCTACCTGTTGATAATACTAACGGATATTCAGGATCATCTACTTGGGGATCACCTTCTTTCGGAGGTATGTATGGACATACATTAAAGTGACCCTTGCCTCTGGCGAAGGCACCATCCTTGTGTAAAAAAACAGTACCAGGACTATCGATATCTCTACAAGGCCATTGGAGGCCATCTCGTCGAGCATTTAATCGATCCCATGTTATTCCAGCATAAATAGGTGTAGCCTTATTGATCTCATCTTCAATTTCTTTTGGATGAGAATAAGTTAGACCATTATAATCCATTGCCTTTGCCATTAAACCTACGATCTCCCAGTCAGGTTTAGTGTTTCCGATAGGCTCTATTGCTTTTCTTACTAATTGTATTCTTCTTTCAGTACTAGTAAACGTACCATCAGTTTCAGCAAATGAAGCTGCAGGAAAAATTACGTCTGCCAACTCAGCAGTAGGAGTCATGAAAATATCTGAAACAACAAGAAACACATTCTCTAAGCCTTTTCTTACATGATTAATATCAGGATCGCTAACCATCGGATTTTCACCCATAACCCATAACCCCTTTAACTTACCATCGTATGCGTCATTTATAATCTCAACAACAGTACGTCCGACTTCTGTATCCATATCATCAACATCTATACCCCAAATATCAGCCATTTTCTTCCTAGCTTCGGGATCTACAACTTTTTGGTATCCAGAAAAGACATTTGAAAGTGCACCCAAATCGCATGCCCCTTGAACATTCTGTTGACCTCTTAATGGATTTACTCCAGTTCCCCATTTACCTATATTTCCACAGAGCATTTGAAGATTAGCAGTGCTTTTAACATTATCAGTTCCAGTTGTATGCTGAGTAATCCCCATGGAATAGATTAAAGAACATGCTTTAGCATTAGCAATAGCCTTAGCTGCGCTTATTATATCTTTTTCTTTTACTCCGCATATGTCCGCAGCCATCGCAGGTGTCATCTTCAATACTTCTTCTTTAAAAGCTTCAAAATTCTCGCAATATTTATCGACGAAATCTTTATCATGAAGATCGTTGCTGATAATGTAATTCATTATCCCGTTTAATAATGCAACATCGGTTCCAGGCCATTGATTAATCACGATTCCTCCATGGTCTTTAGCAATTTCTGTTAGAGGAATTGTTCTTGGATCAGCTACAATTAAGGTACCACCTTTATGAACCGATTCTAAAATTCTCTTACCAATGAGGGGATGCTGCTCATTAGTATTTGATCCAGTTACATAAATCACATCCGCATCAGAGATCTCATCAAGTGAATTAGTCATTGCACCAGATCCAAAAGAAGCCGCTAAACCCGCAACTGTAGAAGCATGACATAATCTAGCACAATGGTCAACGTTATTCGTTTTAAGAACTGCTCTTGAAAATTTTTGCATAACATAATTCTCTTCATTCGTACATTTAGCAGAACTTAAACAAGCGAGCACCCTCCTGTTTCCAGGATTTTCATTCATTATCTCTTTAAAATTGTCTGCACAATACTTAATAGCTTCGTCCCAACTAACCTTCTCGAATTTTCCATTTTTTTTAATTAGTGGATCAGTTAACCTTTCATCTGAATGAATAAATTCGTGCAAAGCCCATCCTTTTATACAAAGCTTACCTTTACCTGGATTAAATCCATCCCTGACTGGCTTAGTATCAACTACTTTTCCATTTTGTACCTTAAGATAGACTTGACATCCTGTCCCACAATAAACACATGTTGTTAATACCTTTTCCATTTTAAGCGACCTCCCATACTTTTATTTGTGGTTTTACCCTATGCGTTTTATACCCTATTTCATCGAGCGATTTGCCCATTGCTAGTCCTAATAATTCAATAGCATATAAAACAGGAATCTGTGCATCTTTAAGTTCTACATATTCTCTTGATGCTTGGATCTGTCCCATATCAAATTGATTAAAGCAGAATGGACATCCAGTACTGATTATTTGAGCGCCTGTATTGTTTTTAATATCAAGTAATTTAGTCGCAATGCATTTATTATTAGCTGCTTTATCTCCGACTAAATTTAATGCTACTCCACAACAGTCAATCTTCGTGAGATAATCTACAGGAGTTGCTCCTAAAGCTCCAACGAATTTATCGTATTCTACTGGATCAGTAGGGTCATCATATTTTATTTTATCATCAGGCATCAATAAGTGACATCCAGGATGAGAAGCAACCTTTAATCCGTTCAAAGGATTTTTTATCTTTTTTCTAAGATTGTCGTAGCCAATATCATCTTTAAAAATTTGCATTAGATGTTTCACTTCGACGGTACCATCATACTTCTTTCCAATAGCACTTAGAACATTATTAATGGCGGCTTTTATTTCAACATTGTTTTTGATTTTATCATTTGCTATTGCTAATGTGTTTAAACAACCATTACACAATGTTAAGATATTCATACCTTTTTCTTCCGCAAGAGCTAAGTTCCTTGCTGCACATGTTAACCAAAAATATTGATTAGCTCCTTGCAATTGAACGGGATCTGGACAACAAGAAAAATTTTCCTCTTCTTGAAGTTCAACACCAATCTCTGGAAGAATTTCCAACGCAAGCTTTTCAATATTAGGTAATCTTGCTGGAATTGTGCATCCTTTAAAAAATAAATATTTTCCCATTTTTAGGTTCCCTCCATTTTTAATCCTGTTTTCTCTGCTATAATTTTTAACTCCTTACTTAAATTTTCATTTGTTGATAATTCCTTCAATCCTAATTTTTTCCTATCTGCATTTATTTTCGCACCGATATCATAAGCAAGACCCGTATTTAATACTTGTTTGGTTATTGCATACACTCCCTCAGGAGCAAGACCTTTTTGGTATGATAACCTTTTTAAATTATTAAAAACCTCAGCGGGTTCAGCATCTTGAGGAC
>JAGXNQ010000198.1 GCA_019894955.1 Promethearchaeota archaeon | reverse complement strand
ATTCTAAACCCGTGTTATTTGAATTTTATCCAAATTTAGAAGGGAAGGTTCCATGGACCCCAATATTAACGGGAGTCCCTTCAAATGTTGATAAATTAACAGAATTAGAAAATTATTTAAAGTTAAATGACGGAGAAATATATATTAAGCGAGATGACAAGGATCATAATATCTACGGGGGGAATAAACTCCGGAAGTTTGAATTCATTTTTGGAGAAATCCTGAAAAAAAAGAAGAAAGGCGTAATCACGCTCGGTGGTATAGGAACTAATCATGGTATTGCTTGTGCCATTATTGCTAAAGAATTGGGTTTAAAATGTGAACTTTTCTTGTCCTTACAACCACTTACATGGCACGTGCAGCGTTCTTTGTTATTATACGATTATTTTGGTGCTAAATTGCACTTTACTAAAATATTTGAACTTGGATTACTTAAGAGCTGGTTCTTTAGGGTATTTCATCCGAAATATTATCTAATGTCGATAGGAGGCTCTCCTTTGCTTGGTATTGGAACACCCTTGGGTTCTATTGGATTCATAAATGCAATATTTGAGCTTAAGAAACAAATAGATGAAAAAGTCCTACCTGAACCCGAAATAATTTTTGTAGCAGCAGGATCCTCAGGGACTGCAGCGGGTTTAACAGCAGGATGTAAACTATTAGGTATGAAAACAAAAATATTTTTTGTAAATGTATCACGAGATATTGTTGTCAGTCCCAAAGTTATAATGAAAATCGGAAATAAAGCGATTAAATACCTTAGAAAAAGAGATAAATCAATTCCCGATGTCGTAGTAACTGAGGAAGATTTTACAATGATAAAGGGATATCTGGGTTCTGCATATGGAATGAAAACGATAAGAAGCCAAAAAGCAGTTGATTTAATTGAGGAATTAGAAGGTAAAAAGCGAGAGTTTAAATTAGAGACTACATATACTGGAAAGACCGCAGCAGCGATGCTAGATTTTCTTGAAAAAGAGGAAAATAAATCAAAAACTGTATTGTTTTGGAATACGTATAATTCAAACGATCTAGATAAATATCTCAGAGAGACTAATTTTGAGTATCAAAAATTACCAAAAAACTTTCACAGTTATTACACTCGTAAATGTTTTCAATGCTGGCAAATTACGGAGTGTCCCGAAGACGTTAGAAACAAGTGTCCTGCTTATTTAAACCACGAATATAGGTTTTGGAAAGTTACAGAATGCCAATTAGAAGAATCTCTTAAAAATAAAGCTATGACGCACCTAAACAACATTATACAACTTGAAGACGCTTGAAAAAAATAATGAAGATTGCAGAAGAAATTAGAGATTGGATAAGGTCATTTATAAAAGAATTTAAAAGAACGAGTGGTTTTTTGACGGAGTGGAAAGATCCAATAGTCTCATTTGCTGATGTTAACGATCCGTTGTTTTTTAAATTAAAAGAAGTGATTGGAAAATCACATGCACACCCCAAAGAATTGTTGGTAAATGCAAGTACTGTAATCGTCTATTTCATTCCTTTTAATGATAATATCGTTGTTTCTAATCGAGGTTTGAATATTTGTTCAAAAGAATGGGCTCGTGCGTACATAGAGACAAATAAGCTAATCACAGAAATTAATGGTTTCATAGCACAAAAACTAAAATCTAGAGGCTTTGATGCAAAACCAACGCCAGCTACTCATAATTTTAATGAAGAAGAATTGATTAGTGATTGGTCACATAAACACGTTGGTTACATTGCAGGGTTAGGAGATTTTGGTCTCCACCAAATGTTGATTACTGAAAAAGGATGTTGTGGGAGATTAGGTAGCATAATTACATCAGCAAGGATAGAACCGACTAAACGGACTGAAAAAAAGTATTGTTTATACTTCTATAATAAATCTTGCTTGAAATGTGTTGAAAATTGCATATATGATGCATTAAAAATTGAGAATTTCAACAAGCAGAAGTGTTATGATATTTGTTTAGAAAATGCAAGAATTTACTCTGATCTTGGTTTAGTGGATGCCTGTGGTAAGTGTGTTAGTGTTGTTCCTTGTTCTTTTAAGAATCCTGTAAGCTCTTAAAATTGGCTAATATATTTTTTAAAATATCATATATTACTTTAACATCCTGAATTTTTAGCTTTTCACTAGGAGAATGTCCGTCAATAACAGTTGGAGATATTGCTACCATCTCTAATCCAGGAATCTTTTCCCTAATGGTGGCTGTTTCTAATCCCCCATGAGTTGGTTCCATTTTTACTGGATTTCCAAACACTTTTTCATATTCAGATTTTATATACTTTAAAAATGTAGAATCCATATCAGGATTCCATTCAGCAAGAATAGGACGAAACTTGACATTCCAATTAGCCAAAAATCCTAATTGTTCCATTGAACGGCAAAAAGCGTGTAATTCACTACGATAAATACTTCGCGGATAAATCCAAATCTCTATTAGTTCTTCATTTATGTTGATTATTCCTATATTAGTGGAACTTTCCACGAAGTTTTCATGTATAAAAGATTGCCTTAGAACACCATTGGGAATGAGATTTACTAAGTTTATAATGTTTTTACTGTCATTAGCTGAAAGAAATTTAGTGAGACTAAGTGGAGAGAGATTAATTTCTAAATGAGGTTCAAATATTTTAACAGTTTGACTCTCTTTTTTATAATAATCATACAATATTGAAATTTCCTTATTAATTATTTCTTTGAACATCTTTGAATCTTCTGGTTCGATGGCAAATTCTATAATTGATTTCCTTGGAATCGCGTTTGACTTCGTCCCACCAATCCAACTACTAATATAGAGATTAAAATCTGCTGTTAAGCTAGATATCAGTCTACTAATTAACTTATTGGCATTCGCTCGAGGTAAGTGAATATCTCCTCCAGAATGACCTCCTGCTAAGCCTGAAACTACCAATCTATATGATTCTAAATTTTCTATATTACTCCAGGTAAGTTTTTTTGTAAAGTGAACTCGTCTTCCTCCAACTGAACCAATAGTGATTCCCCCTAAATCACCGCTATCCAAATTAATCAGAAATTTGCTTTTAATATCTAATATATTAACATCTAATTCCGTCGCCCCTGTAAATCCATCCTCCTCGTTAACTGTAAATAATACTTCAATCGGACCATGAGATATGTTGCTTTCAACATCCACGAGAATAGCTAATGCTAAAGCCATTCCTATTCCATCATCAGCTCCAAGAGTGGTTCCCTTAGCATCAACCCATTCACTATTTTCTTGAATCTGAACTGGAATACCTTGCGTAAAAAAATCAAATCCATCAGTTCTATCAGTTTCACATACCATATCCATGTGAGCTTGAAGTAATAGTGTAGGTAAATCTTCCATTCCCTTTGTGGGAGGTTTTTTAATAAAGATATTTCCCACACCATCTTCTTTTATTATGAGATTGAGAGATTTTTCTTTATCTTGCTCAATTAACCAAGTTTTCAATTTCTTGCGGATTTTCTCTTCATACTTTGAAGGTCGAGGGGTTGAAGAAATTACGTGTTCAAATATATACCAGACTATTTTTGGTTCTAGCTTTTCTAAGACCATGTATCACAATAGAGTAGTTCTTTATTTGAATTTTTGCAATCACCTATTTTTCGGGGTAATATTTTAATTTTCTATTAAATTCTATTTTCCTAATGAATAAAAAAATGCGAGGTTCATATATTGGATGATATTGTTCTATATGAAAAAGAAGGAGATATAGGAAAGATCACGCTCAACAAGCCAGATCAAAGAAACACGATTGATTTTTCACTCCTAAAGAAATTGACAGAATGTTTCGAATTAAGTGCTAAGAATGGTGATGTATGCGTGATTTATTCTGCGAACGGTAAACATTTTACAGTTGGAGCAGATTTAAAATACAGTTATGATTTAATAACCAACAAAGAAAAATTTGCTGAAGGCGTACAATTCCTTGAAGCATGGCAAATATTAACGAGGAAGATGATCGCTCACCCTGGAATAATTATTGTAGGATATCACGGATGGGTTATTGGTGGGGGATTCGAACATACATTAGCGTGTGATGTAAGGATTGCTGCAACAGACACGCGTATCATGTTACCAGAGGCAGGAGTTGGTCTCTTTTTTTCTAATGCTTCTACTAAACTTTTACCCCGAATAATTGGAGAAGGAAGAGCTAAAGATATGATGATATTTGGTGATGAGATATCGGCTGAAGAAGCTCTAAAAATAGGTTTAGTTACACGAGTATGTAAACCTGAAAGTTTAAAAAGAATCCTGATAAAAACAGCGAATATGGTTGTCCAAAAAGGACACTTATCACTAAGATATACGAAAACTTACATGAATGAAAACCAAGACCTTGATATCGAGGGAGTCCTTGCTCGAGAG
>JAGXNQ010000197.1:338-4384 GCA_019894955.1 Promethearchaeota archaeon | reverse complement strand
CTGTAGATTCAACATCGCCGGATACATCATTAAGAACAGACATATTCCAATTGGAACAGAGATCTGGCCTATGTTAAAAGCATTGAAAACTTGACTAATTCCTGGAATGAGTCTGGAAATTAAAATACCTGCTCCGATGCAAACCACAACCCAAATTGTCAGATAACGCTCGAAAAAGCTGATTTTTCTACCTTCCTCTTCACTCATAATAAATCATTTTTAGAGATTTTATTTTTGATAATTTAGTTCTTCGAAAAAATTCACACTTTAATTCATATAAACTTTAAGATAATTATAAAACACATCAAATAAAAGTTTGTTGATTTGAACAAGTTTTTATCAATATATCAATTTTGTTAATTCATTCATTTGTTTCTCCTCTAATTATAAATACAAAACTTGGTTTCTTCTTAATTAATTTATTTATCAACACCAAGGAATTATAATATTGGGACCATACTTCGGAACAAGCAAGTTTCCGCTTTTTCCTAGTGTCCCAATACCAGCAGCAACACCTGCCATGTTAAGTGCAATTCCACCTGGTTTATAGAACTCAAAATCTTTATATGGAACCTCTCCCAATGCTTTAGAAAAAGTATAATATGTAACTTTAGGTATCGATAAACCCCCTATTGGGCAAGATTTAAAACCCTCATCTTCAAGCCAGTATGCTAATTCGGTTGATATTTCATCAACTTTTCCGCCCATTAGATGTCCATGTTCCCTAGACCAAAGATGGCCAGGTATTGTCTCAACCATACCTCTTGGGATTGGTACTCCAAATACAATCACACTTTTCGCTCCTGGTAAAACTAATTCTGGTTGAACTTCCTCAGGAGCTTCTTTCCACCTATCAACAGAAGCGACTCCTACAACTCTTGCTGTTAATTCTCTAGCCTTTTCTTTAACATTTTGATTTGAAATTACCATTGAAATATAACTCGTTTTTTTTTATTTTTTTTCGAAATATTATTATTTTTAACCTTTTATTTATAGGTTATATTGATGAAGAATTCAGATATCATATAAAAGTTTGTTGATTTGAATAAGTATTTTTAACTATGATAATTATTTATATTTGAAAATAATAATATTATTACAATCGGGTGTTATTTCTGGACATTAAACGCGAGACGAAAATTAAGGCAACTTTAAGTAAATGTGAAGATATTCCAGATGTTGATATATTTTTTGACCAATTAAGTATTCTAAGAGAAAATTTAAAACAAGAAAATTTTTCTGATGATTTAACTCAATTCTTCAGTGCTTTAGCAAATAAAAAGCGTATCATTATCATCAATATTTTAAAGAAAAAAGATAGATGCGTTTGTGAAATAGAGGCAATATTGGATGAATCCCAATCAGCCGTATCTCATCATTTAAGAATTCTTGAAAAAGCTGGATTAATTAAAGGGTGGAAGAAAGGAAAGTTCACGCATTATGATATTGTCGAAGATAAAATCAAACTATATGTAAATATACTGATTAACAAACTAGTTTGATTAAAACAAAATTTTATTTATTTTTGAGCGATCTTCCTTTCCATTATTTTATCAAACAAATCATCCATGGTAGGAAAAGGAGTAAATTGTCTATCTTTTTTGTGAAGGTTTATTGCATCAGAAGGACATTTAGCTACGCAATTTCCACAACCGATGCATCGTTTTTGCTTTATTTTAGCAATATCATCAACAAGTCTTATTGCTTCCATCGGACAAATTTGGATGCAAGTTTCACATCCTGTACAATCATCAGCAACTACTTCTGCGTAATAATTAGATATCATCATTTTACCCGGATTGGGAATTTTTAAAAATCTTGATAATCCCTCACAACAACAGGAGCAGCAAGAGCATATGAATGTCAGTTTTTGAGAGTTATCTGCCTGCAGAACTAATCCATCTTCTTGATTTTGATTTAATATATTAATTGCTTCTTCTTTAGTTATTTCCCGACCCCAACCTTGATCAATATAAAGATTTGCAGCATGACCAAATCCCATGCATACTTCTCTGCGATCAGTGACTTTACAAGGGTGTTCTTCCATATCTTTAAGTTGTTTACATATACAATTTGCTACCATGTAAGGGCCATCAGTAGTTTTTAACAATTCTTCAACCTTATCGAATTCACTTACTTGTGATTCAAATTCAATGCTCTTTTCTATAGGAATAGTTCTTAATTGGGCTCCTTTCAATTTTAATGTTTCAGGAAGCCATCCCTCATCGAAATAATCATGAAAATCTTCTATGAAATCCATATCAAGTCTGTTTACTTGAAATTCAAAGATTCCCACCATGAGTAAAGCATTTCCATAGTATTTCTGATCTTTATGTTTCTTAGTCATGATAAGACCCTTTTGCCCCATCTCATCTAAAATATTTCCCAGCTCCTCCTTTGAGATCTTATTGTCAGTAACACGATCATAAATCGTATCTAAAGTTTCAAGATCTCTTTCCCATCCAAATTTTAAAAGCATTGCAACTTCTGCTTCTTGAGGCGTAAAAAGTTTTTTTAATATTCGAATATCTGAACCAGATTTCGTAGTTGGAAATCCAATGGGCATTTTATCAAGATGTTCTTGTAATTTTCTATAAACAGCAATATCTTCAATATTGGACGCCATTTGTCCTTATCTTATCCTTAATTCATTAATTATTAATTCATTGTAATAAAAATAATTAAATAATGGATAATTTCCAAAATTAATTAAACTATCGTTCTTCAAATGACAACGGAAGGTTGAGTAAAATTCGAAAAAGACTAAATGAAGGGCTTGTTCAAGTTTATTTTGGTAGGGGCAAAACTACTGCGATTTAGGCAATAGTGCTTAAAGGTAAGACTACCGCAGCGCTTGGTCAAGGTTTTCGAGCAACTGGTCATGGATTTAAAGTATATATAATTCAATTTATGAAAGGTTGGGATCAATACGGTGAAGTAACAGCTATAAAAAACACTCCCAATTTTGAATTAAAGCAGTTTGGTACTCCTGAACTTATTGCGTCACCTGGAGATATTGACTTTGAGGAAGGCAAGAAAGGGTTAGAATTCGCAGAGAAAATCATTACGAGTGATGAATATGATCTTGTTATACTTGATGAAATTGGAGTTGCAGTAGCATATGAGATATTCCCCGTAGAAGCTGTGTTAGATCTGATCAATAAGAAACCTGAGAAAGTCGAGTTAATTTTGACGGGTGGACCTAATATGCACCCTAAAATAAAACAACGAGCAGATTTGGTTACAGAGATGAGAATGATTAAGCATTATTATTCCTCAATGGGTATAAAAGCTAGATATGGAATAGAGTATTAATTATCATTTAATGGTGATATGTATAACAGAAAAGATGAATACTTTATTTATAATTACAGATGCGTTGCGTGCTGATCATTTGGGCTGTTATGGTAATCCTATCGTAAAAACTCCTAATATAGATCGCTTAGCTGCAGAAAGTTTGCGATTTACAAACTACTTTTGTTCTAATCCTATCTGCATGCCAAACCGAGCTACACTATTAACTGGTTATTATCCAAATGTACATGGTGTACGTAGTAATGGCATGATCTTATCGAAAGAGATACCCACAATAACTCAAACATTATCTAGACAAGGATGGCACACCGCATCCATAGGAAAAATCCATCATCAATTCTGGATGGCTCCATTTTCTCATAAAACAAAATCAGCTGAAGATATTGTACATTGGGTAAAAGAGAATAATCGAAAAAATCCTGTTAGAGAAAATTTTCCCCTTCCCTATTATGGTTATGAAGAAGTGGATTTAGTAATTGGTAATGGTACTATTTGCTCGGGGCATTATATAGAGTGGTTGGAAGAAAAAGCACCATCTATTGCTGAGGATGTAAAAAATCGGTGCCTAAACTATGATTACCTTTTTAGTCTCTATTGCGATGAAATTCCCGAAGAACTATACAATACTACATATGTTAAAGAAAAAACCTTATTATTCTTAGAAAGGTTTTCTAGTGGATATTATGGTGAAAAACCCTTTTATTTGCACTGCTCTTTTCCAGATCCTCATT
>JAGXNQ010000197.1:0-328 GCA_019894955.1 Promethearchaeota archaeon | reverse complement strand
CATTATCCAATATTTCCACCTAAAAAATATCAAGATATGTATAACCCTGAAGATATGGAGCTTCCTTCAAGTTTTGATGATATTGAAAACTTAAAAAATCATGAATATCTAGCTCAGCATCTCAAAAATCCTCCGTTTAAAAAAGCATTTCTGAGAGAAAGCACGGAGGAGGAAATAAAAAAAATTACAGCATTAACGTATGCCTCGATCTCCTATGTAGATGCTTGCATTGGACAGATATTAGCATCATTAGAAAAGCTGGGATTAGCAAGAAACACAATTGTAATATTTTCCAGTGATCATGGGGACTTAATGGGCGATCATGGAT
>JAGXNQ010000196.1 GCA_019894955.1 Promethearchaeota archaeon | reverse complement strand
GTACGTAGATACGTGAAGGACTTGAAACGACTTCCACGAAAGATGCGAAAGATCTCATTTGCAGATTTAAAAAGAACCCCGGATGCTATCACGGCGTTTCCGACGATATCAAATAAAGAAGAAGAGATTACGCAGAAGGAACTCGCAGATCTTCAACTATTGCGTAACAAGATTTTATATTATGTCCAAAGGGATGTATTTTATGGGAGGTATTAATCATCTATGATCTCTCTTACATATCTTTTAGTTTTAACTTAGTATGCTTGTTATTTCTTTTCTGAATTTTTCACTTAGATAAATGAGTAGTATTCACTAACAACTAAAGATGAGAAATTATATAAAAAAGATCCTTAAGCATCAACTTTTATATTTCTAATTAGGTAGGTTTATTATGCTTCTAGACCTTAATATTTCTATTAAACATTTATGCAGAGTTTTATAAAACATTACATCTAATGTTAAGGTGAATTGAATTCCTCCAATGAGAATTAAGAACGTGTTTAAATATTTAAAGATATTCACCTTAAACAAATTTACTCAAAATAAAATACCTTATTCTGCCCAAATCGAACTAACATTGCGTTGTAATGCAGTTTGTCCTTTCTGTTCTTTTCCATTATTACCTAAAAACCTTATCTCCAAAGAAATGACAACACAACAAATAAAAAATATAATTGATCAAATTGCAAAATTAGGGGTTACAAGCTTATCATTTACTGGAGGAGAACCTACATTAAGAAAAGATCTTCCTGATTTAGTATATCATGCGGGAATAGTTCATGATTTTATGAATGGGGTAGCTACAAATGGTTATTTGATGCCTTCCTTATTAAAACAAAATGGAAGATTAGAAGGATTAGATTACATATTGCTTTCTCTTGATTATCCAACTGCGGCATTACATGATAAAATGAGGGGAATAAAAGTATTTCATAAAGTATTAGAGACAATAGAGCTTGCAAATAAAAGAGATAAAAAAGTAATTATTAGCACAGTCGTCATGAAAGATAACATTCATTTGCTTGATTCAATATGTGAATTAGCTGAAAGATATAATTGTTCCATAGAATTATTTCCCTGTGAAGATATCATTAGAGATTTTCCTGAAAAAACTTATCAAATAAAAGAAATAGACAGTTTAATTCCAAATATATCTGTTTGGGCTAATTTAATGTTAAAATTAAGAGATAAATATAAAAATATACTAACTGATCCTATTAGCATTGCTGTGGTGGAGAGAGGTGGTTTTGGAGGTTATCCTAATTATTATCAAAATTTACTGCGTTGTCACGTTGCTGAAGCTTATTTATTTGTTAGATATGATGGTTATATTGATTACCCTTGTAAAATACATCCTTTTAAAAGTTTTGATGGACTAAAACACTCCATATCTAAAATATATAATTCTAAAGAAGTTAGGGATATAATGGTGAACCATGATCGTTATGATTTTTGTACTAATTGTAGATTAGGGTGCGCAATTGCTTCTTCCATGCCTGCTCGATGGAAAACCTTAGGTTCCAAATTTATTTTGGGATACTTGAATGGAAACCTGAAATGATAAATCTTGAATATGTAGAGGTTAATATTGATTCTCTTAGAATTTTGATATTATAAATAAATTTAATTGGAATTAAAATTTTCTTACAATAGTGAAAGGATAAATGGCTAATGAGATTATAATCTTTCAGATTTTTTTAGTAACTTTAGGAATGGTCGCTGTAAGCATGATCTTTAACAAATTAACTGGTTTAAATCCAGAAAGTGCAAGGGAAATTAGAGAACTATCTTTGGACCTACAAGAACGAATGAGAGCCTCTCAACAAGAAGGAAATGTGGAAAATTTGAGACAGCTGCAGCAAGAATCAATGGAATTAACAAAAACAATGATGAAAAAACAATTAATTCCATCATGTGTGAGATGTTTCATTTTTATTGGTATTTTTGGCATATTAGGAGGCTTTTTTGGTCAATATGCTACTGGACTTCTTCCATTTCCAGTCCTGTTTTTCGGAAGTGGATGGGTTGGTGTTTATTTCTTATTTTCAATTTCAATATCGCTCCTTATCTATTTAATAAAAAGAGGATATAGGAAAATGACAGGAAAAGAAGATAAAAGAAAATTGGAAAGGCAAGAAATTAAGGGAATGTTAAATCCAACTACAGGTAATGCTCGAGAATACATGCAGTTAAATGTAGATCCTTCTGAAGAGATACCTATAGATGATCCTACAGAAAGGAAAGATTCTTGGAAAGAAAAAATAAAAAATTAAACAATAATTTTGAGAAAATTGTCAGATAAAAAAAAAGAGAATGGCTCAAGTACTGAAAATTCTTGGAAAAAAAGAATTAAACAACCGACTCAAGAAGAAAAAGAATTACATGAAACAGAACCATTTGTAGATGTTAAGCTTAATGAATTAGAAACAGAGCCTTATAAAGAACTCAATGTTGCTGATTCGCAAGCTTTTGTAGATGTTCAAGTTGATAATTCTCAATTGCCTAAAAGAATTTGTAAAAAATGTGGTCATCACATTAAGGACGAAAACTTGTATTTTTGCCCTAAATGCGGTAAAAGATTAAAAGATCCATTATTTAATTTCAGGCGTTAAACTTGGAAGAAAAAGATAATTTAAATCGCCAGATATTATTTTATTTTCTATTTGCTATTTTAATGATAATTTTAAATTACGGTATTCAAAAAATTAATCAATTATTTTTAGCTCCATATATTTGCTCAAATTTTGGAACTATCGAAATTATTCAAGCTCTCTATTGCTCGATTACTCCTAATATGTCTGAATTGATTGGTTCAATCGCAGCTGTGGGTATTACATATATAATCAAATTTTTCCTAGATAAACATTTTGTATTCAAAAAGGGTGGAACCCTGATAAAAGAGACATCAAAAGAGTTTTTAAAATATTTCGGATTTGCGATCCTAACCACAATTGAAAATATTGGGATTCAGTTTCTTCTGACGAATCTTATGAATACACCATTAGAAATCAGTATCATTATTGCTCTCTCTATTGGATATTTAACGAAATTTTATTTTGATAGGAAGTATGTATTCAATATAAGAAATTCATAATAGATTTCTTTTTTCTTTTAAGCTAGTCATCTGATTTAATGTCATTAAAGGACCTAAAAATAATTTTCAATTTCATAAGTAGTAAATATCAAAAAATTTAATAGATCAAAACACGTTTTTAATAATATGCCCGAAGATTATGAGGATCATAAAGAAGAAGATGAATCGATGGTAAATGCACTATCGAGCTTGGGGTGGATTGAAGAGAAAGATTTGGAGGAAGAACATCCTAAAAAAGGTGATGATGCTCTTCAAGAACAATTAGCTTATTTTAAAGAGCAAAATGTTCAATTGAATAATGAAATTATTAAGATGCGTCGAGATTATGAAAAACTATTACAAGATACTTCAGAAACAAAACGCCAGAAAGAAAAATTCACGCAAATGGTTGAAAAGAACAATGATACCATTGAAAATTTATTACAATCCATTAGTCAGAAAGATGTAAAAATTAATGAATTAGAAACCAATGCTAAAATGTTTGCTGAATCATCCTCAAATAATGAAGATATGAATGGTTTACAAAATCAAATTGAAGAGCAATCTCTTAAAATTGAAGAATTGAATTTTGCAGATATAGAGAAAAATAAAATTATTGCAAATCAGAGAGAAGAGATTGATAAGATAAATAGAATAATAAAGGATCAAGTTCAAAAAATAAAAGAATTAACAAATGAAACTGAAGAATTTAAATCCGAAAAAGATACTAATGTCGGATTAGTCGAAAAATTACGGGAGAAAGATCAAAAAATAAAAGAATTAATGGAACAACTTCAATATTTAGATAAAGATACTGTTCAAAAGTCGAAATTCGAGAAATTGGCCAATGAACTATCAGTAAAAGATAAAATTATAACAGAAAAAGAAGAGATCATATTTCAAATGGAAAGCTCAATTGAATCAGCTAATAAAAAAACGAAAGAAATTCAACAACAATTAGAAACGTTTAGTTTAGTTAAGAAGGATGCAGAGAATAAAGAAAAGAGAATTAATACTTTAGTTCTTGAAGTTGAAAGATTAAATCAAAAAAACTTAACTAATGCTGAATTCATTAGCAGTATACAGGAAAAACTAGAAGTCTCTCAAGAAAGATCCGGCAATCTTACAGGAAAATTTGAACTTGAAATGGCAAATTTGAGGTCTCTTATTGACAGTAATAATTTAGAAATTAAAGAACTAAGAGAAAATGATACTAAACTAAAAAACAAAATCTATGAAGCAGAACAGATTGAAGATAGATTATTGTCTGAAATGCAAAACTTAAAGGATGATAAGCTAAGGTTTGAATCTGAAAT
>JAGXNQ010000195.1 GCA_019894955.1 Promethearchaeota archaeon | reverse complement strand
GGATTATGGTTATTGGTTGACTCCAATTGGAAATATGACTACTGTAAATGATAACGCTACATTAAATAGTACAAGAATAGGTCTCACGGGAATGGCTCTCACGCAGACAGATGAATTACTTAGTGCAAAAATATTCAAGCTGCTTCAAGCAGATTATGTATTGGTGTATTTCGGGTACTTATATGCTGGTTTAGGTGGTGATGAAGGGAAATGGCCTTGGATGTTACGTATTTGTAATGATAATTATGAAAAATATCTAGTTATGGGTCTAGAAGAAGATAATTGGGAGATTAATTCTGTATTTGATGAATCTAAATATTGGAATGAAACAAGCCAAAGAGCAGAGGATTTGTGGTTTCAAAGCATGATTGTTCGTCTCATGTTTTCTGGGATTCCAACTGGTCAATTAACTACTGACGAAGAGAGAGCTCAGGTAAATGATCTTGAGGAAAATTATCGAGATGAGATATATAGGAGAACCGATGATCGAGGTGTTTATTGGGCTCAACAAATTCCAGCAAATGGAGATTATGATTTTAAAGTGTTCAAACCGGTATATAACTCAACTTGGGGTACAGTAAAATTGTTTAAAATGGACTATACTGCATTGGAATCTTCATTTTCGATAGTTAATCCCGAGGTTTTTGATACGGGATATGCTACATTAAAATTGGAGAATACGGGAACGAAAAATTTAACGATAACTGATGTAAAAGTTAATGGGCAGAGTTATAGCTACTCTCTTGGAAAAGGTATAAGCGATAATAAAGTTGAAGCACAAGATGACGATTTGATATGGGTTAATCTTGAAGAAAGCGGAACAATATTTAAAAAGAATGATGTAGTTAAAATCACGATTCAAGCAGAATCCGTTGCTTTAGAAGGGAAACCGTTCTTCTTCACCAATGAGACAAATAATTTCTTTGTAAAAGAGGCTAAAGAAGAAAAAATCCGTATTAATCAGGAAAATAGTAATGTAGTTCAAGTTGATGAAACTCAAGCAGATTTATATCTCGAAATTGAAAATACCGGAGAAAATATTGCAGTTTTGGAGAAATTTTATTACGATACGATAGATAATGAATTCACTGATGTTAATTACTTATCAGGATCATCAATACTTGAACCCAGTGAAAAAGCAACTGTACATATTTCAAATTCATTAGCATCATTCTATCCCCTCATACATACCGAACACAAAATTGGAGTTGTCACACCAAATGGGGTAAAGGATGAAATTCTACTGACATCAAGCTATGAAAATTACAAAATTTCTCTCCTTACTGAATCTCGAATATCCTCTCCAGAAGTTGCGGTTGTTCAAGGTGATGATTTTAGAGATCACATGCCAATTGATATCAGCAGTACACATTCCTATACCTATGACAATGGAACGACATTCTTAACAATTCGAATAAAAAATACGGGAGATCTTATTCTTGGATTGGATTCGATTTACTTAAGAGAGACTGGTGCTTGGACCTCTGCATCACCATTATCACCACTATCAGCATATACACCTATCAATTCAGGAGAAGAAAAATACATTACTGTTAGAGCTTCAGATTATTTAGATCTTGACGTAAATGATGAAATAGGATTAGTTGTGTCGACACTTTTTGATGGTTCTACCAAGGCTTCAGATATAGGCTATTTACATACAATAAACGATGATCCTGACATTCAAATCATTGAGAGTGCAAGGGGTTCATTAGGCTCATACATTGCAGCAAATGAAACTGGTAGATTATTAATCAAAAATACAGGTGATGAAGATATTACTCTTGATGAGATTACACTTAATAGTACCACAATTTTATCGTTTGATTCAGATGTAGAATTCCTAAGCGGAGATAAATTTTTAACCATGCAAGAGTGTGCCTATGTTTCCTTTAACATCACAGGTTTGAATATCAATGATACAGATACTGTACAAGTAAGTGTCTCTACAAACACAACTGCTTTAACATCTACAGATCTTACAGCTGTTGTTAATTCTGCTCTTTATAATGTAAGAATTGAGAATTCGGAAACCACTGCGAGAGATCAACCAAATAATGTGGTTATCACTGCGTATAATGATGGAGAACTAGATCTCAATATAGATTCAGTTTATATTAATGGAACATATATTGGACTATCACACTTTTCAGAGTTAACGTTTAATATAAGCGTAGGGCTCTCCACTCAGTTAACTATTAGTATGGCAGACTTAGAAACTATAATAGGAACCGTGAACGTTGGAGATACTTTAGAAATTTTAGTCATAACAAGAGAAGGCGCAGAAGATCTTCATGAAGAAACCGTTATTTCTTAATTCTTTTAATTATATTTTTTCATAAAAATCAAAAAGTATATTTCATTACAATTTTTGTACTCTTATTGTTTTTATATTCATTTTATCCATAATCTTAATTATCCCAAATTTTGTGACTTTCAAATGCCCTTTAAATTTCAAATTGAATCTGAGTTTGTTCCTCGAGGAGATCAACCAGAAGCTATTCAAGCATTAGCTAAGAATATTACTAATGGACAAAGATTCCAAACATTATTAGGTGCGACGGGAACAGGAAAAACGTTTACAATCGCTCATATCATTCAACGCATTCAAAAACCTACTCTTGTGATGGCTCCAAATAAGACTTTAGCAGCTCAATTATATAATGAACTAAAGGAATTATTTCCAAATAATAGTGTCCATTATTTCGTTTCTTACTATGATTATTATCAACCAGAAGCGTACATGCCAGTCACCGGAATGTATATTGAAAAGGACTTTAATGTAAATGAGGAGATTGAGAGACTTCGATTAGCTGCAACCCATGCCATAAAAACAAGAAATGACGTTATCATTGTTGCAACAATTTCATGTATATATGGGATTGGCTCTCCAGATGAGTGGGTTGCTGTCTCACTAAACTTAGAAGTTGGTCAAACCATAGACAGATCAGATATCATTAAAGGATTAATTAAAATGAATTATGAAAGGAAAAAAATTGAATTCAAACGCGGAAACGTGAGAGTAAATGGTGATATCTTAGATATTTATCCTGCGTATCTCAATACTGCGTTTAGGATCTCTTTATTTGGTGATGAGATTGAATCGATACAAGAAATCCACCCTCTATCAAATGAGGTTTTAGAAGATTTAACTAACGCTCGGATTTTTCCAGCGACTCACTTCATAATACCAGAAGAAAATAAGATTAAAGCTCTCGTGTCAATCGAAAAAGAAATGGAAATCCAAGTAGCAAAATTCCTAGGGGAAAAAAAATATGCTGAAGCTCAAAGAATTGAGAAAAAAACCAAGTTTGATCTTGAAATGATGAGAGAGATGGGATATTGTAAAGGTGTTGAGAATTATTCTCGTCATCTCGATGGAAGATTACCTGGAACACCCCCAATGTGCTTAATAGATTATTTTCCAAAAGATTTTTTAATTGTTGCAGATGAATCCCATATCACAATCCCTCAAATCCATGGAATGATCGGTGGGGATCGTTCCCGCAAGAAAAACCTTGTTGAATATGGTTGGAGACTTCCCAGTGCTTATGATAATCGTCCTCTTACATTTGAAGAATGGGAAAAAAAAATTAAATACATCATAATGATGAGTGCCACTCCAGGAAATTGGGAGTTGGATCAGAGTAATGGGATTTCAGCAGAGCAAATAATTCGTCCTACTGGATTAGTCGATCCTCAAGTAGAAATAAGACCCGCAAAGACTCAAATTGATGATTTACTAAATGAGCTCCGCAAAGTTATAGCTAACCAAGGTAGAGTTCTAATAACAACTCTTACAAAGCGAATGTCGGAGGATATTTCTGAATATTATAAGGAATTGGGAATAAAAATTGCATATCTTCACTCAGAAGTTGATACTGTTGAGAGATTTGATATCCTGAGAAAATTAAGGGATGGAACCCATGATGCTATAGTTGGGATAAATTTATTGAGAGAAGGATTAGATTTACCTGAAGTAAAATTAGTCGCAATCCTTGATGCTGATAAGGTGGGATTCTTACGAGATACTAAGTCGTTAATACAAACAATTGGTAGAGCTTCTCGAAATGTAGAAGGGAGAGCTATATTATATGCTGAAAAAATTTCGCCAGCCATGCGTGCTGCAATAGATGAAACAAATCGTAGGAGAAAAAAGCAAGAAGATTATAATATAGCAAATAACATAACACCACAAACGATAAAGAAAAATATCTTGGATTCTCTCTCTGAAGAAATGGAAATGAAAGAAAAAGAAGTTAAGCGCTTAAAGAAAACTGTCAAAGAAAAAATTCAAGAATTAGAAAAAGAAGGAGACATGGAGATTGTAATCCAGTATCTCGAAAATAAAATGTTTTTGGCAGCTAAGGAACTCAGATTTGAAGATGCAGCTTATTTG
>JAGXNQ010000194.1 GCA_019894955.1 Promethearchaeota archaeon | reverse complement strand
CCATCTGTAATTGAAACCAATCCAGGTCCCATTTCATGTATTTTTTTCGCAGCATAAAATCTATCTGACTCATGAGTAAACTCTTCTGCTTCTTCAGCGTTCATAGATACGACATTTGAATTTGCAATTAAGATTTTGGCCCATTTTGAATTGTTTTTTATTATTGACATGCTAGGAGCAGCAAAAACTAAACCACCATTGTTTTTTGTAAGCGTTATAGCTTTTTCAATTGCTTGGCAACCAATTTCGGATGTCAATGAAGTCCAAGCAAAAGCACTAATATCCTTAAAAAGATCTTCTTTAACATCTTCGGGATTAAGCAAATTATTAGCACCTTTATAAGCGAGAATGCTTCTATCTTTTCCCCATTCCGTTTTTAATATGACGGAGAAGGCTGTACAATCCTCATCAGTTTGTCTTAAATGTGACAAATCGACACCTCTTTTTTTTAGATCATCAATACATATCTGAGCAGAGAAGTCTTTTCCTACTACTCCTATATATATCGCATTAAATCCCAGCATTGCACAATTCGATGCGATATTTGCACCTGAACCTCCAGGAAAAAACCTAATGCCTTCGATATTCAATTTCCGACTGTATTCAATGGCGGTATATTTCTTTACAGATTCCTTATCAAATAACTCAAAACGTAAAATGTCTTTAACTTGAATTAACGCATCGAGAGTATTGCTTCCAATTGTAATAACTTTTCTTTTCATGATCATATTTAAAATCATTGGATAAAACTAATTAGAAATTATGATAAGAATGGGATTTTATCTTAAATAATTTTGCCAAGAAGTATAAACTATAACTTAAAAAGCTAAAAGAAATAGAATCTAATTATAATAATAATGGGATATGCAAATGTTTAGGAAAGAAAAGGATCAAAAAAAAGTCAAAAGTCAAAAAACTCAGATATTAAAGATTCGAAAGAATGCCCGAAAACTAAGATCGCTTTCTAAAATAAAGATGCCAAAATGATTAAACCAGAAAGAAATTGATGAAATAAAAACATATGCTAGTTGGTTAAATGAATCAAGCAAAAAACTTTTAGTTCATGCAAATAAATGGCAGAAGAGTGGCGAAAATGAGAGTGATTTTTACAATAGTGAGTTTTTGAAATTACAACAGGCTATATGCAACATGAAAATCGACAATTTAAGATGATCTCAAATATAATGAAAGTCAAACATGACACAGCAGATAGTGCCATCAATAATATTAGATAAGGAAAGTCTTCAAAAAACTATATAAAAATAAAGAACTTATTTTTAATCTCTGGATTTTAATTTGTTCAATTCATCTTCTAATTCTTTTATTTTTCCGTTTGGTTCAACGCTTGGTAAAGCTCCACCTACCTCAACCTGTATTTCTGCATCAATCTCTCCTAAGACTTCTTTTACTTGAGAATCAGTTACAGCTGTGTCCACCATCATATCTCCAATCCCATCAGAAGTAATTTCTTCAGTTACGCTGAAGTCCTCCATATCTATGCCAATTTGAGTCATTAACTCAGTAAGTTCAGGAATAGATAATTGGCTTTTCAACATCCCAAGACTTTGGGCGATTCCTTTCATGACCACTGATACGTCTTTTACTGCATTAGCTTGTTCTAATTTAAAGACCATTCCCTCAAGATTAGTTCGGAAATGATCGATTGCACGAGCTTGTTTCTTTATCTGTATGTGATTGCGTGCGTGGAACTCTGAGCCTTGCATATCACCCTGTTTTCGCAGTTGAACGGCTTTATCCCTCGCTAATTTGGAGGTCATTTCCATTTTCTTAGTCTGTCTCATTAATCGCTTATTAAAAACTTTCAATTTGACCGTCGCGGAACGCATTGTATCTGGTTTCTTTCCACCGCTTAACCATTTTGACATATCCTTTAAGAATCCTATCTTAATCACTACATTTTGGTATTTTTATATATATAATAAGAAAAATTAAGGTTATATAATTTTTTGTAGACCAATTCTTATGAATGATGTTAAAGAGAAAATTTGAAATATTTCCACATATTAAATTAGAATTAAAGATTGTTCTAGATTACGTATAAATACTAAGATTATCATAATAGAAATAAATATCTTAAAAGTAAAGGTTTTTAGCCATGAGTAGTGTTGATTCTAAATTATATCTTGTCGCAGTAAAAGAAGCTCAAGCAGCAGTAGAGTTAGATGAGAGCGGACAATACCGTAAAGCCATAAATAAATATCAAAGAGCAGCGGATATTTTACTTCAGTTCATGAAATTCAATAAAAATCCTGAAATGAGAAGGGTCTGTCAAGAAAAAGTGGAAAATTTTGTAGAACGTGTTAAAGTTCTCAAAACACATTTAAACGGTCCACGTGGACGTAGATCCCATCCAACTTCAAAACCAGCTGATTCAGCGGGGGATGATAGAGGGAGTGAAAAAGGAGATAGTCAGTATAGCCCAGAGGAACAAGAGCTAATTGATGCGATATCTGACACAATATTAACAGAATCACCAAATGTACGCTGGGTTGATATTGCGGGTTTAGCAAATAGCAAGCAGTCACTAAGAGAAGCAATTGTTCTCCCCATTATGAAACCCAAATTATTTACAGGTGCTAGAAAACCTTGGTCAGGTATTCTTTTATTTGGTCCGCCAGGGTGTGGAAAAACTTTATTAGCTAGAGCCGCTGCTACGGAATGTAAAGCTACTTTTTTTAGCGTTTCTTCAGCAGATCTTTTGAGCAAATGGTTGGGTGAAAGTGAAAAATTGATAAGCACTCTCTTTAGTGTTGCCAGAATTAAAGCTCCTAGCTTGATCTTTATGGATGAAATTGATTCAATTGCAACAAAAAGAGGTGAAGGTCATGAAGGAGGTGGTGAACGGAGAGTAAAAACGCAATTACTTAGTGAAATTCAAGGGATTAAAACTTCACATGAAAAACCTCTTTTAGTGTTAGGAGCAACGAATCGGCCATGGGACATTGATGCCGCCATGTTAAGTAGATTTGAAAAGAAAGTATATGTTCCCCTCCCAGATATGCCTGCAAGAGCCGGAATTTTTAAGATTCATACTGAAGGTATCAATTCTGATTTGAGTGAGGAAGACTATATTGAGCTGGCTGTTCGAGCTGATGGATACTCTGGAAGAGATATTTCGAATGTTTGTCGTGAAGTAATAATGATACCTGTAAGAGAATTAGACATGGGTGGTTTATTAGAAGATCCAAGTCAAGATGTTGTTGTTAGAGATATAAGTTTGACAGATTTCATAAAAACTTTGAAAAAAGTAAAACCAATGACTACAGAAAAGGATTTGGATCACTATCAAAATTGGGCAGAAGAATTTGGAGAATATTAGCCTTAATACCGGATGAATAGGAATGGAAAGACAAAGAGAAAAACCAAAAGAAGTTCCTAAGGAAGTAAAGGAAAAAATCGATGGAGAATTAGAGGAATTAAGGAAAGAGCTTACAAGATTAAAGGAATTAAAGAAAATTCAAGAATTACAACATATTCAAGCAGAGGATATTTCAACAGAAGAAGATCTAAGTGAACCAACAAATGAGGATATTGAAATCCGTCTAAATAAAATAGAAGATTTTCTCACTTCTAACCTCGGAAAAGTGGATGATAAGGCTTATACAAAGAATGCTAAAGAAATTGAAAAGGAGTTACAACTCTTAGAAACGGAAATAATTGGAGAAAAAGCAGTTGTAGCAAAGGAAGTATCTACATATGAATTACTACTTAATGATTATCCTTGGTTAGAAGAAACAAGATATATTTTCATGTATTCCATACCGAATAAGAAAACTAATACCAAAGATTATGAATCTTGGAAAAATGAATGGCAAAAAGTTCTTTTCGATTATGCGAGATATGCAATTCTGCATATAATGTATTTAAGAAAAATGCACACTGTTCAGCCTTTTGCAAAATTTGAAGACAGAAACAGAGCTTTAAGAGAAATTGCTGAAGCACTTGTCGAAAAGAAAGAAGCAGAATGGCTTTCTAAGAGTAAGGAAAAACTGCGTATATATTGGAAATCTCTTGATAATTGGGCAGAAGATATATATGATTGGGCCATGGAAATTTCACCTTTAGAACCAATATTAATTTTTGAGATAAGAGAATCTAATCAAGAATTCAGTAACCTTCCAAGAGAAGATATTTTGAAGATATTTAAAATGTTAGAAAACGATCGTAAAGGAAAAATGATAGAATTAGAAGATGGGCAAATATCTTTCAAAATTGAAGTTGAATAACTATTTAAGCTGATGGAAAATACCACTGTTTTCCTTTTGATATTGATTCTCTAAATTTCTTAAAACAAGTTCCAATTTAGGCACTCCATTTTCCTTTTTTCCAACAAAACTAGAATAAACAATCTGATTACTATCACCTAAAAGTAATGGAAAACCTGCTCTTTTAATAGTCAAATTTTCTGTTTCTGATAAGACTCTAATTCTAGAAGTATTTTCATCAAAGGGTTCTCCCTCCATAAAAGC
>JAGXNQ010000193.1 GCA_019894955.1 Promethearchaeota archaeon | reverse complement strand
TTTTGAATCAGGTCCATCAAAGACATGTATTAAAGTGCTAATACCTGCTGAAACACCCGGAGTAAGATCATCGGCAAATACTTCACTATAGATCCTCGCGTGCCATGCATCAAAAATGGTAAGACCTGGATCGTCATAGGTAGCACCAGTACCTGCATCTGGCCATTTTGGATCTTCAACATCATTATAATGCTCATCCCAAGCTTCTAAATAATCAATAACTTCGGATGGGACGGTTCCAACATTTTTTGCAGCTTCGATTAAGTCATCAAGTAAACTCATGGCTGGAATATGATTATAACCCGCGTCGATATTTATTCTATTCATATCTTCATATGATATTTTATGGTCTTCATATAGTAAATCTTGTATTCTTCTTACTCGGTGTCCCTCACCCCAATCAGCTTCAGCATAAGGCCAATTCATAATTGGTTTATTATTCCAATTGGCAAGATATCCCTGTTTAGGATTGATAGATTTAGGCATTTCATTAAATCCCGTTAAACCAACCCATTCTTCTTCACCAGTACCCCAAAGTGGGAATCTATCATCAATTATCCTTCCATCTTTTCCTGTAGTAGGTTTGATCGGGTACGTTCCCGCATGCCAAAAACCAATGTTTCCTTTTTTATCTGCCCAAAGGAAATTGTGGGAGGGTTGAACCGTTTTTACCGCTTCTTGAAATTCATGAATGTTTCTAGCTTGTTGAAATAAGGACCAACCTTCTTCTGCGGCTAATTCATTCTTATAGTAAGGAGATTTAATAGTATAACAATATTCAGGAATAAGAGAAGGATCCCATGCTATTATAGGGCCATGAATCGTTCGGTACATCGCAAAGTCAGATTGAACACCCTCTTTATCGAAGATTGATTCAATTCTCATTTCCATATCTCTCCAAGCACCCTTATACCAGTATTGATATTGATTTTCTGGATTTAACTCTTCATAATATGTATCAATGACATCAGAACTACCAGTTGTGGAGGTCCAGGCTCCATATTCACTTGTTCCTATTAAGATTGATGGAGCATGAGGCATCATCATTCCTACCGCATTAATCCCCGCTCCATGCAATCCTACTTCTAAGACGATTTGAGGTATGGTTTGCCCCATCTGGGGCCCTCCAACTTGCATCGCATTTCTTGATTCTGATTTCTTTCCATTTACAACCCATGCATTACTTCCAAATTTAGTAGGTAATCCGAGAGATTCAAATAGTGCTGTCTGATCTGTTTTAATCATTTCTACTGAGTTATAGACAGATTGAATATTCGAAGGAATTATAGGAATCTCGCTATCACACCAACTTTTAGGTTTTTTCCCTCCTTTTTCTGGGATGGTAACTTCTGCTCCGGGATCAAACTGGGGATAGAGATCATTAAAAATTGCAATAGCGGTGTCAGGATCGCCTGCATATTCATTTAAAAGCGCATCAAAGGCTGCAGCATAGCCAAGCTCATTCCCTCCAGTTCCTCCAAATTTCCAAGCCATCATTACTACAATTGCCGCACAATCTTCAATAGTAAAGGGTTCCAATGGAACACCATAAGCCAAATATTCTACAGGTAAAAGAGAAAAGTCACTCTTAGCTTCGGCGATATATTGGTTGATACCATCAACATATGCAAGAAACATTTCTTTAAGACGAGCTTCGGGCTTAATTGGTTCCCATTCATCAAACATCTCTCTTAATTCTTCTTTACTATAACCTAAAGTTCTGGTTGCATAATCTTGCGCTATACTTGCTAAGCCAAATTCTGCTAAACTCCCGAAGGATTGACGTCTGTATAAATCCGCTTGCCATAATCGATCTTGAGCCATAGCATATCCACAGCCAAACGCTAACCCCTCCTTGGTTTTCGCAAAAATATGAGGGACTCCATAGTTATCTCTTATAATAGAGATCTGCTCTTTTTTTTTTGGTTTACATGCAGAAGTAGAAACAGCCGGAAATATGAGCATTAATATAACGAGACTTAAAATTAGAGACTTATATTTTATTTTCATTTTTAAAAACCCAAGTTCATTTGATTTATTTTTTTTTAACAAATTTGTAACAAAATATGATATTCCAAAGTTATTATTTAAATCTTTTTTAAATATGCAATAACTTTTATATTGGAGACGTATGGGTATTGTCCTTATACTACCGACAGTCATTACGGAGAGTATATAAAATGTGCTTGGGAACATGCCATTATAAGAGCTATTCGAGAGAAGCAGTCGATTTATGTCAACGGTGTAAAAAAACCAATTTGCGCAGATTGCATAAGAATTCATAAATACTATAAAGATCCTGCGAATAAGTACAAGTAAACTATTGTTTTGAGTTCAAAGATTATAAAACACCTGTAAATAAAATATTTAACATATTTCTCTGTTCTTTGATGATCATTGTATTTATTATAATAGTAAGTGTTAAAGGTTCTATTTAGATTTAAAAAGGAGCAGCTTAAGATTGTCGGTCCGTTATAATTGATTTCTCAAGCTCTATAATTTTTTCTACGGATTTTAAAGGATATTTTCCTGTAAGACAAGCAAGACATAACTCATTTTCATTTTTACTAATTGCTTTCATTAGGTCTTCTATTTTTTGGTATTGAAGCGTATCAGCACCGATTTTTTTTCTAATCTCTTCAATAAAATTTTCACCATATAATTCTTTATATCTTCCAGCAATTAATTCAGATGTAGTAGGAAAGTCAATTCCCATGTAACAAGGACGAATGACGGGAGGACAACTAATTCTAACATTTACTGATTTTGCACCTGCTTCTCTTATTAAATTAATGATTTGTGCTGTCGTTGTCCCTCGAACTATTGAATCATCCAAGATAATGACGTTTTTACCAGTGATAAAGCTCTTTACCGGATTTAATTTTTCTTTTACAGCAGACTCTCTCTTTTTTTGACCAGGCATTATAAATGTCCTCCAAACGTAGCGATTTTTCATAAGACCCTCGATATAATGAAGTTTAGCTTCATTAGCATATCCTACTGCCACACCTCTGCCAGAATCAGGTACTGGAACGACTATCGCATCTTTTCTAAAGTTTGGATCTTTTAGTAAGGGATCATTTATTGCTAATAACTCCCCCAATCGTGTTCTTGCTTCAGCTACTGATACTCCATCAATAATTGAATCAGGTCGTGCAAAATATACGAACTCGAATTGACATAATGCCGTCCTTTCAGCTTTTATAATCATTTCTGTATGGATATCTTTTTGGTGGCTTAAATGAACGATTTCTCCAGGCTCAACGTCTCTTAAAAACTTGGCTCCAACGGTATCTAAACCACAAGATTCTGAAGAGACAAAATAAAGATTTCTTTTATCAGTTTTCAATTCACCAATGCATAGTGGTTTAAAACCTAAAGGATCACGCATCGCATAAATATCTCCTTCTGATGTAAGAATTATTAAAGAATAAGATCCATCCATAAACTTGCTTGCCATTCTTAAGATCTCAGGCCAATCATCTGTTCCAATTGCTAATGAAGCGATAAATCGAGCAATTACTTCTGTATCTGTATTTGTAGTGAATACTCTTCCCATATCCTCGAGACGTTGTTTTAAATCGGCATAATTTGGAATCGTTCCATTAAATGCCAACGAAAATTCCATATTATTATTTTTTAAATGAAATGGTTGCATGTAATCTTGTGAATTATACTCTTGAGATCCAGTGGTTGCATATCGATTATGACCAATTCCTACATTACCCCAGAATTTAGATAAAATTTTGTCATTTAATACTTTTGATACTAGTCCTTTTCGCTTATAAGTAAAGATTTTACCTCCAATATTTAAAATTGATATTCCTGTTGATTCTTGTCCCCGATGTTGTTGAGCAATAAGCCCTAAATATAAATATTTAGCAATTGAATATCCAACATCATCACAAGCAACTCCAAAAACAGCACAATGTTCTAAAGGTTTATCTTCTTTTATATTTGCTTTTGTATATAATGTCATTTTGGTTTCTAATAAGAGAGAATCATTATCTACATTAAGTACAATAATTTAATATCATTGAAGGTTTTTATAAATTATTTTAATAAGTTATTAGCAATTAAATAGAAAAGTGGATTTCGCATAAGCCAAAAGATCAAAGATTTTGCATTTGTCATTTTAATAGGTGGAATGAGTCGACGATTTGGAAGCGACAAAGGGCTCCATATACATGATGGAAAGCCTATTATAACACATCAGATCGAAAAACTTTCCCAATTCAATTATCCTATCTTTTTAGTTGCTAATACTATTGAGCAAGTTCAAACTTATATCAATAGTATAGATATTGCCAAAATAACTGCCTTTTTTAACGATGATCATGACCTCATTGAAAATAAAGATATTAGATCCCCTCTGATTGGTCTATATACTGCATTTAAGGAATTAAGCCAATTAAATTATCAATCTGCTTTTATTTTCTCTTGCGATAACCCATTTCTTAACTTAGAGGTAATTCAATTCATGATGGAACAGATTGATTATAATGATGCC
>JAGXNQ010000192.1 GCA_019894955.1 Promethearchaeota archaeon | reverse complement strand
GATTTTATTGGGAGCGCATGAAATTAGTTGTTGAACCCTCCGGTGCAGTGCCTTTAGCTGGATTGCTTTATGGAGATATTGACCCTTCTTTAATTAGAAATAAAAAAATTGGTCTAATCATTAGTGGTGGAAATATCGATTTAACAGATTTTTTCACTACTTTGCAGCAAAAATTAAATTAAATAAATTTGACGATAAACATGGAATGTAACCTTAAGAATTCAACAATATACTACGAAACCTACGGTGAAGGTTTACCAATCATAAATCTCCATGGTTTTACGCTTGATCATCGAGTACTTAAAGGATGCATGGAACCCATTTTTAATGAAAGGAATAAATATAAGCGCATTTATTTCGATTTACCAGGAATGGGAAAAACTAAGGCAGAATCTTGGATAAAGAACTCAGACCAAATGCTTGAGATATGTATTGAATTTATAAAAAGAGTAATTCCCAATCAGAGATTTTTAATTGCAAGTGAATCCTACGGTAGCTATTTAGGTAGGGGTATTATTTATAAGGAACCTAAATATGTAGAGGGCGCATTATTTATATGTCCAGTCATGAAAGCTGTACAAAATGAACGCTCTCTGCCAGAAATTAACATTCCAATCCCCCAACCGAATGGAAAAATGTCAGATCGCTATAAAAAGGAGATTCAAGCCGCAGTAGATATTGCAAATACCGCTTTCTTAGACAAACTTGCAGAACAAGGGTATCTCTTTTCATTTAATATCGATGAGAAAACAAAAAGATTTGAGAAACCTTCACTCTTTTTATTAGGCAGACAAGATTTGACAGTTGGATACCGAGATGCTTGGGATATTATAGAAAAATATTCACATGCCACTTATGCAATATTAGACCAAGCAAGTCATAATCTACAGATAGAACAAGAACATATTTTTAACATTTTGGTGAATGAATGGTTAGATCGAATTGAATCTTCTCTTTCAAATAAAAAGAGCTAAAAATAAATTAAAAAAAATTATTTATCAATATTAGGTACATCTTTAATTATTTCATAATTACCTTTCAACAGCTCTGCTAACATATCTACGGCGTTTTCCCATAAACTTTTCATAATTGAGTAAATTTTCTTAAAGTCATCTTCATTTTCAAGGATTATGTCTACTTCTTGTTCTTTTTCATTGATTTTGATTTCCATTTGAAGATCTTCTTTCAACCCACCGTAGAGTTTTAAAATGATTGGAATCTCATCGGGATAAAGAAATTTTCCAAATATATCTCCTTTTACATTAAGAGTAATGGTAAGATTTTCTTTATCTTCCTTTATCTCTATCTTTTGCTTAAATTTTTCCTTCATGATAGGCAAGAGTCCTTCCATCAGTTATCACCTCTATTATCATTTTGAATAATTGGGATATCGATATAAGATGCATAACTTTTCGAATGATAAACATTTATTGTTGGTCTCCCTTCTGAGGGATATCTAGAGAAAGTGTCCTTATCGCATCCAGCTATCGCAATTTTTAATCGATGTCCTTTTTTTAAAAGCACAGATGTAACGTGTAGTCCAAATTTGATCTCAGCAATTTCTCCAGGATTAAGAGGTGTTGCATCTTTTTCCAAAAAACTATGATACGGTATTAGAGTTTTATAAGGTGGCAGGTTTGATGATATTTTTCTGTGTATTACGCGAAATTCTCCATCCGTGATATAAGTAATTTTTCCTTCTTCATCCACATCTTCGATGTACACGAATAAAGCTCCATCATCATGAGTAGAAGAAATGTACAGGCACGCTATAATATGTCCGGTAATTTCTGTATCTTCTTTAAATGGAGAGCTACAGTAAGTTAATAATCTCTCATCTTCCCTTGCTCGATTATCATAAATAATGGGTAAACCTAAAAGTGCCCACCAACGATTAAATCTCCCAGAACTAGAACGATAATTGATTTTATAGTCATCTTTTGAATTCTCCTCATTTGGCAATTCTTTAGATAAAGTTAAGTTATCGGAAAAATATAACTTCTGATAATTACATCCTTTTGGTGGCCAGATCGTAGTTTTTTTCCATGCTTCCTCAACAATTGTATAATAATATAATATTTTCCCTTGAATTCCATCTCCATAAATACATTGATCAAAGAAATTAATCCAAGTGTTTATTCGTTCTGTAGGTGAGGGACTTACTTTTGTCCTGTTCAAATGAAATTGATTAGCCGGTAACCATGCACCATGATTCCAATCTCCCAAAATACAGATCAATGGGTTAGAATAATTAATGAATCTGTGAATAATTGCATCACAATAACCAGAATCATAATAAGAACACCAAGCCAGTATTGGAATATTTGATTTCTCTATTAATGATTTCCTTTTAAAAATACTCAAATCATCAATATTAGTATCATCAGGAAGTCTCTCATCTCGAAAACTTTTATTTAGAGTATGTTCAAAAACATATTCGTTTGATTTATGTAATTCTACGGCTTCGTTGAGTAATTCGAATTTTTTATCCGAATCAACAGGTTTAACCCCTCTAATATATAACCATAATTCAGGCATCATTTCTCTAAAAGCTTTTGGGTTATTTAAATCTAAATTCTTGCCTAAAAATGACCATAATTCCATAAATGCGTGGTCATATGCACCTCCTGGAAATGCAACATCAGTATAGGGATCCCAAAAACCGTGTCCAGGTATGATAGCCTTAATTGCAGGATGATTATTAACCGCAAATAATTCTGCTGTTGTGCCAGTATATGATATTCCTTTAGAAACAACATTTCCATCTGACCATGGTTGAGATATAATCCATTCAACAATATCATATCCATCTTTCACTTCTGCATCTGAAAAAGGATATTTTCTTATCCCGTATGAGGCACCAGTCCCCCTCACATCAGTAATAATAAATGCATAACCTCGACCTGTAATAATTTCTGGATTAGGAGTTGTAGAGACGATTTCATCAAAAATCCATCTAAATGGAATTCTTAACTCCATTGCTCTCAAATATCTCGTTTGAGTTAAAAGAGCGGGAATTTTATCACTTGGCCCTAAATTTTTTGGCAAGCAAAGAGTTACAGCGATTTTTACACCATCTCGCATTTCTACGTGAAAATTCTTTAGTGAATACTCCCCAGAATACTTCATTGAGGGCTTTTTACCAATCTCATTAAATGGATTGTTTTTAATAGCTTTTGAATCTGTCATATTTATCTATTTCAATTGAAATTAATTAATTAATATTATCTAAGCTTGATTATAACTTTTTATTCTAATCATAAAATAGAAATATTTTGTAAATTTGTTTAATTTTAATAACTATTAGGAAATTGAATAGGTGAAAATAGATTTTTTGTGAAATATTAGGAGAAAAGATACCCTTGGTGATGACCGGAACATCCCCTTTCTTGGGAGCCGCCCAATTTGGGAAAAATGCACGTATTTATCGCAAGAAATTCATGAATAACACTCAAGCATTATTAGAAATTATGGAAGCTTGTTATGAAGCAGGTGGTAGAGGAATTCAGATGATTCCAGTCGGGAAGGTAGGAGAAGCAGCAAAAATTATGAGTGATACACATGATGATTATGTTATCATTGGTTCGACAGCACCAGGACCGAATCCGTTAATTGAAGAATTAGTTGAGAGTGGAGCAAAGATTATTTTTGCTCACGGAACGGTGTCTGATAAAAAAGATGAAAAATTGATCAAGATGATTGATGATATTGCATCTAGAGGTATTATCCCCGGAATAGCTGCTCACAGTCCAGTTTCCACATTGAATTTTGCTTTTAAAAACACGGAGGTTAAAACGTTCTTAATTCCTTTCAATGAAACTGGATTATTCATGGGAGATAAACAGCAATTAGAAGAAATTGTGAATTCTAGAAAAGATTGCTATTTTGTCGGTATGAAAACCTTATCAGCAGGGAAATCAGATGTAGAAGTAGCTTATAATTACATAGCGAAGCATAATATCTGCGCGGTTACTATTGGAATGGTTACTATAGAAGAAGCAAAACTATCGACTAAGGTTGCTTTAAAATCATTAAATACCAAATAGGAATAAAAATGCCCGAATTATCTGAAGTAGAGACTTTTAAAAAATATTTTGACAAAACCTCTATAGGACACGTAGTGAAAGATGTTAAAATAAGGGATGAAAGAATTCTAAAAGTACCAAAGGAAGTATTTATAAAAACACTCAAGAATAAAAAGTTTGAAGAATCCATTAGGCATGGGAAATATTTATTAATTCGGTGTGAAAAACAATTTCTGATAATGCATTTTGGCATGACGGGAGATCTCGAATATTTTGATAATGCAAATGATGAACCAAAATATTCAAAAGTATTATTTGAATTTACAAATGGATATTTTTTATCATATATCTCTCAAAGATTATTTGGGTATCTTGACCTGACAACTTCAATAGAGGATTTTCTTAAAAAAAAAGAAGTTAGGACCTGACGCTTATAAGATGGAATATGATGATTTTAAGAAGACTTTAGTCAAACGAACAGCTATCATGAAATCTGCATTACTTAATCAATCTATATT
>JAGXNQ010000191.1 GCA_019894955.1 Promethearchaeota archaeon | reverse complement strand
CAGAACCAGTCTATGAGCCAATACCTGAACCAATTTCAGAGCCAGTCAATAAACCAGAACCTGAACTAATTCCAGAATCAGTTCATGAACCAGTACCAGAGCTAACACTAGAACAAGTCTATGAGCCAATATCTGAATTAATTCCAGAACCAGTTCATGAACCAGCACCAGAACCAGTCTATGAGCCAATACCTGAACCAATTTCAGAGCCAGTCAATAAACCAGAACCTGAACTAATTCCAGAACCAGTTCATGAACCAGTACCAGAGCTAACACTAGAACAAGTCTATGAGCCAGAACTAGAGCCAACACCAGAAATTAGGGTAGATGATATGAATATACGCTTAGGTCAATGGTTAACCCAATTAGTCACTTATAGAGATTTTACACCTAAAAAAGAGATTGCACCAGAACCAGAAATAATTTATGAATGCCTACCTGAAACACCGCCAGAACCTGTCTATCAACCAGAAATAGCTCTTGAGCCTGTTAATGAACCTGAGCCTGAAACTAAGGTAGATCCAAATAAAAATATTTATGATTGGCTAATTCAATTAGCAAGGTATAGAAAGAACGAATGAAAAATTACTCCTTTTTTATTCTTAATTTTTTAATTTGCTAAGGTAATCTTCAATTAAGATTTGATGTAGAAAATTCTGCAACAACACAAAAATTCGTGAAAAAGATTAATGATTACTCTTTATCTGGAGGATAAAGATAAATCCCCAACTTTCTAATTTTAACTTTTTTTATATTATCAAATCTTCCATTAAAAGCTTGTGAACATACTCGAGAGCTCTTTTATTATCTTCCCAAGATAGAAGGTTCATGGCAACCTCATATGGACACCATTTCCAATCGTTATGTTCAATATGGTCTATTTTAGGTGGACCTGGTTGATACACTATGGCAAAAAAAAGATATTCCGGAATTTGTCTAGTATCTTTAGGATAAATTTCAATCCATCTATCTTCCATTGGGATTATATAGGAGATATCTGTTTTTATTAACTTTACTGAGTTGAAGCCTGTCTCCTCATATAATTCTCTTTTTGCGCCCTCTATAAGAGTTTCATCTCCTTCAGGCGCTCCTGTTACACCTTGCCAAAAACCACCTCGATTGTTAACCCTTTTTAACATTAAATACTCCCAATCTTCATTATTTTTCCTAACTGGATAAACTAATACTTGTATAGGAATTCTCATTTAATATATTTCATCTCAAATTGTTATTTTTGAATTTTAAGATTCACCAGAACAATTCCCACGATTACTAATAATAGAGCAAAAGGATATAGAAATACATCAAATTCTTCTTGCAAAAACATAGCAGAGAAAATAACTCCAAATAATGGGACCAAAGCCTGAAATATCGCTGCTCTACTAGCATTCAAACGTTTCACTCCCTCTAAATAAAATGTGTATGCTCCGATTGTAGAAATAAATGTTAGATACGATATACCAATCCATACACGGGGAGGAATAGTTAAATAATTTGCTGGATTTAAGTATTCTGGACTGATAATTAATGCTATTGGAGTGGTTATTAAAAATCCAAACAAAGAAACCCAAGTCATGATCCATATTGAACTTGGTTGATAAGCTTCAGTGTTTTCGCGAGTTTTATTTAGGAAAAAACGTGAAATAACTGTATAAGTAGCATACCCTAAAGCAGCTAAAAGTATCATAATATCCCCAAGAATTCTATTTTCCACATTCACATTTGGAGAAAATCCCACTACTAAGATTACAGCGGTGAATGCTAATAACGAGCCAATCATCTTTTTCCATTCGAATTTTTCAGTCTTTAAAAAAGAACTTGAAAGAATGATTACCCAGACGCTATTAGTTGCAACCATGATGCTCGCATCGGACGCGCTCGTAAGTAATTCCCCAATTAAATAACCCGCCTGATAAATTGTCACTGATAACAATCCCATTAAAACCAAAATCTTCCAATTTTTTTTAGCAAACTGCCAGTTTAAAGTTCCTTCCTTGAATTTAAGAATAAGAAAAAAACAAATAACAGCAATGAAATATCGAATCACCGCAATCATGAATGGTGGGATAGTAGCGCCTCCTACTTCTTCTGAGACTAACCATCGACCTAATGGCCATGTACCTCCCCATATAATAGTAGTTAAAATCAATAATATATATGCGATGATTTCTTGTCTTCTACTATAGCCAAGGGTCGAATCCAATACTTTTTCACTCGTCAAGATAATACGTCTTAATATGATTATGATAAATAGTTGATCGAATAAAAATTAAAAGATAGAGAATAAAGAAAGAAAGAGTACATATCTAATTTTTAATTTTTTGTTTTTTTGTAGAGCCCAATTAATTCAGTTTGCTCGATAACGTGCCCTTTACTTGCTTTTAATAGTTGTTTTTTACGAGTTTTCTCATTTAAATCAAGTTTCTCATCAAGCGCTAGTAGCTTGAAATAATATCGATGCTTCCCAAAGGGTGGACATGGACCCATGTATATGTTTTTTCCCATCATATTTTTCCCAATTATCGCATCTTTTATATTTCCCCCTTCAGGTATCTCAGTTGTGGAAGGTTCAAGATGACAAATTACCCAGTGAGTAACTGTAATACCTGGAGCATCAGGGTCCTCCACTATCATCACTAAACTCTTCGTGTTTTCGGGAATGTTGGAAATCAATAAGGGTGGGCTAATATTTTCTCCTTGACATGTGTATTTTTGGGGAATATCACCTAAATGAACAAATACAGGACTTGTTAATGACATTTCAACCATTTTTTATCACTTAAGATATAATAAATGTTAGCTATTTAAATTAAGCAATAGATATAATTAATCATCAATATATAGGTGAAATCATGGTAATTGAAAATGACTATTACATAAAAAAAAAGAACAAATTTATGAGAGATTTTGATGATAGGTTGCATGCGGTAGCTATTTTCTTAAATAAAAAATATGATATGAAAGAATCAGAAGAACTCATTGAAAAATTGAAGAATGAATTTGAAAAAATGATTCCAGACATCCCTTTTATTGGGGGACAGAAAAATCCGACAACATTAGTGCTTGTCAAGTGCATCTCCGATTTAGCAGTCTTTCGTGTATTAGAAAAAGCAGGGTATAGTTATGATGAAATTGGGGAATTTCATTACAATTATAGTATGAAAATTCACGAAGAAAGAAAAGCTATCTTGGAAAAGGCTGGGAGAGACTCATCACAATATCCTTTTGAAGCTGCTTACAAGGATTATCAAAAAACATTATGTGAAAATACATCGAAAAAATCCTTTCCATTTGATTTTGTAATGGAATATGTGTCTGGTGATGATAAATCATTCGATTGGGGATGGAACATTCATGAATGTGCAGTACAGAAAGCATATAAAAAATTTGGCGATGAAAAATATCTTCCTTTTATTTGTTTAGGTGACCATTATGAAGCAGAAGGTCTAGGATTCGGTTTTACTCGCACTCAAACTCTAGGATTTGGAGCATCGTTATGTGATCACCGATTTGTCAAGAATGGTAAAACACCGTCAGCCTGGCCACCCCACGATTTGAAGGAGTTTAAAGAAGAATTTTTTAAAGGGAATCAATAGTAAATAAATCAGAAGGATAATGCTTTTATACTTAAGAATCCTTAAAAGTTACAATTTTCAATTAATATAAATCTAAAGTGATTATAAAAATGGCAGATCTTGGAGCTATAATAATTGAGTTGGTCCTATATTTGATTGCTCTTCTTATTATAGCGATATTTATGAAAATAGCATTAGGTTTTTTCAGTAATTCGAAACATACGGAGTTTGGTCAAGTATTCCTCACATCATTCTTAATGATGTTAATATTGTTCCTTTTTGATTTTTTTCTACCTGGACTTCTTGGTTTAATAATTGCGCTAATATTGATATGGTTATTAATAAGTGGTCGACATCATACCGGTTTCTTAGGGGCGATATTAATAACGATTATTGCTATAGTACTTTATATTGTCGTAGCTATAATAATAGGGTTGTTGTTTGGGATTACCTTGATAGCTCTATTCTAATACTTATTTTAACCCCTTTTTTTTTTCTTAATTAACATTCCAGAGAATTGAAAGGACTTAATTTTTATCCCGATTTAAATTCCTAATGAAAGTTGTAATTTTTAATGGAAGTCCTAGAAAAGAAGGAAATACACACCAATGTCTTCAGATGGTGATTAAAGAATTAGAAAATGCTGGAATTGAATGTGAATACATTTGGATTGGAATGGATAAAATTCAAGGTTGTATTTCATGTTATCAATGTGCGAAAAATCAAGATAAAAGATGTGGAGTAAAAACAGATAAATTAAATGAATATCTTGAAAAAATGATTGAAGCAGATGGCATAATTTTAGGTTCACCAACTTATTTTGCTGATATGTCAGCTAGAATGAAAGCATTAATTGAGAGAGCAGGATTTGTAGCTAAATTAAATGGAGGGCTTTTAAAACGTAAAGTAGGAGCCGCTGTTGTAGCAGTAAGACGAGCAGGAGCAACTCATGTGTTTTCTAGCATGAATTTCTTTTTCTTGATAAGCCAAATGTTTGTAGTTGGTTCCAGTTATTGGAATTTAGGTATTGGTTTAAACCCTGGAGATGTAATGAACGATGGAGAA
>JAGXNQ010000190.1 GCA_019894955.1 Promethearchaeota archaeon | reverse complement strand
ATCATGTATTGGATAAGTTACCATCCCTTAAATTAGATGAAATTGATGAAGCAAAAATTAGCTTACTTGCTGATGAAAACTTGCGCCAGCAATTTGGAGGCACGGGAGGGGCTTATAGCGTATCAGATGCGTTAGAGAATCAATTAACTAGTGCTGCATTTTATCTTATTAATATGGGTTATTCTCGCCAAGAAATTCAAGAAAAGTTTAATGAAGTTCGCCGTAATTCATCTAAATTAGGGGATTTATTCAATATTCCTCAAAAGGAAATATATAACATGCCTGCTGAACTTTCACAAGGTCAAAACTCTGCATCAACCACACAATCTCCAACTGGAAATGAAAACATTACTGTAGATCAAACTCCAAGTGTTCAAGAAGCTATAGAACGTCATATGCAATCAATTCATGAAGACATTACTGATGAGAGAGCTCAAAAGGTAAAAGAAATTCTTAGTGAAATTAAAGATCATGTCAGAGAAATGATGAGCGAGCTTCAAGAAAAGATATTCCTACAAATGCATCCTGATCGATTGCAACGCGCTCTTAAGATGTTGAAATTAACTAAACGTAAATCTAAACGAATGGAATTATTGCTTGAATGGTATGCTTCCAGTCTTTTGCTATCTAAAATTGAATTGAAAGTAGAGCATTGGCAAGTATCTTCTAGCGCAGGTCACGGTGACGCTGGTGTTTTTACAGCAGGAATTGATTTTTCACGTTATGACAACATCATTAAAGATTTTTCTGATGATAAGTTGACAAAAATTATAAATATAGCCCGTAAAATTTTACAACACCCTACTAAGAAAGCTATACAGAAACTGGGTCAAGATTTGATAAGCGAGACTGGCTTCGATGAGCATTTGTACTTTACTGATTAAGGATTATTAGGAAATCTATAACAAATTTTTCAATATTATAAAATCTTAAAGAGGAATTAAATATTGGCTTATTTTAAACATGATGGGTTAGAGTTTTATTATATTGTAGAAGGAAAAGGAGAACCATTAGTATTGATCAGTGGTCTAGGTAGTAAAAATAGTTGGGAATTTCAAATACCATATTTTAGTAAAACAATGAGAATAATAACACTTCATAATAGAGGTGTTGGTAAAAGTTCAAGACCAGATTATCCATATACGATGACTATGTACATCGATGATATAAAAGCACTCTTGGATCATCTTGAAATTAAGGAAAAAGTGAATATCTGTGGAATTTCAATGGGAGGAATGATAGCACAACAATTTGTCTTAAAATATCCCGAAATAGTAAAAAAACTGATTCTATGTGCCACCACTGCTTATCATGGCGAGGCTTCGAGTGTTATCAATTCTCAAAAAGAAATGGCAAATAGTACACTTGAACAAAAGTTTAAGGTTCGAGTCGCTGCTTTATATTCAAGACCATTTAGAAAAAAGTTGAAAACTGATGTTCAAACTTATGAAATTTTGAAAAATAATTTCATGGAAGACCCCACTAGACCGCAAGATTTTATTAACCAAGGTGCAGCAGTAAGAGATCATGATACTCGAGATCAATTATCTAAGATCTCTCAACCTACTTTAATATTAGTTGGAAATGAAGATCGGATTATTCTTGGTCTCCATCACTCAGAATTACTTAACGATAAGATACCAAATTCCACATTAAAAATAATAGAAAAGACGGGACATGGTTTTATTGTGGAAGAAGCGGATACCGTTAATGAATTAATAAGGGATTTCATTAATGAAGATCCATCTTGATTAATAATTACCTATTTTTTAAATACTGTATTTCCCCGAATAATTGTTTCTGTGACTTTTAGTTCTTTTATTTTGTCAATTGGGATTTTTAAAGGGTTATTATTTAGTATTACAAAATCGGCAAATTTCCCAACCTTTAAGCTACCTTTTAGATCTTCTTCAAAAGACCCGTATGCTGCGTTAATCGTGAATGTTTTTAATGCTTCTTTCATGTCTATTCTTTCATCGGGAATAAAATCATTGCGGTTAACCAGAGCGTGTAGACCCATTATAACACTCGGATCTTCAACGGGACAATCAGACCCAGAGATCAATAAAACACCAGCATCAATAATGGATTTCATTGGATAAGTGTATTTACAACGTTCTCTACCTAAGCGTTTTTCTAACCAACCATACTCTGAGTTTATAAATTGTGGTTGACACGAAGCGATTATATTGTATTTAGCCATATCCTCAAGAACATCCGTTGTCAACATTGAAGCGTGCTCAATTCTATGTCTATGATTTTCACGGGGTGATTCCAGTAATAATTTTTTATACAAGTCAACTGCAATGCGATTTCCTTTATCTCCTATAGCATGAATACAGATTTGAAAACCTTCTTCATGAGCAATTTTCATTTTTTCATATATATCGTCCATTTCGACCACGCAAAACCCACACATTCCAGGTTCATCTGTGAAAGGTTCAAACATACACGCAGTCTTAGCTCCAAAAGTACCATCCAAAAACAATTTAAAACAACCCAATTTAAACTGGCTTTCTTCATTACCTCCATCTAAAGGAGGTTTTTTGATTCTCTTGAGTTTCTTAGGTCTCTCAGTATTAACCATTACATACCAATTTTGATAGATGTATGATTGAATTGATTTAAGTAATGGAATCTCAACAACACCAAAATCGCCAAATTCTCCTCCCGCATCAGAATGAAGAATACCGTGAAGAGATGTTAGTCCTTGAGATGCCAAGTAATTAAATGCTTTTTTAGCAGCATCAGCTAATTCTTTTCCGGCTGGAAATGATACTTTAGATAATATTGGGGAAACCGCGGTTTCAGAAATTATTCCAGTTAATTCACCATTTTCATTTCTCCTGATTTCTCCTCCCTCTGGTATCGATGTATTCTCATCAATTCCTACTAATTTTAGAGCCTCCGAATTTGCTATCCCTATATGACCATCATAGCGTAAAATAAATACGGGATGATCAGGACATGCTTCATCTAAATCCCATTTTGTTGGTAGGACTGGAACTTCTAATTTTTCTTCAGATAGGTTTAAAGCAATGATTAATTTATCATTTGGTTTCCCCTTAACTGCCATTTTTAAAGCATTTTTGAGTTCATGCAAGCTTGTTACTTCTGATACATCGGGGCTTACTTGATAAAATACGAATAAAATTGGGTGAAGATGGCAATCTATAAAACCAGGAAGAAGTGTTAAACCATTAAGATCAACTAAAGTATAATTATTTCCAACTTGGGTTTTAACTTCTTCGAATGTTCCAAGAGCTACAATTTTCTCACCTGTAATACCCACAGCTTCGACAGTGGGGAGATTATCTTCCATTGTTATAATAGGTCCATTAAAATAAATTTTCGAAATCACGATTCATTCAGTCATTTTCAAATGAAAATAATAAAATTACATAAGAAGAATCTAAACTGATTCATAAACCTTAATGATATCAGTAAAACGATACTCTATTCGTAATTGGGCAAAAGTTTAAAATATTTCAATCAATTCTAAGGATTAACGTAAAATAAGTTAATTAATACAATAATTCACTAAAGGCGATACCATATGGTTAGAAAACAGGATTTGAAGAAACTAAATTCAATAATGCAAGAAGGAAACACGTTTAAGAATGTTAAAAAATATAATAAAGCAATTGAAAAGTATTTTGAAGCTCTAAATTTCGTCGAAACAAAAGTAAAAGAACTTGTTGATAAAGAAGACGAATTAAACAGTATACGCTCACAAATTGATCAAGTCTATTCAATTGAAATAATTGATTTTGTCGATAAAATGCGCGAAAATGTTAATGATCAAAATTATACAGAAGCTTTCCAAACATTGGAAGAAACTATGAGGATTGCGGATAAAATTGAAGACACAGAAATGCGAAATTATGAAATCGAGCAAATAAATTACCTTATTAATAAAACTAAATTTGATGAATCAATCTATAAAGCGAAAGTAATAAGTGATGATAATAGATATGACAATGCCATTAGTCTATTAAAAGACACCTTAGTTCAAGCAGAAAAGTTTCATGCTAATGATTCTAATCATAAACAGTTAGAGGATATAAAGAATGCCATTAACAGGACGTATTTAAATCAAACACGGTTATTAGTAGAACAAGGCAATAAATTAAAAGTTGATAATATTGTTGATGAAGCACTAAATTCCTTCCAAGAAGCTCTAAATATTACTGATAAATTCTTCGAATCTGAATTAAAATCAAATGAAATTGCTAATATAAAAAATCTGATTAATCAGATTCATATCAATTCAATTAAACCGGTAGTGGAAGAGGGAGAAAAATTATTTGGAGAAAATCGATTTGAAGAAAGTGTTAAAAAATTTGAAGTGGCATTGGAAATTGCAAATAAGATGTTCCCATCAACGCAGAAAGATGGGGAAATCAATGAAATCAATTCAATAGCAGCAAAGACAACAAATCCCACATTCTTAGAGAGGATCAAGCCAATTTTGGATAAAGGAAAGGAATTAATTATAAAGGAATTTTTTGAGGAAGATGTCAATACCGTTAACGAAGCTATTGATATCTTTGAGAAAGCTCTTAAAATCTCAGAAAAAATGGCTGATACTGAAGATAAAACTCAGAAAGTAGAAGAAATAAAGAATTTGATTAATAAGACATGTCAAACAAGAATAAACTTACTGAGGGATAGATCCCTACAGCATATCGCTCAAAGAAATTTTGAGAAAGCAGTCAATGAATTATATGCTGCGATTAGTGTAGCGAAACGAATGGCGATAACTGAAGGAATTAATGAGGTTTTTAATGGTTTAAAG